>JAYEND010000016.1:0-10332 GCA_034721895.1 Campylobacterota bacterium | reverse complement strand
CAAAATTTCTAATTTCTGATGTCTGCCCCGATTGCTTCGCTGATGTGGCTGTAGCCATCCTGCTTGAGCAGTTTGACCAGACCTTCGTTTATATCTTTGATGAGAGACGGACCCTTGTAGATCAGCATGCTGTAAACCTGTACGAGTGAAGCACCGGCTTTGATACGGCGATAGGCCTCTTCAGCAGAGTCGATACCTCCAACAGAGATCAGCAGTGTTTTGCCATAAAGCTCTTTTGCCAAAGCCTTGAAAAGGGTGTAGCTTTTCTCTTTCAGCAGAGCGCCGCTGATCCCGCCGAAATCTTTGGCATGTGGTGTCAGTGAGTAGTCGATCGTCGTATTGGTGGCGATAATCCCACTGGCGCCGGCATCAATCGCCACTTGACAGATAACAATGGCATCTTCGGGACTCATGTCTGGAGCGATTTTGAGCAAGATGGGTTTGTCGGTAATGGCTTGTGCCATTTCAAAAAGTGCAGTAATGAAGGTTTCGTTCTGCAGATCTCTCAGGCCTGGTGTGTTGGGAGAAGAGATATTGATGACGACATAGTGACCGTAGTCTTTGAATGCTCTCAGAAGTGTTTCATAGTCATTGAGTGCCTCGTTCTCAGGCGTAACCTTGTTCTTTCCGATATTGATCCCGATTGGGTAGTCAAAAAAGTAGAGCTTTTTGAGACGCTGAAGCATGTAGTAGCTACCCTTGTTGTTGAAGCCCATGGCATTTTGGATCGATTGATCCTCGATGAGACGAAAGAGTCTCGGTTTTTCATTGCCATCCTGAGGTTTGGGTGTGACAGTACCGATCTCGGTAAATCCAAATCCCAAAGTCGGCATAGGGAGGATATACTGACCATTTTTGTCAAAACCGGCACCCAGTCCTACAGGGTTCTGAAAGGTTGTTCCCCAGAACTCCTGACTGAGCATTGGATGGGAGACAAAGTTCTCCTCTTTGAAGTGCCGCATGAGAGGTGTACAGTGTGCAAGGCTCCTTAGTCCGACCCCGGCAATAGTATGAGCTGTTTCCGGATCGAGTTTAAAAAGCATTTTTTTGATATTTTCATAGGTAAATAGTGACACTGAAGTGCTCCCAAAAATTAGTAGGGTATTATATCGAAAAAAGATTAGGAGCGGTTAGCAGCACAACTCTGAAGTGTACCCCTAAAAGAAGTAGTGCAGGGAGATATCCGGGCCCTGAATATAATCAAATTTATTGATATCATTGACGAATAGATAGCGATAGCCGATACTTAGATCCGCCTGTTCACTAAGATAGTACATAAAGCCAATATTTATGCCGTAGGAATATCCGTCTGATGTTTGCAAAAGATCCGGATCATCGATATCAGAGGGTATAACTACAGCTATGGTTCCATTTCCGTCTTCCGGCTGGTCGGGCAGATCAGCATTGTAGCGTAGCCATCCCCCCGATGCACCCAGATAGATACGGCCTCTATTGCCAAAGAGTCCAGCCACAAGGGTACGATCTACTTCTACCAGAAAGGCTTGGTAATCCCCGAAATTGTCTTCATAGGTAAATATCGTTCTCCACACATTATTTTGCATACCCGCTCGAACACCAAATACTCCTTTCTCTTCGAGTGGATCTGAGTAGCTTCCAGTGATCCCGATAAAAGGGAATTGCTCAACATCTTCTATCTCAAGATCCTTGACATGCATTTGTGTAGAGGCAGGATCATAGGCAAAAAGCTCTGCAGAGAAGAGAGCGAAGATGAGAATGAGTGATAAAAGATAGTTTTTCATAAAAGTTCCCCTTGACCAAAAAGTTATTTACGTATCATATCATATAATATCATATTTTTTCCCATACAGTTCCCTCTGCAGTATCCATGATGGCGATTCCCATGGCGGTCAGTTTATCCCGTATACTATCGGAGGTAGAAAAATCTTTGGCTTTTTTAGCTTCGATGCGCTCAGCAATAAGCTTTTCTATCTCTGTTTTGAGCTCCGAATCGATACCGATCTGGAAGTACTCAAAGGGGTCTCTGGCCCCAAAACCCAATACTTTATCGATCAATTCGATATTCGCAAGTGTCTCTTTTTTGAGAGCTTTATCCTTTGGATTGGCATCGAGTTTTTCATTGGTTTCAGCAACCATCTCATCGATGACAGAGAGGGCAATAGAGATATTCAGGTCATCTGACATGGCATCGAGGAGAGCTGTCTTAAATGCTTTGGATGGAGCTGAAGCATTGCCTGGGATGATCCGTTTCTTAAGCCGGTAAAGTTTATCCAGTCGTTTCTTGGCTGTGAGCAGATCTTCTTCATTGAAGTTGAAGTCATTTCGGTAGTGAACTGATATGAGGTAGTATCTCAGGATTTCTCCGTCATAAACCTTCAGAGCATCCTTGAGGAAGAAACTGTTACCCAGAGATTTGCTCATCTTCTCTCCATTGATTTGCACAAAGCCGTTATGCATCCAGTACTTGGCCAGTTCATGCCCTGTGGCACATCGGCTCTGAGCCGCTTCGTTCTCGTGGTGAGGGAATAGTAAATCTGCCCCGCCTCCATGAATATCGATAGAGTATTCGTCAGTACCGTGAAAATGTTTTTCGATCATAGCGGAACACTCGATATGCCAGCCGGGACGGCCTGAACTGAATGGTGTATCGAAGCAGATATCATCTTTCTCCCTGCAAGCTTTCCAGAGAGCAAAATCTTTGGGATTTTTTTTCTCATCTGCATGCTCAACCCGACTCTGTGACTCTTCGTCGTCACTGACACGGTGTGAGATATTTCCGTAATATGGGTCCTTCGACGTATCAAAATAGACATCACCGCTACTGACACGATAGGCAAATTCCTTGTCGATGAGGTTTTGTATCATCGCCTGGATGGCATCCATGGTTTCTGTCGCTTTGGGCTCTATATCGGCGCGCTGTACATTCAAAGCACCCATCTCTTCGAGGTAGCGGTCGATGTAGTAGTCGGTGATCTCCTGCATACTTTTGCCCGTCTCCTCTATCTTTTTAATGATCTTGTCGTCAACGTCGGTAAAGTTTTTGGCCAGGGTGACTTTGTTGCCAAGAACGCGAAGTGTACGGGCAAGCAGGTCAAAACAGAGTGAACTTCTTGCATGACCGAGATGAGCATCATCATAGACGGTGGGCCCGCAGACATAGATCGAGACTTCGCCCTCTCTGAGAGGCTTAAATGGGAGTTTTGTTTTTTGTACGCTGTCATAGATAAGCATGTGATTAACCTTTTGATGGTAATGGTGTTCTAACTTCAAGAGTATACCTAAAAAAATATTAAAAAATATATTTTTAGGGGTATCCTTAAGTTATTTTATGTAATTATAATCTATATACGCCACTGGCTAAATAAAACCTTGATATTTGGAATAAATATGATTAAATTTGATAAAGCAGCGGAAATCGCTAAAAATATCTTTTGGGTTGGGTGTTATTTAAAAAACGAGCCATTCCATTCTCTTGTTTATCTTATTAAAAATGGAGATGAGTCGATCCTGATAGACCCTGGTTCCATGCTGGGGTTTGATTGTGTTGTAGAGAAGATTAAATCGATCATTCCAATGAATCAGATTAAATTTCTAATTCTGCATGATTTCAATCCCAGTCATAGTGCTTCAATCTCCAGCATGGAAAAGAGAATAGGGAGGAGTGACCTCCAGATCATCACCCATAGTAAAATGACAGAATTTTTCAGGCACTATGTGACGACATCCTCTTATTATGAAATAGATAAAAATGATTTCAGACTTGTCGCTGAAAATGGTCTTGAACTCGATTTTTACACGACACCATATTCTCCTTCTCCCGGGGCATTTGTCACTTACTTCAAAAAAGGAAAACTGCTTTTCAGCAGCAACCTTTTTGGCGGCTTCAGCAAACGCTGGAATCTTTACTGCGACGATGCCTATTTTGATCTGGCCAAAGAGTATCATCTGCAGTATATGCCCAGCAAAAATATACAGAACTATAGTTTGAGAAAGCTCGAAGCACTTGATCTCGATCTGATTGCGCCTCAATTTGGCTCTGTTATCACCAGAGAATATATTCCTGAGATCATAGAGCAGCTGAAAGCCCTTAATTGCGGAATGGATATGGAGAGGCCTCATCATCGTTATCTGGATGATGCTATTGAAGAGCTCAAATCAAACAGACTCTTTCTCCGTACTGTCATTGAATCAAGCAATAATGCCATCATCTCCATCAATAAATATCATAAGGTGGTCATCTATAACAAAAAAGCGGAACAGGTATTTGGATATTCAAAAGAGGAGATGCTGGGAAGAGACTCTTTGCAGTTGATTATTCCGGAATTCTATTTCAACAGGCATGAAGAGGCTCTCAACCATTTTGTGCAAACACAGAAGTTCAGCGGGGCGATAGGAAAAGAACACTTTTTCCAGGCTAAACGGAAAAATGGAGATATCTTTCCAATTCAAATCTCATTTGGTGTGGAGATTATACATGATGATTTTGTCATTGTGGCCAATATCGTTGACCGTACAGAAGAGGAGAAACGTCATAATGAATTGCTGCAGCAGTATGAGATCCTGAATTATCAGGCAAACCATGATATGTTGACAGGATTGCCGAACCGGAAGTTGTTTGTCGAAAAACTGAGTGAAATGATCGAGGCTTCACAGAAGGATTCGTCTCAACACTTTGCCATCTTCTATCTGGATCTGGACTCCTTCAAAGGGATAAATGACTCTTTTGGGCATGATGTCGGTGACAGTGTCTTGATAGCGGTAACCAAAATGCTAAAAGAGAGACTGACCGGCACTGAAACATTTGCACGTTTCGGCGGAGATGAATTTGTAATTCTTGTTCAGGATGATGATGGGTATGGGCAGAGCAAAATATATGCACAAAAGATCCTTGACCTTTTCAATGATCCGATCATAGTCAATAATCAGTATTACTATCTCTCGGCCAGTATTGGTATCAGTGTCTATCCCAAAGATGGAGAAGACCCCAAGATTCTGATCAGAAATGCCGATACGGCGATGTATTATGCAAAAAACAAAGGGCGAAATAGATTGGAATTCTACTTTCCGGAGATGACTGAGAATGCGATCAGCAATGTAATGTTGGAAAATGAATTACATGATGCTTTGCTCAGAAAGGAGTTTGTAGTCTATTACCAACCACAGATTGACAGCAGTGAGAACAGAATAGTGGGCATTGAAGCCTTGATCAGGTGGAAGCATCCGTCAAAAGGTTTCCTGCTGCCGGAAAATTTTATCAATATTGCAGAGAAAACAGGCATGATCGTCCAGCTCGATCGCTGGGAGATGGCTCAGGCAATGCGGCAAATGGTTGAATGGCATGATTTGGGTTATCTTCCCGGAAAAATATCACTCAATCTTGCGATCAGGCAGCTTTACCAAAAAGATTTTATTTCCTTCATCAAAGAATTGCTGATTGAAACAGGATTTAAAGCAGAATGGATGATTCTGGAGATTCGGGAAAATCAGATCATGGAAAACCATCTCCAGGCAATGGAAATACTTCAGGAGATCAGCGATCTTGGTATAGAGATTGCTATCGATGATTTTGGAACGGGCTATTCTTCATTGGCATATCTCAAGCATTTCCCGGTCGATAAATTAAAAATAGACAAAAGTTTTGTTCAGAATATTCCTAAGGATTCAAAGGATGTAGCGATTGTCAAGACGATTATCACACTGGCGGAAAGTTTAAATATTTCAGTAATTGCCGAAGGGGTGGAAACAGTAGAGCAGAGAGGTTTTCTCCTTGAAGCCGGCTGTCACGAGATTCAGGGTTATCTGATCGGAAAACCCTGCAGCAAAGAGGAAATAGTCAACTATTTCTAGGAGTCCGACAGTCTCCCGGGTTTTCGGGGGGATACTCCTGATTAAAAAGCTATTATTTCTCTTTTCTATAAACAAATACTGCGCCATATATCCACTCTCGTCCATCGGTCCGTTCATATCGGCATCCTGGATTCATCTCAACGCATTGCAATGTATAAAGCTTCAACTTTTGTCCTTGCCCAGGGTGTCTTTCTCAGGAATTTCAGGCAGGATTTGACCGAGGGGTTATTATTGAAGCATTTGATGTTGATGTGTTTGCCTAACTCATTCCATCCATAATGATCAACCAGGCTATTGATGATTTGCTCCAAGGTAATGCCGTGCAATGGGTTATTGGGGTGTTGTTCGCTCATAAATTAGTCATCTCCTTTTTTATCTTTCGCTCGTTCCTGGGTGGTACTTTCCGGTTCTGATCTGCCCCGAGGTGTAACCGATATGACTTGGGTTAATTATAGTTTATTTTCACTTTATTGCCACAGCAAGTCATATTCCACCTTGGAAGAGACTGCGCAAGAACCTACTGGGAGTGGAGACTTTATCGAAGTGTATACCTTTAGGTGCAGTCCCACATAAGGTTATTCGATTTAAAAAGTTTATGTTTGTTAGCAATTTATGCTTCTCACAGTGTAAAAAGTATATTTTTATGCATATATTCGGTGGAACTAAAGTTTCCACTTCCAAAAGCAATAAGTTCTTGCGCGGTTTGGAGGAGATGCGGAGCAAGGGGAGATTAGCGTTTATCCCAGCTCACCATTCCCCATTTTTCCAGATCATTTTGAAGTGTTTTCATATCTCTGTCATTTTTATGGCAGGAGTAGCAGGCATTGGTATCATGCGGCATCTTGTATTTTATGGTCTCGTCAGGTGTAGTAAATCCAAAAAGATGGCTTCTGGCCGTAAGAGGTGATTTGCCGGTATGTCTACCCACTTTAGGCATATGACACTCAACACAAAGCGAGCCTTTTGAGTCAGCTTTGTGGCGTGTGTGTTTTTCCAAAGATTCCTGATGCGGTCCGATAATAGAGCCAAAGGTGTGGCACTTCATACATAGATCATTGCCTCTGTTTTTTTCAGCGGTAGGCTGCAAGGTATGAGGATCATGGCAATTGATGCAGGTAATCCCATGTTTTCCTTTCATAGAATGAACAAATTCATTTCCCTGCGTACGGTTCTTCTTTGCCGCTCCATTGGCATAGAACTCTTTTGTTTCATGTCCAGGTACAAAAGGAGCCACCATCTTATATTTACTTAATGGTTTACCTGCCTCATATCCAAAAGGAAAATCTCTTGCGTCTCCATAGATCTCGCTCATGTTCTGATTTTCCAGACGTTTATCTCTGTTTCGCATATGACACTGAAGACAGACTTCATTTTGCCTGACAGGGTCACTGAGGGAAGCTTTATAGACCTTTGATTTCGGGTCTTCAACATGTCTGGAAGCAGGCCCATGACAGGACTCACAGGCGATTCCGACATCAACTCTTTTTTCTCTTGACATAAAACCTGTAAAATGACACCCGTCACAGGCTCTTGAGGTTGGAAGTTTTTCATTATCATGAGGGTAAGCATCTTTATACCAGTATTTCCATGGTTTGAATTTCTGCCATCTGTTTGTTTGTGTATTCCACTGATAGTTTCCCAAGACATAATCTTCGCTGCCGTTGATATCTTTTCTCATCATATAACGCTGTTTAAATTTTCCGCCTACAGTATAAACCGTATCTTTCAAGGCAAAATTTGCATCATCTGGTAATTGGGAAAAGTCGGCTACAGCGACTGATGGGTCTTTTTGAAAGTCCTGGATCATCTTGGGATGACGTGAGTTTTTCCAGGCAGTATGATTATCTTTATGACACTCTACACACTTTGAAGCTCCTACAAAATGTGCTTCTTTTTGAGTTGGGTCCTGAAGGTCAACAGCAATCCCAACGTGATTTTGCGTTAACTGCATATAAAATGGGTAAATTTTCGAGCCATTTATATAAGCCAAATATCCCCCTATCAGGATAAGCAGTATAATAATGTAATATATGATTTTTTTCATTCTGTTTTCTCTTCTATTCTCAAATTCAGAAAATACATTCTATAAAATTTTATATAGTTTTCTTTAGTTGGTGCGGTGATAATATCCTATTTGGTGATAACTCTGTGGTTTCAATGTCAAGTCTGCACTTAGGGCTTCCACTTAGTTCTTTGGCGCTGCACTAGAATACAATAAAAGATAATACTTATCCCCGCACTTCCTAGGACCATTGCCATTACAACGATCTGATAACGTACAGCAATCAGAGGATCGACTCCGGAAAGAATTTGTCCGGTCATCATGCCTGGCAGTGAAACCAGGCCTACTGCCAAAAAAGTGTTAATTTGCGGGATCATTGCCGCTTTAAAAGCTATGGATCGGGCAATCTCATACTCATGATCTTTCAATTCAGATTCCAAACGTTCTATGAAGAGTGCCAATACATTCATAGCATTGGCGTAGATCATCCCGGCGATGGGAATCATAAATTTCGGCTGATAGAGCGGGTCAAGCTGCATGACCGCATACAATACCAGTAACAAATTGATTGTTCCGGCTACGAATATGACTATGAGGATTTGAAAAAAATGTGCCCAACTTTTATCGACTGTACTTCGCATAACAATCCAGGATGCAACGATAGTCATAAAGAGTATTACTGCTGCACCCAATAGCCATGAGTTGATGCTGAAAAGATAAGTCAGCACAAATCCTATCATCAGCAACTGCACGATCATACGCAGGGTTGCCCATGCTATTTCATACGGTTCATCTGCCCACTTGGAATAGAAATACCCTACCACTATAAGAGGCAAAAGCATGATAGCTAAGTTGCTGAAGGCTATAGTGGGCATTTTGGTCTCTATTTCTCTTTCGTGTAAGTAAATACTGCGTCGCACATCCATTCATAACCATCAGTTCGTTCGCATCGGCATCCTGGATTCATCTCAATGATTTCAAACGTCTCTCTCGCCTTTTTCTTGGCAATATCACAGGCATCACTTTTGTACTTGGCATGTACTCTTGCAAAACCTTCATGGGTTGTGTTGTTCTCTGCCAAAAGTCCTGTGGTTATGAGTAGCAGAATAACAATTTTTTTCATCTAAAATTCCTTTTTAAAATTATAGTTTATTTTTCCTTGGCATCTCTGAGCATCTGCTCTCTGTCTTTGTTTTTTCGTTTTCTCCTTGTTCCGATGGAAACGAGGAGTATTTCAATATCCAAGAACTTTTACCGAATATATCCCATCAGCAAACCATTCGCCCAATATAAGAAAAATGCAAACCCTATCATGCCCAAAAGAAAATAAAGAGATTTCTTCGACTTGACCATCTCCCAGAATTTATCTGATCCTACTTCACGTACGGTGAAGACGAAGAGTACCCAGCCTCCAATGCTGCCTGCCAGTGCAAGTCCGGAAGCGCCAAGGGGATGCATGAGTATCAGAGAAGCCGTGACAGAAGTGACTAGTGAATAGACAGCTATTTTCGCTGCTTTCAAGTGCCTGTGTGAAGCATAGAGGAAGAGAGAAAAGAGTTTCGCCAGTCCGAAAGGAAGCAGTCCTACCATATACATTTGTAGTACGCTTACCGTCTCCAATGTTTGAACCTGTGTAAATTTTCCTCTCTCAAAAAGCAGCCAAACGATAGGTTCAGCCAGTACAATACCCCCAACCATAGCAGCACCCAGCAAAAACACAAGAAGCCAAAAGGCCTGGTTGAGATTGGCATAGGCTTTCTCTTCCTGGCCGTTTTTGAGTGCTTTGGAGACAGAGGGGAAGAGTACCGTAGCTGTGGCGATGGCGATGATGGCAAGCGGAAGCTGAAAGACACGGTTGGCATAAAAAAGGTAGGAGACTGAACCTGTCATCAAAAATGTTGCCAAAATAGTATCGATAAAAGCAGAGATTTGAGGGGTGGAATTTCCCAATATTCCGGGTAAAAAGAGTGACTGAAAGTGTTTCTCCTCATCCTTGACATCCTTATTGTTCCGGTATTTCCATCCGCCTATAAGGAGTTTGTGCAGGTTAAATTTCTTCACTGCGATGATATGGGCAACGACCTGTAGCGCTCCACCGATAAGTACAGCATAGCTAAGTGCGTAGGCCACTGTTTTCGGATCATCTTTCATATAGATGTAGAGTGCCCCTATCATAGAAATATTGAGTAGAGCCGTTGACATGGCAGTGGTGGCAAAATGGTTTTTGTATTGAAGCAGTGTGGCTAAAAAAGTGACGATAAAAATGAGGTCTAAGTACCAAAAGTTTATGGCAGTCATAGGTGCAGTCTTGCCTATAAGTTCACTGTCCCAACCCCAAGCCAAGAGTTTAGTAATGGGTTCAGGAAAAAAAGTGATAAGTAGTGAGATAGCCATTAAAAAGAGTAAAAATCTTAAAAAGATCGCTGTTGCAAAGACCCCTTTATGACGAGAAGCTACAAAAGAAGGCATAAAAGCTTGTGTAAATGCACCCTCTGCAAAGATAC
>JAYEND010000015.1:0-10367 GCA_034721895.1 Campylobacterota bacterium | reverse complement strand
TACAAGTCTGTTGAGCGTACATATCTGTAAATAGTGCTCCATCCTTTGCAATACTGTCTATATTAGGTGTTTGATACCCCATCATACCTTGGTTGTAAACACTGGCGTTAGAGTATCCAACATCATCTCCCCACATTACCAGAATGTTTGGTTTCTTAGCCATGACTTGCGTTGGAATTGCAACAGCTGCAGCGACACCAAGGCTCAAGGCCACAAGAAATTTTGCACTATTTCTCTTCATCTTTTATCCTTTGTAATAGTTTTATAAGTATAGAGTATAACATAAAATAAGAGTGATAAGAGTCAAGTTTGTTAAATTTTGGAGGAACACCCTCAGAAACACTTCAAAGAGTACTTTAAAAGAGGTTGGTAAAGTTACCCGCCTCTTAAAGCTTTAGTGATCAATACGGAGAATTAACAGCCCTGTATGAAAGTGAATCACCTTCATAGAATGGTTCAAAATAAGTTCCATCACAATTTCTATAGGTTACTCCATTTACGTTAACTGATGAACAGCTCGAGGACATAGATGAGGAAGATACGATTGAACCAATTGCTAAACCAGTGAGCATGCCAAATGTGAAATTCGCAACAGGATAATAACGTCCGCCACGATAATATCCGCCGCCACGATAATAGCCACTGCTACGATGAACACTGCCATAATATCTACTTGAACTGACATGTACATTTCTGTTCACGTTTCTGTTTACGTTTCTGTTCACATTTCTGTTCACATTTTTATTTCTGTTCACGTTTTTATTTCTATTCACGTTTTTGTTTGTGCCTCGATTCCTGCTTGCAGGGCGTGTTGCAGGGCGTGAACGATGTGCACCTCCTGAACGACGAGCACCACCTGAACGATGTGCGCCTCCACCGCCTCTTCTGGCACCACCACCCCTGCCACCTCTTGCCTCTACCCTATTCAGGAGAGAAAAGTTCAGCTGTAAAGGCGCAGTTTTATAGGTACCGGTTTTATGCGAACCTGCTTGGACAGACTCTGTCTGGACAGTGACCGAAGGAGAAAAGAACCCCATCACCATGGCGACTGCTGTAAATTTCACTAAATATATATTTTTCTTTTTCATCTCTATTCCCCTTCTCAGTTTGCACTCTGGATTGAAATCTTCGATGCATCCTTGGGAGCCTTGAAGACAAAGTCGCTATCGGAGATACCTGAACCGCTCTTCCACTTGAGTGTCGTGACGCTTCTGGGATGGCCTTTGGTCATCTTGTCGATGATGATATATCGTTTAACCAATGGCTTATCACCCTTTGCGATCCAGACATGGACTTCTTTTGCCCTGTCACTGAAGGCTAAATAGTCACACTCTGTATCTCCAAGGGTCACGGTACCGAAGTTTTTTCTTTTGGAAAATCTTACCCGTTTATCCATATCGCTATAGATCAGTTGGGCCAGAGGTGCCTTGATACCATACTTTTCAAAAATAGTATCAAGAGTACCATCGATACCCTTGTCTGTTTTAAGCTGTCCATAGTAGCCAAAACCATGATCGATCATCGTAAAGAGACCATCATTGATATAGCTGCTTCTGTCTTTGATATCGCCTTTGGTATCTACACGTAATTTGTCCGGCCTATCGACTTTGACTGAGACCCTGTGAGTAAATATCACGTTCTTTCCATCCTGGACATCATCATTGGTGACGACTGCATCAAAAGCATATTTATCCATTGAACCAATGTATAGGTAAGCCTTATTGACAATCTCAGATGGACTTGGATCAGCTGCCATGAGACTCGTGGTGCCATGCAGCAGGGTTGCCGCTGCCGTGCAGAGAAGTTTTTGTGATAATTTCATAATTGTCCTTTATATTAGTTTTAAAAATCCTGTTTTATTATACCGAGTCAAACTGTCATCATTTTGTCATTCCCATTTATTAGTTACCTGTTTACTTCTTTAGTATATACTTTCGCATCAAAACCAAAGGTTCCTTTTGAAAAAAATCATATTATTCCTCCTCCTGTTCTCTGCTTCATTTCTTTTAGCCAATGACAGCGGCAACACTTTTGATGATTTTATCGATAAACAGATCAAGGTTGAAGCCAAATTTTTTGATCAAAACCTCTCTCTGGATGATAAGGTTAAAATCAAAAAAAAGCAGGGGGGTGATTATCAAAATTTTTTTCTGCAATACGCCACTGACAAAAAGAAAAACCTGAAACAAAACAATCCCTATCGTGATGAAATGAATAGACTGCAAATTCGCATGAACAGCAACAAATATGAAGGCAATACCAATGCAGCAATGCGTGATGACCTTCTGCTGAAAGGCTATTCTATGCGAAATTCCATCAGAAACACACTTAATGATATACTGCTGCAGACTGATAGCAACTCAAAAACATTTTTCAAAGACAAGGTCAATGAGATTATTGAAGAGTTTTTTTCAACCTATAATCCATTGGATAAAAGTAAGTATCTTTCTGCTGACCAAAACCTATCCAGTCCTATTGTCCAGTCCCTTCATTCAGCGATTCAAAATCTAAGTTATCTGGAAAATGTAGCCAGCACCTTCAGTTCGGAACTGGTAGAGAACAGTTCTCTCATTTACCGTACAGCCCGTATATCAGATTCTAAATTCTTGTTTTTTGTCAATCAAATCAATTCGTCCCCTTTTGGGCAGAAGCTCAATACCTATCTCTCTTCTCTTAATTTAGATTCAGCTAAACTCATCCTGGTTTTGAGCATGATTGTTTTTACTATTGTTCTTCAATACATCATAAACTTCCTTATCAATTATTACTTGCATCATCACAACCTCAAAGATGAGGATATAAAATATATTCATACTCATATCATAAAAATATTTACTATAATCACTTCATTGATCGTCATCCATTTTACACTGGTGGTTTTTCTGGGTTTTGACAGTCAAAGCATCAATATCAGCAAACTCTTTGCCGTACTTTATGTCATTCTCATTTCGCTACTGTTGTATCGGATCACCGACACAGTCGCATACTTGAAGATAGAGAGAATGAAAAAGAGTAAAGTACTCAGAAATGAAGTGATCAACCTGACTATCAAAGTGATTCACGGTGCGATCATCATTGTAGCCATTATCGCTATCCTCAAAATTGCCGGTGTCAACCTCACTGCACTGCTTTCCGGTCTCGGTATTGCGGGTGCGGCTGTCGCTTTCGCAGCAAAAGACAGTATCGCCAATGTCTTCGGCTCGATATCCATCCTTCTCGGAGATGTCTTCGAGCAGGGTGACTGGATCGAAACAAAAGATGTCAATGGTACGGTAGTGGAGATCGGTCTGCGGGCTACAACCATACGAACCTTTGACAATGCCCTCATCTCGATCCCAAACTTCAATCTATCAGATACCGCCGTCACAAACTGGAGCAGGAGAAGCATAGGACGGCGTATCAAGATGAGTGTCGGTGTGACATATGAATCTGACTTTGGTGATATAAAAAAAGCGATAGATGATATCAGAGAGATGCTCAAAAACAATCCCGATATCGCCCAGAAAACGACCTCGGGCTACAGTGCAGGAAGGAGAGCAAGACTGGTTTCCACAGAGGATTACAAGGGTGTCAAAAATACGACACTGGTTTATATGGATGAATTTGCAGATTCCAGTATCAATATTTTGATCTACTGTTTCAGTCGTACTGTGGATTGGGCGGAGTGGCTCAGAGTCAAAGAGGATGTCATGTACAAGATAGAGGATATCCTTACCAGGAACAACCTTGAGTTTGCCTATCCTACAATGATGCTCCATCAGGCGAGCCAAGTGGAAGAGACTGGAGAGATCAAAAAATCATGATCAAACTACCCGCAATGACCAATAGTACATTGGCAAAGGCATAGGTACCGGTATACCCCAGTGCCGGCACAGGGCTTTTTGCCTCTTTGATCACGACACTCAATGCAGCACCGCTCGTCATCGCACCGGTGATGGCACCGAAGATCAGCGCGGGTGAGATCCTGAGGATTTTATGGCCCACTGCATAACCGACGAGGATCGGGATGATCGTCACGCAGATACCCGCTGCCACCAATACCAATCCGTTTTGCTGCAGCGTCTCGATGATACCGCTTCCGGCACGCATACCGACACCTGCCATAAAAAGCAAAAGGCCAAACTCCATCAGAAACCATCGTGTGGCTTCGGGAAGCTGCCCAAAAGTCGGCTTGATACTTCTTCGGTATCCGACAAAAAGCCCTGCCACCAACAGGCCTCCGGCAGATCCCAGCCCGATCGAAAGCCCGCCGACGGTCACAGACAATGACCCGATCAGCAATCCAATGACGATACCAAAGGAAAGCGTGATCATATCTGTCTCGACTCCGGCACGTTCGACCTGTCCCATATACTCACCCATCGCTTCTATCTGATGAGGAGATCCGATCACAGTCAGGACATCGCCTGTTTCCAAACGAACCGTCTCATCATGGTCGATATGTTTACCATTTCTTCTGATCTCCATCAGCAAAAGGCCAAATCTCCTATGTATCGCGATCTCAGCTAGTGTAAGACCGGCTAAGCTGCTGTTGTTAACAATGATCTGTGCTGTGTCCTGAACATCCTCACCCTTCCACTCAGGTGAAATCTCTTCCCCTATTTTAGAAAGTGTATCCGTAAAATATTTACGCGGTCCCAGCACTTCAATGATATCTCCCGGCTCCAAACCCTCCTCGTCTACAGGGAAAAAGTTTTCGTCTCGTTTGACCTTGACCACAGATGTCTTGTCCCAATACTGATCTCTCAACTCCTCCAGGCTCATATTCCTGATCTCCGGGTTTGTGATGCGATAAGTCCTGAGGACAACATTTTCCGGCAGGGAGGTACTCTCCTGCCTGGTTATTTCAAAATCTTCTGCCTCTTTGACCAGATCTATTTTCAACAGTTTAGGTAAAAACTTGATCATAGAGATCAAACCGACCAAGCCAAAGATATAGGTGACGGCATATCCCATGGCAATGTTGTCAATGATCTGGTCTTTACTCCAGCCTTCAGCCAACCTGACAGAACCGGCTTGTACTGCATCCTGGGCAGCTGCCAGTGTCGGGGAGCTGGTCAGTCCACCTGCCAATAGTCCCGCCGACATTCCCGGTGGCAGAGAGAGCATATTCGCCCAGAGTGCAGCGATGAAAAACCCCGTGACAGCTACTACAATCGAGAGTAGAAAATACTTGAGTCCATCCTGTTTCAAAACAGCCACAAATCCCGGGCCGGCCTGATACCCGACTGAAAAAATAAAGAGGGCAAAGCCCGTCATTTGTGCGGCAGGGGTGATACGGAATCCGAAATATCCAAAGATCAATCCCGCAAAAAGCACTCCTGCTACAGAGCCGAGCGAAAAACTTCCTATACGGATATTGCCGATGAGATAGCCTATACCAAGCACCAGAAAAAATGCTATTGCCGCATGGCTGTTTAAAAATATGAGGATCCACTCTCCAAAATTTTCAAAATTCATATCACTACCTTTTCTCCGTCAAATACAATCGTTTTTGCATGCAATCCAGACTTGGTCGTGCCGCCAGATGTTTCTTCATTGATAATTTTACTTTGTCCTGCATCCGGACGCAACTCATACATTCCGATACCGTTTTGGACAAGTTTTTCCCTGTATCTCTCATAGCCTGCGTGAGCCGGCAGGACATCGTTGGAACTGAGTGAATTGGTAAGGATGCGAACATTTACACCCTTGTTTTGCAGTGCGACCAAGGTGGCAGTACCACGATTTCTCGGGATAAAATAAGGCGATTCGATATAGAGGCTCTTACTGAGACTTTTGACGCGCTTATTCAGTTTTTGGATCAGGATCGACAATATATTAACTCTCTTCATTCATTCTTCCAATTTTTAATAATTTGATCGACCTCTTGTGGGAAATCTAGAACACATACTCTATGCCTAAAAAATAAGCAGGCCCTCGAAGTCCGCCGATCGATGAGTTCGCATATTCTGCCACTACTGCATAATGTTCATCCAACTCATATCCGATACCGAAAGCATAATCCATACCATACTTTGTTTCATCAATATCATGGGATGAAACCTTCTCATTCTCCACTTCATATCCAAGTTTGCCAAAAAGAATGAACCCTTCCGAAAGTGGCTGCTTGTACACTAGTTGGATTGCGTAAGTATGGTAGATTGCGCTGGCATTTTCAGACTCCAGTTCACCGTGCTGCTCTTCACTTTTTTCGATATCATTGCGACTGTAAGTTCCCTCAAGTTCTATGGAAAACCGAGGGTGAAGGCGATATCCGACACTGATACCGGCGCCATAGCCATGATCACCCTCCAGAAGGGCTTCCTCTTCATGCATGGTTCCACCTTTTGTCCCCATAGCCTTGATAATGATAAAGTAAGGAGAAACACTCTCTTCAGAAGCTTCAAGCGGCTCTTCTCCGGCAGATAAAGGCATTGACATTAAGAAAATATACATACTGAATAGTAAAAAACTTTTCCACATATTTGACTCCTTTTTGATATATTATAGTACAACAAATTGGCACAAAAATGTCACTTTCGCTATCTTTTGATATTTAGTATTATGGTTTAGACCACTACCAATTAAGGCTTTCCTTACCCTTCACTCAGCTCTTTTGTTTTGAACATCTCGGCAATTTCATCCGCAGACATAGGCTTGGCATAAAGATAGCCCTGAATATTGCTGCAGCCTTTCTGCTGCAAAAAGAGTTTTTGCTCCTCTGTTTCAACACCTTCAGCCAAAACTTCAAGCCCCAGGTTCTCAGACATAGAGATGATCGTTTTGACAAGTTTTTCATTTTCATGGTTACCGGGGATATCACTAATGAAAGACCTGTCGATCTTCAGCATGTCCACAGGCAAACGCTTCAAGTATGAAAGTGAAGAAAATCCCGTACCGAAATCATCGATGGCAAGCCCGACTCCGATCTCCTTGATGCGCTTCAGAAGCTTTATGGATTGATCAGGGTTCTTCATGGTGTAACTTTCTGTAATTTCAAATTCAATCCACTCCGGCTTACACTCTGTCTCACGAAGGACATTTTCAATCATCGCTATTATACTTTCATCCCGAAGCTGTTTTACAGAAAGATTGACGGCGATATGTCCCGGATCAAATCCTTTTTTCTGCCATGCTGTCATCTGGGTAGCCGCTGTATGCAGCACCCATTCACCCAGGGAAATAATCAGCCCTGTTGCTTCTACCAAAGGCATAAAACTTACCGGGAACACCACTCCCATCTCCGGCTGCTGCCATCGAACCAATGCTTCCACTCCGATCAATTCACCTGTCTGGGTGTTGATCTGCGGCTGATAATGGAGAACAAACTCCTCATTATTCACAGCTTGTCGTATACTGGACTCAAGCATTACCCTTTCATATGCCTGTTCTGTCATCTCTCTGGTGTGGTACTGATGCATATTGCCGCCATCTCTCTTGGCAGCATACATGGCAGAATCTGCACTTTCAAGCAATACTTCTGCATCTTCTCCATCGTGCGGATAGATACTGATACCAATACTGTTGGTAATATAAAATTTATAGCCCTTTACCTCTATAGGGTCCTTCAATACCTGGATCAGCTTCTGTGCAATATCCTCTGTACTGTAAATATTGTTCAAATCTTCGACCAAAACTGTAAATTCATCTCCGCCCAACCTGGCTATACTGTCCAGAGCACGCAGCTCTTCATGCAGCCTGTCAGCAACGATCCTGAGAACGCCATCACCTATCTGATGACCAAAGGTATCATTGATCTCTTTAAAACGGTCAATATCCAAAAACAGTACGGCAAACTCCGTTTTGTTTCGTTTTGCCTTTTCAACGGCATGTTCGATCCTGTCATGGAAGAGAGTGCGGTTAGGTAACCCGGTGAGGATATCATGATAGGCAAGATGCTCAAAAACCTCTTTTTGCTCTTTGAGTTTTTCACTTTTCCTGATCAGTTCCTGAGTGCTGTTCTTGTATAAGTCGAGGCTTTTCTCAGTTTTTGATTTTATCATCTCTTGTGCGTTATCATTCATTCTCAGAAGAATCTCTCTGGCATGTTTGTTTCTCTTTTCATAAAGATTGCTGAAAAGAGCTGTAAGAATCATCATAGTGACTGCAAGAGTCAGCGTATAGCTATTGAAGCTGGTATCCACAAAATATACGACTGAGAAGAGAGCCAGCATACTAAGCGCAGTTGCCGAAATACCAAGCCTGTATGCTCCAAGATAGTACGAAAACATAATCATGATAAGAAACCATGCAACACGGATCTGCTCATCAGGAAATGCTGTCAAAGAGATGGCGATCCATAGAATTCCATTCAGTAATATAAGCGGGATAACTTTTTTATAAGCATTCTCTGAGCGGCGCAGTGCATAAAGCAGGTAGACATTTAGCACTATAAAGAGACCATTAACAACAGCAAGATCAATCTTGCCATTCCACCAAAGAAAAACTGTCAGCAGAGAGATGACGAGAAGCCCGATACTGACTACGCTGTTCAGGAGTATAAATTTTGAACGCAATTCATACTCTCTATCATCGAAATCAAATCCGCTGTATAGAAAATTATTAAGTGCTGTTTTTTCGATATTTATTCCATGAGTGTTAAATATTTTCATTTGCTATAGTATACCAAAAAAGTTGACAAATGCATCTTGCCTTATGACACCCAAATCTCGAAATAGAAAAAAGCATTAGCAGTAACCATTGCCACTACTACAAAATTTTCTATTTCGGGATTTGGGTGACAGCAACAGGCTTCAGGATATTTTTCTTTCAAACATTCGGGTTACTTCCCTGACAGACATAGGCTTACCATAAAGATATCCCTGGATATTATTGCAGCCTGCCTCCTGCAAAAAGAGTTTCTGCTCCTTTGTTTCAACCCCCTCCCCCAACACATCAAGTCCAAGATTTTTAGCCATGGAAATGATCGTTTTCACAAGTTTCTCATCTTCAGAATTGCCCGGGATATTACTGATGAAAGATTTGTCTATCTTCAGCTTGTCGATAGGCAGATGCTTGAGGTATGCCAGTGAAGTGTATCCGGTACCGAAGTCATCCAACGACACACCGACCCCAACCTTTTTGATCTTCTGCAGGAGCTCTATGGATAGATCCGGGTTTTGCATCGGGTAGTCTTCCATGATCTCCAGTTCGATCCATTTTGGATTACACTTTGTCTTATGCAGAACTTTTTCAAGCATAGTTACAAACCCTTTTGTACTAAGTTGTTTGACAGAAACATTGATAGAAACGAGCCCGGGATTAAATCCCTTTTTTTGCCACTCAACCATCTGCATTGCTGCTGTACGCAGTACCCATTCCCCCAGAGGAATGATCAGCCCTGTTGACTCTACAAATGGCAAAAACCTCATCGGCAGCATCATTCCCATTTCCGGATGCTCCCAGCGGATCAATGCTTCCAGACCGATCAATTGCCCTGTTTGGCTGTTTATCAACGGGTGATAGTAGAGTACAAACTCCTCTTTTTCCAGGGCACGCTGAAAACCGGTCTCCATCATCAGACGCTCATACGCTGCTTCCGTCATATCCTTCGTATAGAATTGATGGGCATTACGTCCACTGTGTTTCGCTCCATACATGGCAGTATCTGCACATTTGAGGAGCGTTTCCGCATCGCTTCCATCATTTGGATAGATACCGATACCGATACTGCTCGTCACACAATGTTCATGATTGTTGATCAATATGGGTTCCCTCAGGACAGCAGTCAACTTACTTGCAAACTTCTCTGCATCATAAATCTCTTTTAATTCCTCGAGTAATATTGTAAATTCATCTCCGCCGAGTCTGGCTACACAATCGGTGGTACGCAGCTGATTCTGAAGTCTTTCGGAGACAATCCTCAGGACTTCATCGCCTACCTGGTGCCCCATCGTATCATTGATCTCTTTAAAATGATCAAGGTCTATAAAAAATACAGCAAACTCTGCATTGCTTCGCTTTGCCTTGTCGATAGAATCTTCCAGTCTGTCAAGAAAGAATTTTCGATTAGGCAAACCGGTCAGCGCATCATGGTTGGCAAGGTGTTCAAAATGCGCTTTCTTTTCTATGAGATCTTCTGTATCCTCATGCATCTCGTGATTATCTGTTCTATCCGGTTTTGTACTCTTCTGCTTCTCTGACTTTTTCATATCTTTGAGCTCATAGTCTGTTCTGCGCAACGCATAGAGTAGATAGAGGCCGAAAAAGACAAAAAATGAGCCTGCAGCAGCAAACCGACTCTCTCCATTTAAAAAAAGGAAAAGTATAAAAATGAACATAGCAACAATTCCAATACTGACCATACTGTTCATCAATACGAATTTTGATCTTATCTCAGCCTCTTCATCAGTAAAATCAAATCCGCTTTGTAGAAAATTATTGAG
>JAYEND010000014.1:0-10443 GCA_034721895.1 Campylobacterota bacterium | reverse complement strand
ACTATTTAAATATATTTATACACAGGAAAACCAATGCGTAAAACAACTTATTCCCTGGCAGCCTTAACACTGCTGCTCTCTTCACTTCTCAGTGCACAGGAAATCCCCGACGATCAATCTTCCCTCCCCTATACTTTTGAAGATACCAACCTTACGATCACAACTGCCAACCAAACCTCAGAAGTGATCCGCAATACCACAGCTGATGTCGCTGTTGTGACTTCGGCCGATATCCGGGAAAACGGTGACCAAACTGTAGCCCAGGCCATTAAGCGTGTATCAGGTATCGCAGTCACAAGTAACGGTGGACTGGGGCAGCCAAATAGCATATTTATGCGCGGACAGTCTTCAGGGAATGTGCTCGTACTCCTTGATGGTATGCGTCTCAATGATCCCAGTACAACTGATGGGCGTGCCATGATCGAAAACCTGATGACGGACAATATCGCACAGATAGAGATCATCAAAGGCGGAAGCAGCAGTATCTGGGGAAGCAATGCCAGTGCCGGTGTCATCAATATCATCACCAGGAAACCGGAAAAAGGTGTTCATGGTGCCGCCTCACTCACCGGGGGCACCTACAACACCAAAGGTGCCAATGCAAACCTCTCTTACGGAGGAGAGAAACTCACCGCGCAGCTTATGGCCTCTTATCTCAACAGCGACAGTTTTTCTGCACTGGCTCCGCGTGATGCAGAAAATGATGCCTATACCAACAAAACACTCAATCTCAAACTTGGTTATGCTTTCGATACCAATAATATAATTGATCTCAGCTATTATTTGATCGATGCAAAGGGAGATTATGATGATGCATTCTCTCTTCTCCAGGCTGATGATGACTACTCGCACTACAAATCCAGACAGGAGAATATTGCCCTCCGATACCATTTCAACAGTAAAAATTTCGATACCGTCGCCAGAGCCAGCAAGGGTACTTTTGACAGAGACTACTATACTAACAGTTTCGGTGAAGCACAGAACCAATACAGGGCAACGATCAAAGAGCTTGCCCTGGTCAACGCTTACAGCTATGAAAAAGGCAAAGCGATCCTCGGACTCGAAGCCAAAGATATCGACGGAATGAACAACTATATTTCCGCTTTTCCCTCTATGCCTTCCGAATCAGACTATAAAAATCGTGCGATCTTTCTCTCCAATACCTATAATTTTGCAAACAATACACTGCTTGAAACCAATCTTCGCTATGATTATTTTGATGCTTTCGACAATAAAACAACTTACAAGATCGGCTTGAAGCACGATCATGATTTCCTCAAAGGATTCACCACAAGAGCCAACTACTATACCGCATTCAACTCTCCAAGCGCTTACCAGCTTGCCAATGCCGCTTTTGGAGAACTTCTTGAGCCGAGCTACTCCAAGGGCTTTGATATCTCCGCAAACTACAAAGAGCTGCTTACAGTAAGCTATTTCAACACAAGGAGTGAAGATACCATCGATTACGATATGGCACGTTTTGGTTACTATAATGTCAATGGTGATGAAAAATTCTCCGGTATCGAAATGGGCAGCAAGTATAAATTCCCCGACCATGGTCTTGTCCTGGCTGCAAACTATACCCACCTCTTTACCTATGAAAAATACGACAGCACGACACTCTCCAACCGTGCCAAAGACACCCTGAATGTTGCAGCCGATTACTATACTGCCAACAACATGCACTTCGGTCTGGTCGGACAATACATCGGCGACAGAGTCGATGTCAGCACAGAAGAGACCGGCAACTACACGGTCTGGAATGCCAACTTCGATACCGAGATCATCAAGGATCTCAAACTTTCCGTCAATGCCAGAAATATCTTTGACAAAGAGTATGAAACTGTATACGGTTACGCCATGGAGGGACGGAGTATCTATGCCAGGATCACGTATCAATTCTAGTTCCGGATTATGCGTTATAATATCTTATGAAAAGAATTAGCAAGCACTCACTTTTTTTGTTACTCTTGTTGTGGCTGGGAGGAACCTGCTTCCTCGCAGCTCAGACACCAAAAGCACCTGAAAACTGGATCATTCCCTCTGCACCCTATCCGGCAAAGAATGATACGATCCCGCAGGTAGTCTATACCGATAAATTCAGGCATTTGACTGTTCCGGAATTCTGGATCAGTAAACTCCCCCGTCCTGATCGCAAGATCCTCAATCGTGCCGCTATACGCCACTTCAATGATCAGACTGCACGACACAAGAAACTCATTATCAGTCCGGAGGATTTCAACTCCACCTATTCCGGAGAGTGGATCAGGACAAAACTGACCAAACTCCATGATTTTCTTCTCGAAAGGGCCTTTTACTTTGAAAATGGCAAAGCGATCGATAAAAACTTTCTTGAGGATTTTGAACACTACAGCAATCCGGATGCGGTACTTCAGAGAGTCAAGACCCGCTATGCACTTGTCGTGGATTATGCCAACCACAGGGTTACTCCCACAGAAGCTACCCTGCTCAAAAAACCTGAACAGATCTATTTTGACCGCAATCAAAATGCCGCGCTCGATATCGGGACACCCTTGGCGGTATTGCATCAGACTGCCGATGCCAAATGGTACTTTGCGCTGGCGCCGACCAGTTACGGCTGGATCAGGGCTCAGGATATCGCCTTTACAACACGCAAAAAAATGCTGGCTTATGCCAAAAGCAAAAATTTCGTGATCACGGTCAATCCAAAAAATGCTCTTTTCTACAAAAACAGATATGACAATTACCTGCGCATGGGAGTACGGCTCCCCTATGTCGGAAGGAGCGTAGCCTACTGCCAGGTACAGATCCCCAAACGAAACAGTCAAGGCAAACTTGAACTTCGTACCGCAACGATCAGTCTGGCGGATATCCACAGGGGATACCTCCCCTATACACAGCGTACTATCATAAAACAGGCATTTAAATTTCTCAATGCTCCCTATGGCTGGGGAGGAATGTTCGGAGAGCAGGACTGCTCCAAATTTCTTCAGGAGATCTATGCAACTGTCGGGATCATCCTCCCACGAAATTCGGGAGAACAGAAGAAAACCGGAAAAACTTTGATCACTTTCGGCGGAACACTTGAAGAACGCAGCCATCAACTCACAGTTTCAGCCCGGCCCGCATCAACGCTTCTTCATCTCCCCGGACATATCATGCTCTATCTCGGTATACATGAGGGAACACCCTATATAATCCATACGGTATGGGGAGCCAGAAAAGGAAAGGACCCTGTTGCCAAAACAGCTGTGACGTCGGTTCATTTCAAAGACTACCTGGCCCAAATAGAGTCTGCCACCTCTATCAAATGAAAAGAAGCAGGGAGGAGCGGATGAATAAAATAGAAGGACTTCAACTTGTCCCAACCTGGTTTATCCGATATAAATTTTTCAATTCCCTCTTTTTGGGACTCAGTGTCGGTGCGATCTTTACCATTTACGCACCTCTTGACCCCTCCATCTACTCCCTGGGCGGTGTGCTGCTGGCAATAGCCATGCTGATCGTGGCCAGGCTCTATCACCACATCCTCAATACAGAGTGGTTCTTTCGGATCTCATTCTTTGTCGAAGTGGTACTGTTATTGGCAATTCTCTACTTTCTCTTCAATCCTTATACCTATCAGACAGCCTTGCTTGTCTATATCGGCTACCAGATCACCTTTATCTTCGGCAGCTATCTGGTCCGGGCAGAAACACTCCTGCTGGGAACAGATACCCTCTTGACACAACTCGACACCGCCAAACAGCTTGGCTATCTGGCTGGAATGGCACTCTCTTACCTCTTCTACAGGATCATCACCCATTACGGCATTCAGAGCAATCAGGATAAAGTCTATGATCTGCACTATCTACTTCTTGTTGTCGAAGCAGTTGTTATCCTCCTGATTTTCAAGAGTTTCAGGAAATCTATCGCAACCCCTGAATGAAAAAAATTCTTGTTGCAGCACAGCAACATCTTAACCCTTAACTCTTAGCACTTAGCACTTCATCGCAAAGCGATGATTTATGCTACAATATCCACATGAAGAAAAAAACACTCTATCTTCTCCGTCATGCCAAATCAAGCTGGAAAGATCTTTCAATCAGAGACTTTAACCGGCCTCTCAACAAACGGGGAAAACGGGATGCCCCCTTTATGGCCAAGCTGATGCAAAAGAAGGGAATTCATCCCGATATCATCCTCTCCAGTCCTGCCAAGAGGGCCAAAACAACCGCCAAACACTTCGCTAAAGCACTGGAAAGCGAACTCCTTTTGGATGAAGCGATCTACGAAGCCTCTCCCTCGACACTCAGGAGAGTGATCCGGGAAGCATTTGGCTCCTACGATGAAGTGATGCTGGTAGGACACAACCCCTCACTCACCATGCTCTGCAATGAACTCTCTGATCATTTTATTGATAATATCCCTACCGCAGGTATTGTGGGAATAGAATTTACGTCAGGGGGTTTCAATAAAGGTAATGTGATATTTTTTGAGTATCCGAAAAAAGAAGGGTAAAGGTTAAAAATTAGGAAATTTTTTATTTTCAGTCGATTATTCATAATCAGTTAAGCCCAAGGATGACCAAGAATCATATCAATCCTTAACCCTTAGCACTTAACGCTCAACACTAACTCGCCACACTGTGGCAAGTTATCAATCTGAAAGGTATTTCAGAGTTACGAACGGTGCGGCGATCTTGGTGATCGTCACGAATGGTGACGTAAAGTCATCCGAAGCAACACGGAATGATTTCCATTTGTTAGGCGACACATAGATGATGTCATTGGGTTTGATAACCATGTTTGAATTCTGCATTGCGCTGAAGCTGGTCAAGTCCACTCTCCTCATCGTCACATGTTCACGCCCACTATCACTGACAACATAGACTTCATTTCGCTGTGCAGCATCAGTCAGATCACCTGCATTGGCAATAGCCTGGAGAACAGTCATATACTCATTGTCCAACACAACAACACCCGGCTTGTTCACTTCACCAAGTACATAAGCACGTTTGTTCAATACTTCCAGGTTGAGTGCAGGATCAGTCAGATATTTTTTATATCTGCTCTCCAGCATCCTTGCAGCACCTGATTGGGTATATCCCGCCACTTTGACTTTATGGATCAACGGCAGTGCAATATATCCCTGGCTGTCAACCAAAATACCCTTCTCGTTCATCTCTGTCGGTGTCAATTCAGGATACTGATATATGACAACGGAGAGTCTGTCAAGAGCATGGATCTTATATTCACCCTTGTGAACCTTCATCCTCTTTTGGGTTTTGACAACTTCAGTCGTCTGCATCAGTTCATATTCTGATCTACCTGTATCAGTACAGCCAACAAGCATCAATAAAAGAGAAGCCAATCCTGCAATTTTCCATACTTTCTTCATAATATTACTCCTTTTAGGCATTTTTGCCTTTAATAGAAATGTCCAAATTTCTATGTGTATTATAGCTACTTTTTAATAAAGTTTCCCATTATCCGTTAATTTTTCATTAATTATTCGTTAATTATTGCTAAATGTGTATGTTTTACGCAATTATAGCAAAGCATTTTTGATCTCATTTTTTTCCCAAAGCTCCTGATAACTCTTTCCTTTGAAAACTTCTGCCAGGTAAGCAACCTGTTTTTTACGATGAATGTCACTTCCGAGAAAATCGATCATGCCCCACTCGATGAGAAGCTCTGCATGCTTTTTGGCCTGCTTGCCGTAGTGCCCTCCCAATGAGTTGATATCAAGTTGAAAAAACACCCCCAGCTCTTTCATTCTGCCAAACATCTCTTTGGGATCGGTGATATAGCGGTAGCGTTCCGGATGGGCAAACAGCGGCTTATACCCTTTGGCACCTATCTCGAAAACAACCTCTTCGAAATTCATCGGCTTGGAAACATAGGAGGTTTCAAAAAGAAGATAGCCCTCTTCGCCGATCGTCAAAATATCATCGGTGTCCAGGCGGCGGACAAACTCTTCATCCATATAGTATTCGGCAGCGGCATCAAGCTTGATATTGATCCCCTCCGACGCAACCGCCTCTCTCAATGAAGCCAGTCCGCTCAGGATCGTCTCGGTACTGTTCCGATAGGCATCCGCCATCACATGCGGTGTTGTGGTCATTTTTTCATATCCCAGGTCAGCCATCGCTCTCAGCATCGCCAGGCTCTCTTCCGTGCTCTGGGAACCGTCATCGATCCCCGGGATCAAATGCGAATGCAGGTCGGTCTTCAGAACAGGGGCATCACTCTTCTTCTCTTTTTTCCAGAAAGAAAACATTCTAATTACCCTTTTTCTTCATAATATTCACCTCCGTAACCATAGCCGTAACCATAGCCGTAAGCGTATTTTTTCATATTCACGTCATTGAGCACCACACCCAACCCCTGAATCCCCTCTGTACGATGGAGTTTCTCAACGTTTCTCAAGAAACCTTTTTTGGCATACTCTGATCGTATGACATAGACGGTAGCATCGGCCAAATGGATCAATGTATGGGCATCTGTCACTACCCCTATCGGCGGTGTGTCCATGATGATGATATCATAGACACTTTTGAGTTTCTCTATCACATCATCCATTCTCTTACTCTGGATCAATTCACTCGGATTCGGAGGAACCGGACCTGATGAAATAATATCAAGGTCTTCGTAAGCGCTATGCTGGATGACATCCGAAAGCAGGGCATGATTGGACAAAACTGTACTAAGCCCTTCATTATTCCTAAGGCCGAACTCCTTGTGAAGCATGGGCTTTCGCATATCCAGGTTGAGCACGATCACTCTTTTGCCCGTCATGCTGATAACGCCTGCCAAGTTTGCAGAAATGGTCGTTTTGCCCTCGCCCGCGATCGTGGAAGTAACTGCGATCACCTGAGAATCGGCTTCCGGTGCCATAAATTGCAGATTGGTACGGATATTCCTGAAGGATTCGGCCACTTCGGATTTGGGAGCCTCGAAAACCTGGAGAGACCCCCTGACAACTTTCCCCATCTTCGGGACCACGCCAAGCAGCCCTGCACTTGTTCCTCTGCTGACATCCTCTTCATTTTTGACCGTATCATCCAGAAATTCTCTGAGGAAAGCATAAGCAATACCCAGGATCAATCCCAGAATCAGCCCGATGATGACCATCAGCTTCTTTTTGGGCTTTATTGGTCCCTTCGGAAGAAGTGCATTATCCACCACTCTGTTTTTACTGACCGTCGAAGCTTTGGCAATGGCCGTGGCTGACCGCTGCTCGAGCAGATAGGAGTAGATCTTCTCATTGATAACAAATTTACGTTGAAGCTTTCCAAACTCTCTTTCATTCTGGGGCAATGCTTCCAGAAGTTTCTGCTGCGATTCTATAGATTTTACGATCAATGCCCTGCGTTCACTGATATTGCTTTTCATATTTTTGATCGTACTGATGATGATCTTTTTCAACTGTATAATCTGCCGTCTCAGTTTCCGCACTTCGGGATACTGCTCAGTAAAGTCAGAACGCAGCAGTTTGATCTTCAGAACATTCTGCTGAAGCTCTTTGACCAGTCCTGTCAGCGGCCCACTCTGTTCATTTTTTCCCTCCAGACCGATCACAGAGATCGTTTCAAGGCTTTTCCCTGCTTTGACCTGATTATAGAGCGAGTTGAGCAGCTCCTCTTCGATCCTGATCTCAGCTAGTTTTGTTTCATAATCACCCATTCTTGTGACCACACCCTGCGCTTTGGTATCGAGACTGATCGTACTGGTTTTGATCTTGAAATTCTCCAACTGTACAGCTGAATCCTTCAGATTTTCATTGATCTCCAGGAGCTGGTTATCGACAAACTCCAGGGTCCTCGATGCTTCCCGCGTCTTACGATAAACACTCTGTTCAATATAGGATTCTGCCAGTGCATTTGCAAACTCCTGTGCACGCAGCGGTACCGGATCCTCATAAGTGATCTTCAACAGTGTAGAAAATTTACTCAGGGGCGAGACACTCACGCCCCCCATCGCCGTATCAGTTGCAGATTCAAGGTCAAGCACGACAAAGCGATAACTATCGGCAGTCAGTTCTCTTCCTGCCTTTTTGTGTAAAACAAAAGCGAAGTATTTATCCTTGACAGGTGCACCAAAACGATGCACCTTTTCATAACTCCACTCTTCTCTTGTCTCTTTATCGACACCTTTTGCTTTCAGCCGATAAAATATCTTATCGACGGGATAAACCCCAAAAGAGATATTCTCCCCTTCCGTTAAATTCACATCAAAGGGAGAATCCTTATAAAGCTCGCGCTCTTTCATCATCTTAATACCATAGTATCGATGGGTAAAATCGACTTTCCGAAGCGCATGCGAAGCCAAAAACCGTGACCGGATGATATCCATTTCAGTATCAGGCCCTGCAGCATCCCCACCCACAGCCGCGGCAAGGATATCTGATTGTGATCCGCCTCTGGGCTCCAGCCCTACCTCTACGGTAGAAAAAGAGGAATAGATACTGGGTTTAAAATAGGCATAGACTGCAGAAAACAGCGTAAAGATCACGGCAAATGTGATGATCGCCGCCTTGTAGTCACTCAGCGTTCTGAAGATAGCTTTGAGATCTATCTCATCTTCATCGGTCTCTCTCTCTTTGATCTCTATATTGTTCATTGCTTTCCCTGTTTTTCATTCATCATCTATAATATTTTATATTTTTAGAAAAATCCTGGTACATCTTCTTGAAAAAAGACTTTTATAAAAATACACTCTTCCAGGAGCGCCTCCAAAGAGAGACACCCTTTGAAAGAAAACGCTTAAAACTTGTAAGTCACCCCTGCAGTGATCGCATCGGCATCTGCCTCTGTATCACCGTTCCAGAAGATCCCTTCCATATCATTGGCCAACACTGTATAGTCGATGAAGATCGAAACTGCCTCACCTCTCAGAGAATACGCCGCACCGAGTCCCCATTGGAATCCTGTATCATCAACATCTGTAGGAAAACCGGGTAATCTGCCTTCCATTGTCACACCTCCAAATCCAAGCAGTGCATAGATCTTGAAATTGCTTTCGTCAAATGTATACTGTGGCTTGACAAAAAGACTCCACGCATCCATTTTTGTAGGATCATCGCCCTCTTCCGTAAAGGATTTGGTGTATCTCCCCTCTACCGCGACATACTGGTTAAAGTCATAGCCGGCCAGCAGGACAAAAGCACCCACACGATCAGCTCCGCTTGGTACACCATTCTCCCATTCGATCCCGCCCCAATCAAAATCGACACTTGAACCGCGCATAAAAACCGCAGCCAACCCCGCACCGAGATAGAACCCGCTGGCATCTTCCACTGCCACCGGTACTGTTACTACAGGCTCCTCTACAGGAGATATATCTCCTCCTGCAAAACTCATACTGCTCAGCACAAGCGCTGAGACAAGTGACAATGTTATCTTTTTCATTTTTTGACCTTCCTTGAATAATTTGCAGTTTAGTATATCAAAATAAACTATAAATACTGATAAATGAAGTGTGCGAGAAACCACTTTGTGGCAGCGATAAGGGTTAAGAAAATTTCTATGCAGCTGTGAACACCCTTTGAAAGAGTGTTGCTATGATGGGGTGTGGTTAAAACTTAAAACTTATAAGTTAAGCCTACAGTCAATGCATCTGCATCTGTCTCAAGAACACCGTCTACATAGATACCTTCCATCTCAGTGGCGAGACTGGTATAATCAATAAAAACAGCAAGATTGTTGTTTTCCATATATTCTCCAAATGAGTATGCCGCACCGAATCCCCACTGGAAACCTGTATCGTCAACATCTACAAAGCTACCTTTAATACCTTCAATGGTTACACCACCAAATCCAAGCAATGCATAGATCTGGAAGTTGCTGTTGTCAAACGTATACTGAGGTTTGGCAAAAAGACTCCACCCACTCATTTCCACAAGATCTTCATCTGCAACTGAGGTAGTATATCGGCCTTCTGCAGCAATATATTGGTTAAAGTCGTAGCCTGCAAGCAGGGTCAGATTGAACAATCTGTCCTGCCCCTCTTCTTCTTCAAAAAAACTCAGATCACTCGTAGCATCACGTGTGCTGACTGCAGCAAAACCCGCACCAAGATAAAAACTGCTGGCATCTTCCGCTACCGCCGGTACCGCTATGACAGGCTCAACAGTATCTGTCAACTCTCCCCCTGCAAAACTCATACTACTCAGCGCTGCTGCTGATGCCAACGACAATACTATCTTTTTCATACTGATCTTCCTTATATGTTTATTTTCATATTTTATCATATTAGAGTTTAAAGAAATCTTGACGAAGTTATACCTGGTGAGAGTAAAAAAAGCTGCTCATTCGACTATTGCTGGAAAGTTAATAGAGCTGAAATATCCAAGAATTGGGGATTTTTGAGGTAATGGCTCCGGATGCTGGATTCGAACCAGAAGAATATACTAACCTTAAAGTATTTTTAAGCATTTATTATCGACCACAACGTCATTTAATGTATTTATAACTATTTC
>JAYEND010000013.1:0-10580 GCA_034721895.1 Campylobacterota bacterium | reverse complement strand
AGACTGCGATATACTTCAAAAGTCTCATAGAAGGAACACCGTATGCGATCACTTGACCGGACTGTCCTCCTGAACTGAACACGACATATTTGTCATGCATCCCTGTCGGTGTATAGGTCTTGGCTGCTGCCAAAAGATCTGTCTCTGATAACCCTCTCTCTTTCATCACTTCTTCAAGTGCTCCAGAGGCAGAAGCAAAACTTGTTGCAACACAAGCACCTACGGCTAAGCCAATAAGCTTTTTATGCACTGTAAGCATACTATCTCCTTTAATATAAGTTGTTTCAATATATATGATAAGGCAGTAAAGCTAAAAAAAACTTGATATATGTCAATTTAACGGTTATTTAACACTAAATTTAACACTAAATTAACATTTGTATGATTAAAAGGCTTATTTTAGCCGTACTAAATCAATAAAAATGATGATAAAAATTTTTTTATATTTGTTTAAGTGAAGAACTGTTTTGAGGGCGTGAAGACTACTGTCACAACCCTGATAACAGGGAAATGACAACATGTAGAATCAAACGGATTAGAATCTATATCTCAGGTTTGCGTAGAGATAACGTCCCGGTTCATTGAGCAGCATGACTTCATTGCCCGGTGTAGCAAGCAGGATCAAATCTTTATAGGTATTTGAAACAGCATAAGTACTGTCAAGTACATTGTCTACACCAAGTGTAATATCAATGCTGTTGCCAATGGTCTTCGTACCTTTGAGATTCAGTACAGCATAGGCATCCAATTCCTGTTCACCGTTTTCTCCATCATAACGGCTCCATTCGTTGGCGGCAATAACTTCAGCTCTCAGATTCAGCGTATCGTCATAATCGTAGTTGACGGCAGCATTGACCTTAAGCGGTGGAATATTAGGCATATTCGTTTCGGTCTGCCCAGTCAGAGGTGTATCTTTTTCACCTCTCTGGTATGATAACCCGTAATCAAAGTAGAGTGAATCTGTCGCGACATAGGTTCCGCTCAATTCAATCCCATAGACAACTGCATCGACATTTTCATAAGCATTCCATGTCATGCGTACGGGTTGCCCCATGATTGGTACCATTCTGGTATTACTGGCATTGAACGCAATATAGTTATCGAGCATACTGTAGAATGCTTTGACTTTGAATGATGCATTTTCAAATTGCTTTTCAGCTCCGATATCCAACTCATAATTGATAGTGGCGTCCAAATCGGGTGTTCCGACAGGATTGCCCATGCTTCCTATCCAATAGAGCTCTTTTGCATCCGGTACCCTTGATGATTTTCCCAATCCCGCAAAAAATCTGGTGCTTTCATCTGTATGATACGTTCCAAGGATATATCCGTTGAGCACATCATAGTCGTTACCCTGTTGATTTGGGTTTTGGGAAGTGACTGTAGTATCATCATATCTCAGTCCAAGCTCCAGGACGAATTTATCCATCTTGATCTCATCTTCGAGAAAGAGTGCAAAGTTTTCAGTATCCACATCCCAGATACTGTGGAATTTTGCCGGAGGAAAAGGGTTGCCGTTTTTATAGTAGGCGCCATCCCAATTTCGCAGGCTGTAATCCAACCCTCCGGTGATCGTGTGGTTGTCCATATCAAAACTGTTTTTGATCCTGGCTCCCTGCATTTTGGTATTCAATTTGTGTGTCACCTCAAAGCCTTTGATGGCTGCCACCTTTCGATACATGGTTGACATCGGGTGCTCTACTTCTGACTGGTAAATCTGTACATCAAGCTCTTTGGAGTATTTGCCCAGATCTTTCGCGCTGTACTCTACATTGAAAATATCGGAATCATCATAAATCGCATCCATTTTGGAGGATGGGTAGAGGACATTGTCACTTCTGTTTCCGGTATAAGTCAGTCTCAGCTCCTGATTATCTGCAATCTCCCAAAAAAGTTTTGCCATTATCGTCTTTTTACTAAAGGCATCCATATCCTGATACTGCGGCTGATACTGTGCAGAGGCAGGAACCTTCCCTGCTGCTATCTCCCGATCTATCTGACCGACAAAATCATTGCCGTCACCATCTTCGTACTGTCCGCCTTTTTCAGCCGATCCACTCAGTAAAAATTTTACTTTTCCTACTCCGCCACTGATATTAAATGAGCCTTTTTTGTATCCCCAACTTCCGTAATTGAGATTAAGGTCCCCGTGCACTTCTTCTTCCGGTTTGATCGTATGAATACGGATATCAGCAGTCAATGCACCAAACTCTTCTACAGTAAATGGTCCATCATTGATCTCAATATAATCGATATTGTTGGAGAGTACATGCGAGATCGGGGGATCCATTCTGTTGGGACAGGCTCCGCAGACTTTTGCTCCATCGATCGTCACATTGATATTGTCCTTTACCTGTCCTCTGACAATAATGTCATTGGAAATTCCGCTTCGACGCTGCAAAGAGACGCTTGGAGACCGCTTGTAAAGAGCATCTGCCACATCCGCTGACTGGACATCTTCGCCGTGGATATCTTTGACCACTTCTGTACCCGCCTTCGCTTCAACATCGATCGTACCGAGCTCCGCTTCTGCAGCATAGAGCACTGAGGCGCATGCTATCGAGAAATAGAGTGTTTTCTTCATTGTTACTTCCTTGTCTGAAAAATTTAATGTAATAATTATGATAAAGAAATGTTAATTTTTTGTTAATTTTTCAAACGGTAGTTCAGTGTCAAAGCAACTTTCATGGGCAGGGAGACACCCTGGGTAGGCATAGGAAAGGCTTTTCGTACTGCTGCTTTCGCCGAATTGGCAAAAATACGCGGTCCTTTCACCATAATATTCGAAACTCCCCCTGTGGCTGTTACCGTGAAATGAACCCGTACTTTTCCCTGCATCCCCCTCTTTTGTGCAATACGCGGATAAACCTTGCGGGCATTGATCCTTGATTTGAGTGTCGCCAAAAATCGGCTCTTTCCTGCACTGCCTCGGCCATGACTTCTGCTTGCTGCCGGCTTACGCTGCTTCTTTTTTACTTTGGCTACCGGCTTTTTTTTGACCTTCTGCTTTTTGATAACAGGCTTGGTTTTCTCGGAAAGAACCTCTACGGTTTCAGGGATGACAGGAGGCTCAGGGATCACCTCTTCCTCAACTATTTTTTCAATGGCAGATTCTTCAATGATTGGTTCTTCAACAACAGCTTCCTCGACTACACTCTCCTCTTCTGGCTCTACAGGCACTTCAACCTTCTCCGGTTCTGTTTCCATCGCCTGTTCATTTTCAACAACAGAAGGCTCCTCGATCACTTCTGACTCTTTTTGAAATTCTTCAAGATCGAGGGTCAGTTCTGTGGAGCAGGTCTGTGATATCGTAGAAAAAAGTGTTGCATGGTTCATATTCCACCATAGAAGAAACGGCAGATAGATCAAAAATGTCAGGAACCAGGCAAGCAGGTCACGTTTCGACTGACTCGACCAATCAATCATAAGCTATTCCAATCTGCTCGCCAAAAAAGATGATTATAATATTTCATATCCAAGCTCAAAAAGAGAGAATCTCCCAAAAAACCTTCTCTTGCAATAGGGGGTATCGCAGGTTTTTTTAGTAAAAGGGGACATTTGGGATGAAAAAGTATCTCCTAGTTGTGTTAAATAACTGTTAAACACACATAGAAATTTAAAAGAATACAAATCAGCCATCAATTATCTGACATAAATCCAGCGTCACCGTGGTTCCCTCCCCCTTTTTGGAGCGGATCACAATATCGATCCCAACCTCATCACAGTAAGCCTTTACCAGTGTCAGGCCGATCCCCTCTCCGGTTTGCTTTCCATCCGCCTGATAGTAGCGCTCGAAGATTTTCACGATCTGTGATTCATCCATTCCGATACCCCTGTCACAGATCAAGAGCTTTTTACCCTCATTCCGGATCTCGACAGCAGATTCTTTCGGGCTGTATTTCATGGCATTGTTCAGCAGGTTATCGATCATCTGCTCGAAACCGATCTTATCGGAACGTAATGTCATATCTACCGCAGAAAGTTCTAAGGGATTTCGGCCTAACTCCCTGAGTGTCTCTACCCGCTCTTCCAGCAGTTGATGCAGGGAAAAAGGCTCTTTTTCTATTGTGTGCAGCTCCTTATTGATACTGTAAAGCAATTCATCATAGAGCCGTTTCAAACGTAAAGAGGCAAACGTTACACGCTCGAGTCGTTTCTGTGACTTCTCGTCAGGAAGACTCTTTTTGAGCATTTTTGCATTGGCATCAATCGTAGCCAGGGGGATATTGAGTTCATGCAGAATCTCTTTGCTCAGGTGAGAAAATTTTTCATCCATCTCCCTCTTCGGTGCCAAAAGGTCACTTGCCAGGATATATCCCCAGGCTACAGCGACGACCAGTACGCCTGAAGCAGCGATCAGGAAATTTTTCTCATTAAAACCATTACTTGCCATAAACCAGTAGAGTGCGCTCACGAGCATCAGAGTACCCAGAAAATAGAGGAGTGTGGCGAAGAGGATTTTTCTCTTCTTTTGGAGAAAGAGTAAAAGCATTTAGTTCTTCTCTTTAGGAAGAGTAAAGCGATATCCTACACCGCGAATATTATCGATGGCTTCCGGAAAAAGCTTCTTCAGTTGTGCGATATAGACACGTATCGATCCGCCACTTGCCTCTTCACTTGCAGCCCAAAGCCTGGTTTTGATCTCATCGGCACACACCACTTCACCGCGTGAGGCAACAAAAAGCATCAATAGATCGATCACTTTTTTGGTCATTTCGATCTCCCTGCCCTCTTTATAGAGCTTCTTCTCCCTGCTGTCAAGCATATATTCACCCACTCCAAGACGTTCACTGCGTATCTGCCGCCGGAGTACCGCCTCGATACGCAGCAACAGTTCATCCAGGTCGACAGGCTTTTTGAGGTAATCATCTGCCCCGGTAGTAAACCCTTCCATCATAGAGGCCTTGTCCTCCCGGGAAGTGATAAAGATCGTAGGCGTACTGTCTCCGCTCTCCCGAAGTTTCTTCAGCAGATCAAATCCGCTCTCATAAGGGAGGTTGACATCAAAAAGATAAAGGTCGAAGTTTTGTTCATAAGTCAGATCAAGTGCCGTGTAGGGATCAAGTGCATAGGAGAGAGTGTACCCCTCCTCTTCAAGAAAATCCTGAAGCGTCTCGTTGAAAAGTTTGTCATCTTCGAGAAGAAGAATTTTTGCTGACATAATTTATATTATCCTAATAAAAGCATTGCTGGAGCAATGCATAAAAATTATCATTATTCATTTGTAATTTTGGTAAAACCAAAATTACATGAGCATTCCGCCGTTCACCTTCAATGTTTCACCCGTAATATAACTAGAGTGGTCAGAAAGAAGAAAAGCAACAGCTTCAGCTACTTCTCTGGGTTCACCAAATCGTCCCAGCGGGATTCTGGAGACAAAAGCTTCCTTGACCTCATCTTTGAGTACATCGGTCATCTCTGTGGCGATAAATCCCGGAGTAACGGTATTAAAGCGAATACTTCTGGGGGCACCTTCCATGGCAAATGATTTGGTCATCGCGATCGTGCCGCCTTTGCTGGCAGCATAGTTAGTCTGTCCGGCATTTCCTGTTTCGCCAACGATAGAGGCAATGTTGACGACCGACCCAAAACGCTTTTTCCCCATTGCCTTGAGTGCTTCACGGCATCCGATAAAAGTTGATTTGAGATTGGCATCGATCACAGACATGAAATCCGCCTCCTTCATACGCATAGCCAGTTTGTCATTGGTAATTCCTGCATTGTTGACCAGATAGCTCAATTCACCGTCACTCTCTACGATCTGCTTGACCGCAGCGACAAACTCCTCTTCAATACTTACATCAAAACCAATCACCTCGGCACTTCCGCCATTGGCTTCGATCGTCTCTTTAACCGCCTGCGCTTCTGCTTCGCCGCTTCGATAATTGACCCATATTTTGAGCCCCATCACTGCCAGACTTTTGGCAATCTCCGCACCGATCCCTCTGCTGGCACCCGTTACCAGTACATTTTTTCCTGTAAATTTCATCCTCTTCCTTTTTCACATTGTTTGGCAAGCTTTGGCTGCTTGATAACAAGATACGACTATTCGGCACATTTAAACAGAGTGTTCTTGATCTTTTCAAACTCTTCATAATCCCTTTCGGTGATCTTGTCTGAGTAGATAATATGATTGACCTGCTCCATTAAATGCATTTTGCTTAGCTGATCGTTGCACAACGCTTCATTGATAATTTCAAGGTGTTCATCCAGATCATAATCATAATCATCCTGCATAATGGTATGCAAAAATGCTTTTGCCTCGCCAATGTCACAGTCGAAATCTTTTCCCATCAATTTACAAAAGAGCGGTGCCTCTTTCTCTACATCTCTCTGATCAACTTTGATAATATGCGCAAGCAAGGTTGCAACGGACTTCTTGATTGTATCTTCCATAATACGACCTTTTTATATGGTTTTACACATATTGTACCAAAAAAGAGAAACAATAGATATCCCCTATGCATTTTCCATTGTACATTTTCTATAGAAGCATTGCAAAGCAATGTCCTGATACTGGGCTAGATCAGTGCTTCATCCATCTCTTCAGGGATCTCAAGACCCATCAGCTTCAGAACTGTCGGCGCAACATTATTCAGCCCTTTACCCTCCTTGACACCTTTCACGCCCTCTGCAAGAATATAACACCAAACCTCTCCAACGGTATGGTTGGTCAGGATATGGCCCTGGGCATCTTTCATCTCTTCACAGTTCCCGTGGTCAGAGGTAATAATGATCGCATAGTCATCTTCTTTTGCTTTTTCGATGATTTTTCCCAGTTCGGTATCCACGGCGTGAACCGCTTTCTTTGCTGCTTCAAAATTTCCGGTATGGCCGACCATGTCACCGTTGGCGAAGTTAACGACAATAAAGTCATAGGCTTCATCCATCCCCTTGCGTACTGCTTCACCCACTTCCGGTGCACTCATCTCCGGTTTCATATCATAGGTTTTGACATCGGGACTTGGGATCAATACCCTGCTCTCTCCCACCATCGGTTCTTCGATACCGCCATTCATAAAAAAGGTGACATGGGCATATTTTTCTGTTTCTGCCGTATGCAGCTGTGTCAGCCCTGCTCTGCTGATCACCTCGGCCAATGTATTTTTCGGCGCCTCTTTTGGAAAAAGAACAGGATAAGGGAAGCTGGCATCGTATTGCGTTATCGTTGCGATATGCAATGGGATGTACTTTCTCTCAAATGCCGAAAAATTTTCATCTCCCAAAGCCGTAGTGATTTCACGGACTCTGTCACTGCGGAAATTCATCATAACCACAGCATCACCTTCATTCATGCCCTCATATTCTTCGAAAGCTATCGGCTCGATAAACTCATCGGTCTCATCCTTCGCATAGCTCTCATCCACATAGGCTTCGGGATTCAAAGAAGTTTTCGGTTCTGCTTCAGCGATAGCACGGTATCCCCGTTCCACCCTTTCCCAACGGTTATCGCGGTCCATCGTATAGAAACGGCCGCCCAGTGTAGCAATAGTAATATCCTCGTCACAGATCTCCTCGATCTGTTTTAAATAGATTTTACTCGAAGTCGGACTGACATCCCTGCCATCGGTGATCAGATGCAGAAATACTCTCTTTCCTCTCCCTTTGGCCAACTTTGCCATTCCGATGATATGGTCGATATGCGAATGAACACCACCGTCACTGAGCAGACCGATCATATGTACCCGATCACTCTTCTCCAGAGTCTGACTCAACGCTTCATTCTTTTCGATACTGCCATCTTCGAGTGCCAGAGAAATCTTTACCAGATCCTGATAAAGTATCCTTCCGCTTCCAATAGTCATATGGCCCACTTCAGAATTTCCCATCTGACCTTCCGGAAGTCCGACACTCAAGCCATGAGTCGAGATCAATGCCTTGGGTACTTCACGCAACAAAATATCAAAGGTCGGTTTCTCGGCATCCTTAAAAGCATTGCAGATACTGTTTGGTTTGTATCCAATCCCATCAGTAATGATCAATATCGTTTTCTGTACATCCATTCTTTTACAATCCTTAATTGAAATCATTGTAGAATAACATTTAGAACTTAAAAAATCGCGAAAGTAGCTCCCTCATGTTATATGCATTATATCAGCTTTTTGATATCAACCTCTTTTCCTATATTACCGTTCGGGCCGGTATCGGATTTATGCTCGCTTTCAGTCTAACACTTTTTCTTTTCCCCAAATATATTGCCTGGGCCCTCTCCAAAAATGCCAATCAGCCTATCAGCAAATATGTCCCGGCACATAATGAAAAACGACATACGCCCACTATGGGCGGAGCAGTTTTTCTCTCTTCTATTGTTCTTGCCATTCTCCTGACAGCCAACCTCGCCAATATTTACATCCTTACCGGACTGGTAACAATCATTGGATTCGGGCTGGTCGGGTTCAAGGATGATCTTGGCAAAGTCCTCTCCGGTGACAATCTGGAAGGTTTGACACCCAGAGAAAAACTGATGTTTCAAGTTGTCATCGGACTGGTTGTCATCGGAATGCTCTTCTACGCAGGATTCCCGACAACTTTCTATGTTCCCCTTGTCAAATCACCGCTCTTTGACATGGGCTACTTCGCGATTCCTTTCTGGCTGCTGCTCTTCCTTGCCACCAGCAATGCTGTCAATCTCACCGATGGACTGGATGGCCTGGCAACAGTCCCCTCTGTCATCGCACTGGGAACATTGGGGCTGATTATCTATATCACCGGTCACGCCATCATAAGCGACTATCTGCTTATGCCCAACATCAAAGGGGTCGGAGAAGTAACGATCCTTGCTGCCAGTTTTGCCGGAGGATTGCTTGGGTTTCTCTGGTACAACTGCCATCCGGCCGAACTTTTCATGGGGGATACCGGAAGCCTCTCCATCGGCGGAGTTCTCGCCTACCTTGCAATATTGGGAAAAAGTGAACTGCTGCTCCTGTTGATCGGGTTTATTTTTGTGATCGAGACACTTTCTGTTATTCTCCAGGTTGCCAGTTTCAAACTGCGCGGGGAAAGAATCTTTCTGATGGCTCCCATCCACCATCACTACGAACTCAAGAAATGGGCAGAGAATAAGATCATTGTCCGTTTCTGGATGATTTCCCTTATCGCCAACGTAATCGCTCTCGTCTCTTTCAAGTTCAGATAGGAGGGGAGGGGAAGTATGAGAGTTCAGCATTCAGCGTTCAGAGTTCAGAAGTATATGAATATAAGATTTTTGCAAAAAAGCATACCAACACTATTCACTATTCACTATTCACTATTCACTAAAAAATCCCAAGGATTATTTACATGAAACCTACTCTCTTCGGTTATGGACTCACCACAAAAGCCATCGCCCGCTCTCTTGGTGGAGGCTGTACCTTCTTTGATGATAAGGTTAAAGAGCCCTATTTTGATGAAGTGGGCAACCATATCCTTCCCTCGCATCTCTTTGACCCGGATGCCAGCAGTTTGGAAGTTACGACTCCCAGTCTCAAACCGGATCATCCACTTATTCTTGCAGCTAAAAACCTGTTAAGTGAATATGACTATATCCTAGGCTCACGTCATTCCGGACTTGATCCGGAATCTCATCAAGACTCAAAAGCTATTATAACGCCGGAAGGGATCCTGAAACAAGTTCAGGATGACAGAAGATTGCCATTTACTATCTGGATCTCCGGAACCAATGGAAAAACAACCACCACACAGATGCTGACCCATCTTCTTGAAAAACGCGGAGCAGTGAGCGGAGGAAATATCGGTACGCCGCTGGCGGCACTGGATACCAAAGCACCTATCTGGGTGCTGGAGTCAAGCTCTTATGCACTCCACCATACCAAAACCGCTTCACCCGGCATCTACCTGCTCCTGCCCATCACGCCCGATCACCTTGACTGGCATGGCAATGCCGAGAATTATGAAGCGGACAAACTCAGACCTTTGCTGACGATGAGAGAAGGGGAACTTGCACTGGTTCCCAAGGGATTGAATCTCCCCAAAACCAATGCTTTTGTCGTTGAATATGACAGTATCGACTTTCTTACGGAGTATTTTAGGATCGATCCGTCAAAGATCAACTTCAAAGCTGCCTTCCTCGAAGATGCCATGCTCGCTCTGGCTATTGCGCGGGTACTTTTCGATGAAGTTGATTATGCTCTTATCAACACATTCAAACTCGATGCACACCGTCAGGAGGAGGTACACGATGCTTCAGGACGGCTCTGGGTCAATGACTCCAAGGCTACCAATATCGATGCCGCCATCCAGGCTATCAAAGGCTATGGAGACCGCAAGATCCATCTCATTGTCGGGGGTGATGATAAAGGCGTTGATCTTACGCCGCTCTTTCAAACTATGCAACAGTACGATCTCACCCTCTACACCATCGGTGCCAATAACGATAAACTGCTTGATATGGCGCAAACTCATCATGTCAAGGCTATCGGCTGCAAAACCCTCGACCGGGCCGTTAACACCATCGACCAAAACCTTCGGTCCGATGAAGTCGCACTCCTCTCCCCGGCTGCTGCCAGTTTTGATCAATTCAATTCCTACAAACAAAGAGGCGATCTTTTTATGGAAATAGTCAAAGTTTTAAGAAAGCATTA
>JAYEND010000012.1:0-10589 GCA_034721895.1 Campylobacterota bacterium | reverse complement strand
TCTTCCACCTTTTCAAGCAGTGTCATCTGCAATCCTGAGAGATTGACCACGCCTGCTTTACCGACTTCATCTGCTGAAGCAACACCCGGAAGGTGATTGTTCTTTTTGATGAATGTTTTCAGCTCATCAAGCGGCATCAGCTTATAGTCATCTTTGAAGACATAATCGGGAACACTCATCTTTTTCCCTTTGACATATAGATTGCCATTGGGGATGTAGACATCCGCATTTCCTTTGATCTGCAGGGCTGGCGTCAATTTTGATGAGCCATTCGGAGTGTGACTGATCGTGACCAGGTTACCGTTGCTGGATGTTGACCAGTCTTCGGTGGCTGTTACTGTAATACCGGCTTTTGTTCCAGTCCAACCTGATCCATGCCAGCCACGGAAGCTGAACATTCCGATGACATCACCGCTTTCAACTGCTGCAGGGCTTCCACTCTCGGAACGTGCACGCTGCTGGACATACTGTGCGGCTTGATTGCCTGTGTTGGTGATACTGGTCAATTTGAAACGGGCAGCCGCATCTGTTCCGACAACATCTACGGCTTCGGTTGGAGACTCCGTTCCTACGCCCAACTTTCCGCCCACAATTATCTTGTCCCCCGACAGTGTAAGAAGAGCATCTGCAGCATCACTCCCCATGAATAAAGGCGCAGCTAACGTTTTAAGATTAATAAAGCCCACTGCATTTAGACCAGGCTGATCTGTATCCGTACCGGCTCCCAAGGACCAAAGTATAGAAGGATCATCCGCAGCAGCCATGGTCATAGCAGGATAAATAGTCCTGGTCGACCCAACTGGCTGTGGATTCGCTGTTACATTCACTGTTCCAGCTACATTGAGATCATCTGCAACTAATGCAGAAGAGCCGATGATCATACTACTCGCTATTGCACCTAAAAGTATAGTCTTTTTCATTTCTGATCCTTTATAATATTCCCTGATATATTAAGACTCAATATTCTGAGTCCAACCTTAAAACAAAGACCACATACATATTTCTATATATAAATCAAGTATAATCCTAAATAACTTAAAAAATTATAAAACTACAGAAAATAAAACACATCTTTATGTTTTATTAGGTTTTAATGTTATTGTCTTCATAATATAGAAGTGACTATAGAAAAAGGAGGAATATTATGAAAAAAAATAATTTGCTGATAAAAATGATTCTGCTTTTTGTATCATTGCCATTACTTATGTGGGCTGAGGATATCTTGCCGGAAAATTGTTGTACCTACAACAAAAAAAGTGGTGAAAAAATTCTTATTTGCAAACCGGAGCAGTGGAATGGTGATCTTATAGTGTACGCACATGGGTATGTGGCACCCCAGAAAGAGCTGGAGTTGCCGCTGGATGAGCTTAGGTTTAATGCCGGTACCGATGATGAGATTTTCGTTCCCGAAGTTCTCATGGGCCTTGGTTACGCTTTTGCGACAAGCAGTTTCAGTACCAACGGCTATGCGGTCAAAGAGGGTGGCAAAAATATCAATGCACTGGTTAAAGCATTTGAAAAATATAATCCTGATACAGATCATGTGCTCGTAGTGGGAGGTTCGGAAGGCGGGTTGATCGCCACGATGCTGGTGGAAAAATACCCTGAGATCTATGATGGCGGCCTGGCACTTTGCGGACCGCTTGGGGGGATGCCGTATCAGATACGGTACTTGACTGACTTTCGTGTTGTATTTGACTATTTCTTTGATGTGTTTTATTTTGGGGCAACAGAAGTTCCTCCAGCTGCCTGGCGGTATTGGGGCATATATAAGAGAGCTATCGAAGGGTATATCAATGCCGATCCTGACTCGGCAGATCAGCTGTTTAATGTGGTCGATGTAGCGAGAGGCCCAATGGAAGAGGACATGGTAGAGGCGGCTCAGGATATCCTTGGCTACAATATCATGGGGTTCAATGACTTAAAAATAAAAGCCGGAGGAATCCCCTATGATAATAAATGGCAATGGTACAGGGGATCTGACGACGATCTGGATCTGAACTGGAAAGTCGAACGGGTACAGAGAGACCGCCGGGCAAAACGATATATAAAAAAATATTACAAGCCAAGTGGAAATCTTCAAAAACCCTTGGTAACGCTGCATACTACAAAAGATCCTATCGTTCCCTATCGGCATGAATTGTTCTATTCTTTTCAAACTCATGTAAAAGGAAATGATGGGAATCTGGTCATGCTTCCGGCTTTTGCCTATGGCCATTGCAACTTTACGGCAGCGCAGGTGATGAGTTCTTTCGGTATACTTGTATGGATGAGTACGGACAAATTACCATCCGGCTTCGTAAACTATCTGGAATCTATGCAATAGTCTTTGACTAAATCGTCTGCTATTTTCTAAAGAGAACTTTTTAGTCCATAGCGATTATGTACCATCGATATATTCTTTGAATACCATCCTCCAGCTCAACCTGATGCTTCCAGCCAAGTGCATGCAGTTTGGATGGGTCTGTCAGTTTCACCATGGTGCCATCTGGCTTATCTGTGTTAAAGTACAATTCGCCTTGATAGCCAACGATCTTTTTGATAGTTTGTGCCAACTCTTCTATCGAGATATCCTTGCCCGTACCGATGTTGATGTGGGTATTGCGGATTTCAGTAGTTGGAATTCTGTTTGGCGTACAGGTATCGTTGCTGCCTGTTGTATCTGCATAGGTATCTTTAAAGTCTCGGTTTTCAAGCAGATAGACACAGGCATCTGCCATATCTTCACTCCATAGAAATTCGCGGCGAGGCTTACCTGAGCCCCAGATTTCCACCTGCACAGCAGGTCGTGATCCGTGATCCGTGATCCGTAAACCGTAAGAGGCAAGGATATGAAGAATTTCTTCATCGGATGCATTTCCGTCGATCCCTTCGATAGGGAGTTTGTCGAGGTCGGTCCTGATAGTATCCCAATCATTTTCCTCCAATGCTTTTCCCAGATGTATCTTCCGTATCAAAGCAGGTAATACATGGCTTTTTTCAAGATCGAAGTTGTCATTTGGGCCATAGAGGTTTGTTGGCATGACCGAGATGTAGTTGGTGCCGTATTGGATGTTATAGCTTTCGCACATTTTAATACCTGCAATTTTCGCAATGGCATAGGGCTCATTGGTATATTCGAGTGTGTCTGTAAGCAGGCAATCTTCAGGCATCGGTTGCGGTGCATTTTTGGGGTAGATACAGGTGCTGCCTAAAAACAGCAGTTTTTTCACACCATTCAAATAGCTCTGATGAATGACATTGTTCTGGATCTGTAGGTTTTCGTAAATAAAGTCCGCTCTATAGGTATTGTTGGCGACAATACCGCCCACTCTGGCAGCAGCCAAAATCACATATTCCGGCTTTTCTGTTTCAAAAAACTTTGCTACAGCTTGCTGATCAGTCAAATCCAGTTCGGCATGTTTTTTGAAGACTAGATTGGTATAGCCTTTTGATTCCAGATTCTTTACTATGGCAGAGCCTACCAATCCCCTATGCCCAGCTATATAAATCTTGCTGTCTTTGTTCACTTTTCTACCTACTCAAAGTAATTCATGATAGTGTAGCCGCCATCTTTAAGATATTGATCTTTCGTCATTAGTTTAAGATCAGATTGCATCATATCGTTAACCAGGTCTTCCAGCTTATGTTCACGTGTCCAACCCAGCTTCTCTTCAGCTTTACTCGGATCACCTATGAGCAGATCAACCTCGGTAGGCCTGAAGTAACGAGGATCTACTCCAACAACCTCTTTACCGATCTCTATTTGGTAATCAGGGTTTGAGCAGCTCATTACATAAGCTTTTTCATTTACGCCATCACCTTTAAACTCGAGTTCAATCCCTGCGTAAGCAAATGCCATACGAACAAAATCACGTACAGTTGTTGTAACACCTGTTGCGATAACCCAGTCCTCCGGTTCATCTGCCTGCAGGATCAACCACATCATTTTGATGTAATCTTTTGCATGTCCCCAGTCACGTTTTGCGTCTAAATTACCAAGGTAGAGTTTATCTTGAAGGCCAAGGGCGATCTTAGATGCCGCGCGGGTAATTTTACGCGTAACAAAAGTTTCACCGCGTACCGGTGATTCATGGTTAAAAAGAATCCCGTTACAAGCAAACATATCATAGGCTTCACGGTAGTTTACGGTGATCCAGTAAGCATACATCTTTGCAACGGCATAAGGGCTTCTCGGATAGAATGGTGTTGTTTCACTCTGCGGCACCTCTTGGACTTTTCCGTAAAGTTCTGAAGTTGACGCCTGGTAGATACGGGTCTTTTTTGTCAAGCCCAGCAGTTTGACCGCTTCGAGGATACGAAGTGTACCTGTACCGTCTGCATTGGCAACATATTCCGGTGTTTCAAATGAAACGGCGACGTGACTCATGGCTGCCAGATTGTAGATCTCGTCGGGTTGAACCTCCTGGATGATTCGTGTAAGGTTCATAGAGTCTGTCATGTCACCATAGTGCAGAGTCAGCTCAATATTTTCTTCGTGTGGATCTTGGTAAAGATGATCAATTCGATCTGTATTGAAAAGTGAAGCACGACGCTTAATGCCGTGCACTTCATAGCCCTTTTTAAGTAGAAATTCTGCTAAATAGGAACCATCTTGCCCTGTGATGCCCGTGATGAGGGCGACTTTTTTTTCTGCCATGCTTACTCCTGTTTGTTGTTTGGAACAGTCCCCTGTTCCAATGAAAAATAATCTTTTACATAATGATGAACCGAATCATTTTGTATCAACTCATCAAGGTCAAACCATTGATAATGAGTATGCTGTTCCTTCGGTAGATCATCAAACGATGACACTTCGATCCCATAGCCGAGATTAATATAATGAGTTGAAACCCCATCAAAGATACTATCATGATAAAGATGCTCAAAAACACCGATAAACTTAGGTGTGGTATTCAGGATTATACCTAATTCTTCCTTGGCAATCCGCTTGAGGGCATCCTGGATTTTCTCATTTTTAAGGACTCGTCCTCCAAGGGTAAACCAGTATTTCTGAGCTGGTTTATTAATTCTTTTGCCAAGTAAGATTTTGCTCTGATTTTTCACAATGAGATCGACAGAGACAAGTGGTGTATTTTCGATAATTATCTTAAAAGTATCATCTTTAATATAGGCGGAATTATTCTCGTGCAAAGTCATCCTCTATGCGAACAATATCATCTTCACCAAGATAGGAGCCTACCTGTGCTTCGATCAACACTACATCGACTTTCCCGGGGTTTTCCAGACGATGAGTTTCACCCATTGGGATGTATGTGGATTCATTGGGCCTCACTAAAGTTTCTCCTCCTCCCACTGTTACCAGTGCTGTTCCGCTGACAACGATCCAGTGTTCACTGCGATGAAAATGTTTTTGCAGTGAAAGGCGTTTTCCTGGTTTGACCACGATCCGTTTGATCTTGTATTTTTCATTTTCTTCCAAAATTGTATAGGTGCCCCAGGGCCGATGTGCTGTCAAATGGATATGGTGCAGTTCAGAGTCGTTAGCTTTGAGCTGTTTGACGACCTCTTTGACTTTTTGTGAATTTCCTTTTTTTGAAATCAATAATGCGTCACCTGTATCAACGATGATAAGATCCTCCACATCGGTCAATGCAATCGCCCTGTCTTTTGAATAGACAAAATTATTCTTTGCATTTATGGTGTAGAGATCTCTGCATTGTGTATTGCCATTTTCATCTTTTGGCAACTCCTCATCCAGAGCATCAAAACTTCCAAGGTCACTCCATCCGATCTCACTCGCTACAACTTTAACTTTGTTGCTTTTTTCCATTACAGCATAATCGATACTCTCGTCAGGAATGGCTGCCATATCTGCATGACCAATACGAATCATCCCGTCATTTTTTGCATCATTATATGCCTGTTTTGAAGCTTCATAAATTTCCGGAGCATACTGCTTGAGCTCATCAAGATAAACACCGGCCTTAAAACAAAACATACCGCTGTTCCAATAAAAATTGCCTGCTTCTACATAGCGTTGAGCGGTCTTGGCATCCGGTTTTTCATGGAAAGCCTTTGCATCTTCGTCCTGTGCCTCAATATAGCCGTATCCTGTCTCTGCATATTCAGGTTTGATTCCAAATGTAACCAGGTTATCCTCTCCTGCCAAATCTTTTGCTTTTTGCAAAACAGCAGCATATGCGACTTCATTTTTGACAAGATGGTCAGAAGGCGTGACCAATACGATCTCATCTGCTTCAACTGCAAAACATGCCAAAGCGATCGCCGGTGCAGTATTGCGGCCAACAGGTTCCAGTAAAAATTGAGTATGATTATCCATCTGTATTTCAGATAATTGATCTACAGCCAGGAAATATTGTTCTACATTAGAGACGATCAGTTGATCGGGGCATGCACTGCTATTACGTTTTGCGCTGAGTTGAAAGAGTGACTGGCTATCAAAAAGTTTGATAAATTGCTTTGGCATCAATGCCCGGCTGATCGGCCAAAGACGTGTTCCGCTGCCACCGCATAAAATTATATTCGTCATTATTTTATTTCTCCATAAAAATGATTCGTCGCTTCCACAAAACCATCTACGGAACCGCAATCAAAACGCTTGCCTTTAAATTTATAAGCAATGACTTTACCCTGTTTTGCTTGCTCCAGCAATGCATCGGTGATCTGTATCTCTCCGCCCTTTCCGGGTTGGGTTTCTCTGAGGATATCAAAAATATCGGGCGTAAGTATGTAGCGACCGATGATCGCCATATTGGTCGGTGCATCTTTGGGATCCGGTTTTTCAACCATATCTGTGACACGATAGGTATCATCTGTATTGTCGATCAGATCTCCGGCAATGACACCATATTTGTTGGTTTGATCCATAGGGACTTCTTCGATGGCGACTATCGAGCATTTGTATTTTTCGTAAATTGCTACCATTTGATTGAGGACACCGTTATCCCCATTGGTGCAGAGATCATCGGCAAGGATGACAGCAAATGGTTCGTCTCCGATCAGAGTTTCGCCCGTCAGGATTGCGTGTCCGAGACCTTTCATTTCTTTCTGTCTGGTGTAGGAGAAGGTGCATTGGTTGATCAGTTTTCGGATGCCTGTCAGAAGATGTTCTTTGCTTGTTCCATTAATCTGCTGTTCCAGCTCATAAGAACGATCGAAGTGGTCTTCAATCGCCCGCTTCCCTCGACCTGTAACGATCGCTACTGTATTGAGCCCCGCCTCTACGGCCTCTTCCACGCCATACTGAATAAGTGGTTTTGTTAGAACAGGCAACATCTCTTTAGGGGTTGCTTTTGTTGCGGGGAGGAAACGTGTTCCGTATCCTGCCGCAGGGAAGAGGCATTTGGTGATAATATAATCTTCTTTGCGTCGTCGTTTTTTCTCTGACATCGGATGCGGCCTTCATAGTTATTTTGAAAGATATTATAGCAAAACAGTTTTTAGAGGTGCCTATAATCTATTTAAACTCTATATCCTTCCGGGTTTTTCGATTGCCAATGCCAGCTGTCCTGGCACATTTGCATCATATCCCGAGTGGCTTCCCAGTCTAAGAACTTTTTTGCCTTTGATGCATTAGCATAGCATGCGGCGATATCCCCTTCACGGCGTGGCGCAATTCGGTAGGCCACTTCTTTTTTTGATGCTTTGGAAAAGGCATTGACAACATCAAGCACACTATATCCGTTCCCGGTTCCCAGATTGATCGCTTCACATTGTGATTGGTTTAGTGATTCCAGTGCTCTGAGATGTCCCAAAGCCAAATCAACCACGTGAATATAGTCACGTACTCCTGTACCGTCATGGGTGTCGTAGTCATCGCCGAAGACTTGCAGGAATTCTCTGCGTCCCACGGCCACCTGTGCCACAAAAGGCATCAGGTTATTCGGGATGCCTTGAGGATCTTCGCCTATAAGGCCGCTTTCATGGGCACCTACCGGATTGAAATAGCGCAGTATCGAAATACTCCAGCTCTCATCTGACTTATAGAGATCACGCAGAATCTCTTCTATAACGAGTTTGGTTTGTCCGTATGGGTTGGTTGTACGCAGAGGGTGATCTTCGGTCAAAGGCAACTTTTCTGGATCACCGTATACGGTGGCAGAAGAGCTGAAGACTATTTTTTTGATATCGTTACTCTTCATGGCACGCAAGAGGCAAAGTGTGCCGTTGACATTGTTGTCATAATACTCAAGCGGTTTTTCAACTGATTCACCCACCGCCTTCAGTCCTGCAAAATGAATCACTGCATCACAGCCCTGCATCGCTTTGGACATTGAATCCTCATCACGGATATCCCCTTCAATGAAAGTAACTTGCTTACCGGTGATCCGCTCCACTCTTCTGAGCGCTTGCAGGCTGGAGTTGCAGAGGTTGTCATAAACGACAACCTCATGCCCGGCATCGATAAGTTCGACGCAGGTGTGGGAACCGATATATCCGGCGCCGCCCGTTACGAATATTTTCATTAGAGAACTCCTTTGGGAGTTAGTGGGTAGTGGGTAGTGGGTAGTGGGTAGTATGTCATTGTGTTGCCTTTGTTCTAAGATTATTTTTTAGCCCATTGAGCATTTTTAGGAGCTCGTTGCTCTCTTTGACCCATTTGATACCTTTTTCTTTATCAATATAGTCGATTTCTATGCCAATATAGATTTGGGTTATCAGTTCAGCTGTTGAACCTCTGGCAATTTCCAGAAAACGGATATTCTCTTTGATAGATTCTTTTTCCATACCTTCAGCAATATTGCTTGCGATAGATAAAGAACTTCGAGTAATTTGATCTTTAAAAGAGTAATCTTTATTTTCTTTAAAATATGTATATATTTTCACACTTAAACGACAAGAACGTTTCCATACATCCAGCTTCTCACATTTCATAAAATTCCTTCCGCTCTTCCTTACTCACTACTCGCTACGCACTATGCACTAATCTCTTCGCTTCCGCAATCAGATCGTTGACCTTCTCTTCATATTCCTTCGCCAATGCTTCATCCGTCGATTCAAAACGTGTGACGAGGATAGGGGTAGTGTTACTGGCTCTTACGAGTCCCCAGCCTTTTTCAAAATTGATACGTACACCGTCTATGTCGATAATTCCCAGGATTTTCGGAAAGTCGGCAGGCGGGTTTTTCAATAATTCTTTGATCTTATCAATGATGGCAAACTTTTCACTTTCAGTCGTTTCTACCTTGATCTCTTCCGTGGAGTATACTTTTGGCAGGATGTCAAGCTCTTTATCGAGATCGATACCGTCATGGATCAACTCCAGCATTCTAAGTGTCGCGTAGATAGCATCATCATAACCGAAATAGCGGTTTTTGAAAAAAACATGGCCGCTCACTTCACAGGCGAGGTCGGCACCGGTCTCTTTCATCTTGACTTTGAGGTTGGAATGACCGGTTTTGTACATGATCGCCTTGGCACCGCGTCGTTCAAGTTCGTCATACATCACCTGTGAGCATTTGACTTCACCGATAACAGTGGGGTGATCCATATCCATAGCATAGAGCAGGGCCATCTGGTCGCCCTTGATATTATACTTATGGGTCAGTACGGCGATACGGTCTGCGTCTCCATCGTAGGCGAAGGCGATATCCCCCTCTTTTTCCAGAAGTGCCTTGACATCTTTGAGGTTTTTCTCCACAGAAGGGTCAGGGTGGTGGTTGGGGAAAGTGCCGTCCGGATCGACATAGATTCCCTGAGCAGTCAGTTCCAGTGCATCGAAGATTGTCGGCAGTACGATCCCGGCAACACCGTTCCCGCAGTCATAGACGATACGTGTTGCCATGCCCTTGAGATGGGAAAAGTTTTTGATCATATAGTTGTTGTATTTGCCGACAGCATCGATATCTGTGACTATGCGATCTTTTTTTGGTGGGAAACCCATCTTTGCGATCTCCCGGCCAAGTGAATAGATCTGTTCACCGAAGAATGGAGCCTGGCCAATGGTGATCTTGAAGCCGTTATATTCGCTGGGATTGTGGGAACCTGTGATCATGACGGAGGCTGACGGAGTCAGCTCCGGGTTATTGGTTATCGGTAATTGGTTATTGGTGAGTTCGGCTATGGGTTGATAGTTGGTGAAGTAGTTGACAGGGGTAGGGACCATACCCATCCCCAGTACCTTTTTTCCTCCGGCATTGAGGCCGGCAGCCAGCCATTCAAAGAGGATAGGCGAGTGTGAACGTGCATCATACCCGACTGCAACATACTCTCCTTCGATCTTGTCAGCGAGAGCGAAACCGATCTTTGTTACTGTCTCTTCATTGAGTTCTTTTTCAAAGATGCCACGGATGTCATATTCTCGGTAGATGCTCATAAAATTCCTTTTTATATTGAGGGCTAAGTGTTAAGATTTAGCTAATAGCAAATTATAGCAAATTACCCTTTGCTGCATATCTTTGGTATGCTGCAAAAGTATGCAGTGTCTGGAAAAAAGGTATAAAATAGTTCAAATTACTGACAAATACATTTGACGGACAAATGCTAACTTATTACCCCGCCAACTAAATACCCAAATTTTTGATGCTGTGATTTCGTTCATAATCAAGGCAGATTTTTGAAAACCTAGCCGTAGCTAAGTTGAAAAAATCTAACAATATCACAAAACAAGTGATACTAAATGTATC
>JAYEND010000011.1:0-2449 GCA_034721895.1 Campylobacterota bacterium | reverse complement strand
CCCTGTTCCCTCACTGAAACCACGATATAATTCTGTCCTGCAAGATCAACGATCTTCTCTTCACCATTGTTACCCATCACAGCAAATTTTGATTTACTTAATGGAAATACTTTACTTTTTGCACTGTTATCAGCATAGCTTAACTGTATACACAGCATCGCAATAAGTCCTATAGATATTATTTTGTTCATTTCATTGTTCCTTGTAATTTTAGGCTTAATAATAACATAAAGATTCCATCATGTCTATCCTGAAAGCGAATTTTATGATATTTGTGATAGTTCTATTTTTATTCTAATTATTTCATCTGTTTTTATATCAAAAGGTGAAAATGATCTAAAAAGTAAGAAATATTGAGTGAGTTTTACTGTAAAAACGTCATATTCACTCAACTTTTCTACTGAAAATGGAAGAATTGTTGAGAATTATTTTAAAAAATTAGGATGGGTTGATCTTGGCTGCTGAAATGGTGGTTTTTAGAAGTGCCCATATATAAATTTATAAGGTTTTGGGGAAAGGGTGTGTTGATAGAAAATTTTGCATTAATTTCACTGCTATACTTTCTTTTTCTTCATCCACTCTTTAAACGGCTGCAGAGAATCAATAAAATCAGCGACATCTTTGATATCCTGCTCCTCCAGCAGGAGCGTTGGCATCGCATTGGCACTGTAGCCAAATTTTTCGTACATACTGTAGGGGTCACGGGTATAGTTTGCTATCTCTTCTTTTTTTCGGCTATAGGAGACGAGGTTGAAATCCTTTCCCAGTCCCCCTGTCATTTTAGTGCTGTGGCACTGTGCGCAGTTGGCTGCATAAACCTTTTTCCCGCTTTCAATATCAGCATAGATACTTGTTGTAATAATCGGTATCAGTAAAAATCCTATCTTTTTCATACGGTTCTCCTTCAAATTATTTCGCACTATAGTCTAAATCAGATAAAATTACTCTTAATTAAGATTATTATAATTCAAAAGTATATTTGTTGTCCAACCGTATACCGTCAGGAAGAGAAAAATATAGGGGCTATATCAATGAGATTTGATTTCCCCAAAGCATTTGATTAGTCTGTTGGATCTCTTTATAAAAATGAGCATCCTTATCATTTGAAAGTTCAAGTTTGGGAAAGATGGATTTGATCAGCTTGTTCTCTTCTTCAGTAGAATTTCTGGATGCGGGACTTGATCGAAGTACTTTGAGGGGAGTTGTTTTGCCAAAATAGAGTTTTGCCAGAAACCACAGTGCAAGAAAGTTGGTGGAGAACCTATTGAGAATTTCTTGACTGAAGCGCTCAAAGTCGCTGTAGCCGCTCTGCTCGAATTCATCCAGAACAGCATGAATTAAATCATTGAGCCCATGCAGCGGTACAGCCATCAGAATCAATCGTGCCGGAGTTTTGCCATAGGTGTATTGGCCGCCAAGAAAGAAGCGTACACTCTTTTGTGTGGGGCCAAAAATAGCAGTCCGTAACCCTATCAACCCAATATCCGCATGCTGATGTTTGCCGCATCCCTTCAGGCAACCGCTATAGCCAACTGTGATGTTGAGCGCTTCCAACCGTTTCAAAGGAAGGAGTTTTGCCTCTCCTTTCATATCGAAAAGAGAGAGGCCGCAATACCTGCTTCCTGCACAAACAGAGAGTCGCAGAGGATTTGATCGCTTTTCAAAAGGAATTTTGGGCTCTTTGAGTCCGAAAAGATAGATATTTTGATCGACTCCCAGTCGAATTGAAAGATTCTCCATGGAAGCATAGTCACAGATTCCAGAAAGTTCATCCGCAGTGATCTCCCCAAACATGCTTTGGCAGCAAAAGGCATAGCGGCCATCACGAAGTGGTGTAAACTCCCGAGGAGAGGTCTTTTCTGTCTGGAGTACTCCGGCACTTTGCAGGGCTTTTGGATAGTAGGATTGCAGATGGGCCTTGAAGGTATCCATACCGATTTTTTGAAGCAGATGAAAGAGTCTTGTTTTAGATCGTGTACCTCTGAGTCCGTGATTCATATAGGTTTTAATGACTGCTTCAAAGAGAGGAACGGTTTCCTCTGCAGTAACAAAAATATCGGCATCCTGAGCCATTTCACTATTTTTTCCTCCAAGATAGAGATTGAAGCCCCAAAGATTCTCTTTTTTGGAAAGAGCGAAATAGAGATCATTGCTGAAAAAGGAGTGGTTGCTTTCTGTGCTGCCACAGATGCCCGTATTGAATTTTCGGGGAAGGGTACCGACATAGTCGGGATTTTTCAGAAAGAGAGATTCGATTTCTTTGATCAGAGGATAGGCTTCTATCCGGCTTGCCATTGTTTCCCCATCGAATGGATCGGTTACAATATTGCGAAAATTGTCCGTCAGCGTCTGCCATGTAGTCAAACCGGATTTTTCAAGTTTCTTCCGGACTTCCAGAACATTGCCTGCATCCATCCCGTGCAGTTCGACCTGGGCACGCATCGTGATG
>JAYEND010000010.1:0-10683 GCA_034721895.1 Campylobacterota bacterium | reverse complement strand
TATGGAAGATGAAGCCAAAGCCTTACTTGTCAAACTTCAAGAAGAGAGTAACAGCATTGATATGCAAAGAGTTGGAGACAGTTTTTTACACGGTACGGCATTTGCAGAGTTGAAAGAATTTGAACTTAAACGTCTCTTTGGCAAAGCCTTTGCTAAAACACTTTTGGAACAAGAGACAGGAAAATGGCAAGGACCTCTGACTTCGGGTTACGGCTTACATCTTGTCTATGTCGATGCAAAAACTGCATCTAAAACAGCCTCACTGGAAATAGCAAAGCAGAGTGTATTGGAAGACTGGACAACAGATGAGCGTAAAAAAGTGAATGATACTTTTGTCTCTAATCTGCGTAAAGAGTATGATGTGCAGATCTCCAAGCCAAGCACGGCACTGCTACCCCAAAAGCTTAGTGAGTAAGAATGCGTTACTTTACTGTTTTATGGCTCTTAAGCCTTGTGTTCACCCTCTCTTTTTCAGATGAAATACGTCCTGGGTATCTGGAGATAAAAAGTTCCGGAGCTAAGACTTTTCAGGTCAAATGGAAAGTACCTATGAAAGAGGGGTTGATTCTGGGTATCAAACCCATACTGCCTAAGAGCTGTAAAAGTACACCTCCCAGTCGTCATACTGTTAACAATGCCCTCATAGAAAATACTACAATGGTATGTTCTGAAGGTTTGGCAGGTCAGACCATAGAGATAGAAGGTCTTGACAGTACATCGACTGATGTACTTGTGCGTATCACACACGCTAACGGTGCTTCTTTGATGAAGCGGCTTACACCTACAGAAAGATCATTTGAAGTGGCAGCTGAGCAGTCTGCATGGGATGTAGCCAAAACCTATACGATCATCGGTGTCGAGCATATCTTAATGGGGATAGACCATCTTCTTTTTGTCTTTGCCTTGTTGCTCATTGTCAAGGGGTGGAAACGACTGGTTGGAGCTATTACAGCATTCACCTTGGCACACAGTATTACCTTGGTTGCTGCGACTCTGGGATGGGTTGCTGTCCCTCAGGCACCTGTCGAGGCAGTCATCGCTTTGAGTATCCTCTTCCTGGCTGTTGAAGTGATCCATTCGCAACAAGGAAAAATAGGTTTAGCTGAAAACTACCCATGGCTTATTGCTTTTATTTTTGGTCTTCTTCACGGATTTGGTTTTGCTGGAGCACTTGCTGAAGTAGGGCTTCCTGAGCAGTCTATCCCCATGGCATTACTCTTTTTTAATGTTGGGGTGGAGATAGGGCAATTGATCTTTGTTTTTGCTGTTTTGCTCATAGGCTGGGTTGTAAAGAAAATGTTTACACAAAGCTTATTACGTAACGGCGAAACAGCGATAGCCTATGCTATAGGAGGTCTCGCTTCTTTTTGGTTGATTGAGCGTACATATAGCTTTTTGGCTTGATATGTTAAGATTTCCTATGAACAATGCGTACAAGAAAAGAATGTCGTGAAAATCACTAGAACAAAAGCCATCTTTGTACTATGTGTTTCCCTTGTAATGAATATACCGGTTTTTGCCCAGGACTTGGAGCCAAGGCGCTGGACACAATTGCCTGTGGGTATGACTGTTGTGGGTGCAGGATATGGGCATACTTACGGTGATCTGCTTTTTGATCCATTGATGGAGGTTGAAAGTGCCGAAGTCAAAGTAGATGCGTTGGCTGTTTCGTATGTGCGCTCTTTTGCGCTGGCAGGCAAGGTAGCACGTTTTGATGCTGTCGTTCCGTGGAAAAGTGCACATTGGGAGGGACTTCTCAGGGGTGAGCCTGCCAGTGTTAAGCGTGAAGGTTTTGCTGATCCACGATTTCGACTTTCTCTGACTCTGCTAAACAGTTCTGAAAATAAATCGGCAGAGACAAGCCATACGAAAGTATCACAGGCCACCAATACAGTAGTCGGTGCAGCTATTGCCGTGAGGGTACCTTTGGGAGAGTATTATGAAGACAAGTTGCTCAATCTGGGTGAAAATCGCTTTATGATACGTCCACAGATCGGTATAGTGCATACCCGTGGTCCCTGGTCTTATGAATTGACCGGCTCAATATTCTTTTTTACTGATAACGATGATTTTTTCAACGGAAACAGCCGCGAACAGGACCCAATCTATGCTCTTCAGGCACATGTGATACACACATTTAAACCGGGATACTGGGCTTCACTGAGTGCAGGATATGGACTGGGAGGGCGCTCTTCGGTCAATGGAGAGTTAAAGGATGACGAGTGGGGTAATGTTATGTCTGCCCTATCTGCCGGTTTCCCTGTGGCCAAAAACCAAAGCGTCAAAGTGGTCTATTTGTACGCAAAAACCCAAAAGTTTACAGGGTCTATTACGGATACTCTTGGGTTTGCTTGGTCAATACGATTTTGACAAAGCTGCATCACTTTTTGGATTTAGAATTTTCTTTGCGTTTTTTACGCTTTCTCTGAATACGCTCACGAATATTTTTGATTTTTTTCAACTCATTATATCCCACATCCACTTTGGTATGCGCGATATCTTCACCAAGATCTATTTTGAGGATATCGGATTTTTTCATGGCCAGGATCTGCGAAGCGAACACACTGCGATGCCCTGTCATTAAGAAACTGATGACCACCGAGATCGCGGCATAGTGGGCTACCTCCAAGCCAAATAATTCCATAGCCATAATAGTTGCGGCAATAGGAGCATTGGTAGTTCCGGCAAGCACGCTTATAAAACCCAGTGCAGCAAAGAAAGTTATATGATCACCCATGAGTGTACCAATCCAATGACCGCTGGTTGCACCAATGTAAAAAATGGGAGTAACAATACCGCCGCTTCCGCCGACGCCCAGTGTAATGGAGGTAAATACTGTTTTAAGAAAAAAGCTATACCAGGGAATATCCTGGGAGAAATAGGGATCAGGGTGGAGCAGGTTGTCAATCGTTCCAAGTCCCAATCCAAAATAGGCATCTCCCACGATGAACGACAATCCAACCAGAATCATCCCCCCGCCAAAAGCTTTGACATAACTATTGAGAGGAATAATTTGAATAGTATGGGAGATTCGTTTCAAAGTTGTGATAGTGATATCGGAGATCAAACCAAAAAACAGACCTGCCAAAACAACCTGAATGATCAAAAGAAGATCCAATGAAACATGCTGATGAAAACGTATATCGAAATAAGTATAGTCAATTCCCAGAAACTGTGCAGTCGAAAATGCTGAGAAACCGGCGATAAAAGAGGGAAGAAGGACATCGTAGCGGATCAGTCCAATCACCAATACTTCAACCCCAAAAATGGCGCCGGCAATCGGTGTGCCGAAAACCGTTGCAAATCCGGCACCGATTCCGCAGACCACCAGCTTTTTACGATCTTCTTTGCTAAAATGGAAAAGATCTGAAACAAAAGAGGCCATGCCTCCACCGATCTGTGCGGCAGGCCCTTCCTTACCGACAGAACCACCGGAAAAAATTGTCAATACTGTGGCAAGCAATTTGACAGGAATAACTGCAGTTTCTATTTTACCGCTCTTCTTGTGTACCGCTTCAATCACTTTTTCCGTGCCATGCCCCTCTGCATCGGGGGCAAATTTCTTCACCAGCCAAACCGTTAAAAGCAGTGCAAAGGGCAGCAGATAATAGTACTCGAACGGCAGCAGACTTCGACTCTGCTCTGAAAGCTGTAGTATTTTTAAGAAAAATGTTACACCGAAACCAATAATAATGCCGATAATTGAGGAAAATATCAACCATTTTGTAACACTGACAAAGATACTGAGTTGCTCAATGGTATGCTTTTTCATATTTTCTTTTTGAGAAGTCCCTAATATGTGTTATTGTAGCACCATCTCAATAATAGGGAGTTGTATCAACACCAATAAAGCGGGATAAAGCCTAATTGACTATATAGAAAAAGATCAGTCTATTTAAAAAGTGCTGATCCGATTCGGATAAGATTTGAACCGCAGGAGATCGCCAATTCGTAATCCCCACTCATTCCCATGGAGCAGATCGTTGCGCCATCCTTTTGCAATGATTCGTAGATCTTATGAGTATTTTCAAAACTCTGTTTAATGATCTCCTGGTCCTGGGTATGTGCTCCGATACTCATAACACCCTTGAGGTTGATGTGAGGGCATCGCTCCATAATCTCCTGGTAGATATCGGTTGCTTCATCGGGAATGACACCTGATTTGCTCTCCTCTTTGGCGCTGTTGATTTGCAAGAGACAGTTCATACGGCTCTCTTTGCGTTCAAGACGTTCATTCATCGCCAGTGCCAGATCAAGAGAATCGATCGACTGCATCAGTGAAGGACGGATATCGATCAGTTTATTGATCTTGTTCTTTTGCAGTGTACCGATGAAGTGCCACTCCAGCGGCAGCTCTTCAAGCGCTTTGGAGCGTTCTTCCAGCTGTTGCACCTGGTTTTCACCAAAAGCCCGCTGCCCGAGTTCATAGAGCGTTGCGATGTTTTCGATATCAGTATATTTTCCTACAGTGACAAGTTTGACAATATGGTGTTCGCTCACAGCGATCCGTGACTCTTCGATTTTCCAGATCACTTCATCCAGGTTTCTTCTTAACTGTTCTTTATCTATCATCGTTAACCTCCGATTAGTCTGTTGAGATCATTATAAAGCCCCAGGAACATCAGCCCAAAGAGTATGGCCCATCCTCCGATGGTCAGGCGGTAGAGAACCGCTTCACTCGGTGCTTTCCCCCGTATCATTTCATAAAGATTGAACATGATATGTCCGCCATCAAGTGCCGGGATCGGAAGGAGATTGAGGACACCTAGGTTCACTGAGATCAATGCTGTAAAAAATAGGAGGGCAACAATTCCCGCTGAACTTGCCTGAGCAGTAATATCGACGATAGTAATGACACCGCCGAGCTTGTCTGCTCCTACAGCTCCTGTGATGAGTTTCTGTACGCTTTTGAAGATCAAAGCACTGGCTTTTTTTGTCTCATCCCAGGCATAGTCGATACCATCGGCAAAACCATAGGTCACTTCTGTCCTGTCGCCCAGAGGAGAGATGCCGATGATCTTACGCTGGATCGGCTCTTCAAAGACATTTTTATCTTCGATCATTTTTGGGGTGATTTTCAAGTCGATATTTTGGTTTTCACGCTTGACCAGGACATGAAGTGTACCGGTTGATGCTTTATTGATCAATACCCCGATATCTTCCCAATATTCTACCGGGCTAAGGTTGATCGCAAGAATCCGATCTCCTTTCTGGAGACCAGCTTGCAGAGCAGGGGTGTTTTCTCCTACATTTCCAACAGTAGGAAGGAGTTTCGGTACACCGATAGTCGCAATCGCAAAATAGAGAAGAAAGGCGAGCAGAAAGTTGGCAAAAGGCCCGGCCAGAAGGATAATGATCCTCTGCCATGGTTTTTTGGTATTATACGAATCATCATCATAGCTGACCTGGGTCGGATCGCTGTCATCCTGACCTTTCATCTTGACATAGCCGCCAAGTGGAATAGCAGAGATGCTCCATTCTGTTTTGCCAATCATTTTAGAGTAGAGTTTTTTGCCAAATCCAATACTGAAGACATCCACCTGAACCCCCATCTTTCTCGCTGCGATGAAATGCCCCAATTCATGAAAAAAGATCAGAAATGACAAGACTAAAAGTGAAATCAATATACCCATAAAAATCCTCATTATTATTAATGATTGAATTATAGCGTAGTTTGATTAGGCTATGTAATTTTTGATACATTTTTGACACGTATCAAATTGGATTGGCAGAAATTATGTTATTATAAATGGAAGAGAAGTGTAAAATCAAATCAAAAAGGAAAGGTAATGGAAAAATCGAATGATAGAGCTGAAGAGCTGCAGACAGAAGAGCATGTTGATGACATTGATGTACAGAATGAAGTAGCAGAAATGGATTCCGAAGAGAAGGAGAGTGTTGAGTTAAGCAGTGAATCTTCGGAAACATTACCAAAAAGCACGGAAGAGTTGATCGAAGAGGCTCGTGCTATAGTCAATCAATCTGATAGTGAAGTAAAAGATTGTATGCAGATACTTGATGAGGATATCAGCAAGTATGAGCAAACCAAAACAGCACTTTTTGAGAGTAGTGTGAATGAAACGGAAAAGCTATTGGAAGAAGTTGGGTTTGAGCCTGAAAAGATAGATGCTATCGGAGAAGGGGGGTTGAAATTCAGTAGTTCTGATCCAGTTGAGCCGATGCAGGTCAAGGATCTCTCCTCCGGAAAATTCAGTGCATTTTTGTTGGCTTTGGTAGCCGGTTTTGCAGTTGTTGCAGGCTGGAGCTACGCAGCATCAAAGAAAATGGGGATGACGCTGGATGTGAGCAAAGTGCCTTCCGAAGAAACGAGAAACACACTTTTCTCAACAATTGGCGGCTGGATTGATTTAGGGGAAAATCCCATGATAGGAATGGGGATTGTTGCTGTCTCTGCATTGCTTGTCATGTGGGCTGTCTATTCTCTGAGAGTATTTTTGAGAAAAAATAAAAATCTGAAAATTGCCGAGGAAGTTAATGAAGAGGCAAAATTCTATTGTACAAAAAAAGAGGAGTGCAAAAAGGAGATGGATAAAGTAAGTGCTCATATCCATGAGGTAATCGAAGCACTCGGAACTTTCAAAGTCTTTTTTGATGAGGAAAACGCCAAAATGAAAAGAATATTGTACCTGGAAGGTACTCTTCCGTTCAATGAATACCATCAGAAATCCAAAGAAGAGATGGAAAATACTAATCTTCTTGTCAATAGTCTTAACGCATTGGTTACTACACCGATGGCTGGAGCCAGCGGCTCATTGTCACAAGAGGGTATACATATTCTGGAGAAAGCAAAGGGCGCTCTGCAGCGATTTAGAGAGAAGCTTTATGCATAGCTATCAAATCAAATCTTTGCTTTGATGAAAAAATCCCTTACATATTCATATCCGGAATAGAGTGTCAGTGCGACGGCGGCCCAGAGAAGCAGTTCACCTCCCGGCCACTCCATCAGCAAAAAACCAATGGCGATCATCTGGACAACAGTTTTGACTTTTCCCATCCATGACGCTGCAATGTCGATACCCTGATCTACTGCAGAGACTCTCAGTCCGGTAATGAAGAGTTCTCTGGTAAGGATCAAAAAAATGGCCCAGGGAGAGGCACGGTCGAGCATCATCAGACCGAGGAAGCCAGCGAGCGTCAGCATCTTGTCGGCCAGAGGGTCAAGAATCTTTCCCAAGGTGGTGATCTGATCGAAAGTCCGGGCGATGTAGCCGTCAAAGAAATCAGTCGCACTGGCAATGACAAAGATAAAGGCGGCAAAATAGTCCAGCCAGGAGTAGTGGATATCCTGCAGCAGAGAGTTGTCACGGTCGACAAGAAGGAAGAACATCACAGGTGCCATCATGAGGCGGATAAAGGCCAGGATATTGGGAACGTTGAACATTTGTGATCGTGTCATATCTCCTGGCTCCTTTCCCTTTTGTCTATTAACGGAATGTTGTTCCACCGTCAACAACGAGTGTTTGACCTGTGATCCAGCTTGCCTCATCGGTACAGAGGAAATAGACAGACCCGGCGATATCTTCAGGTGTTCCCATTCTACTGACTGCCGAACGTTTGATCGTTTCTGCCTTGACCTCTTCGTAGTTGGTAAAGGCTTTGAGGGCATCTGTATCGATCGGTCCGCCTGAGACGGCATTGACACGGATATTCATTTCCCCCAGTTCTACGGCTGCATAACGGCTCATCGCTTCTACGGCTGCTTTGTTGGTACCGTGTCCTGCATAGTTGTCGATATAGATCAGGTTTCCGGTGCTGGACATGGTGACGATAGCACCGCCGCCTGTTTTTTCCATTCGCTTGGCTGCTTCCTGTGATCCGACGACAAAGGCATTGACTGTAGCCGTATAGATATTGTTCAAGCCTCTTGGTTTGAGTCTCATGAACTTCCCATACCCGCCGACAACCGGACGGCCATAGATCATAGCATTGGAGACAAAGAAGTCAACACGGTCGAAATCTTCATCAATGGATTTGAAGAGCGGCTTGAACTCATCTGGCTCAAGTATATTCAGAGGATAGGCTTTTACTTTGACGGCATATTTTTCTGTCCACTCTGCTGCCAATTGATGTGCAATCTCTTCATTGCTGTTGTAGGTAAAGGCAACATCAACACCTTCACTGGCAAATTTTTCCGCTATGGCTTTTCCGATCCCTTTGGTAGCACCGGTGACGACAACGGTTTTCCCCTTCATTCCTGACATCCTATACTCCTGCAATTTTATAATTTTTCATGATCTCTTCGATCTTTTTCATATTCTCGCTACCTGGAGGTACAAGAGGTAGTCTGTACTCCAGCGTGTCGATCAGTCCGGCAATATACATGGCTGCTTTGATCGGGATAGGATTACTTTCGCAGAACATCACCTTGTTGATCGGATAGAGTTCATCGTTGATCGCTTTGGAAGCTTTAAAGTCTCCTTTGAGTGCAGCGTGAACCAATTCACTTTTCATATTCGGCAAAAGGTTGGCTGTAACCGAGGTGATTCCTTTTCCGCCATTGGCCAGAATAGGGTAGTCGATCGCATCATCACCACTGAAAACATAAAGATCCGGTCTTCTGGAGAGAAGCTCTACTGTTCGCTCGATCGAGCCTGTCGCTTCCTTGATCCCAAAGATATTGGGCACTTCGTCAAAAAGTCTACATACCGTATCAGGCAGTATATCCACACCGGTCCGTCCCGGTACATTATAAAGCATAAAAGGGACTTCCACGGCTGAAGCAATCGCCTTGTAGTGCTGATAGAGTCCTTCCTGGCTTGGTTTGTTGTAGTAGGGGCTGACAGAGAAGAGAGCATCGACACCACAGGACTCTGCATGTTTGGCAATGTCGATCGCCTCATGGGTTGCATTGCTCCCCGCACCGGCAAGCACTTTGGTATTTGTATTTTTACAAACCTCTACAGCAATTTCTATACATCGTTTATGCTCATCATGACTGAGTGTCGCACTCTCTCCTGTCGTACCGACTGGACAGACGGCATTGATGCCGTTGTCAATCTGTCGCCGGATCAATGTGGCATACGTTGCCTCATCCAGTGTACCATTTTTGAAGGGTGTGATCAGTGCCGTTGTAGCACCTGTGATATAGTTATTCATATGCACTTCCTATTTTTTTTTACTTTTTCTGAGGATCACTGTAGTTGAGTGATTGTTATCAAAATATTTTTCAGCGACATGGCTGATCTCTTTTACTGTAAGTTTATCCAATTTCTCTTCATATTCAAGTAAAGGATTGATATTTCCTTTTGCCAAATACTCTCCAAAAAGTGTAGATACATTACTGGAACTTTCAAGCGAATAGATGAATTCTGCCTTGGTATTGATCTTGAGTTTATTCAACTCTTCCTGGGTGACATCACCTTTTTTCAGTCTTTCAAGTTCGAAAAGGATCTCTTTCTCAGCTGCTTCTGCTTTGACATCCGGATTACAGAGTGCCATGATCAGGAAGACGCCCGGATCTTTGAGTTGCATATTGTAAGCGGTGACCATGTTGACGAGATGCTTATCATTGATGAGATTCTTTTCCAGGCGACTGCTTTTTCCAGCACTCAGAATTTCACTGATCGCTGAAAGTGCTACCTGATCGTCATGTTCAAAGTTGGGGATCGCATAGGTAATTGCGAGTGTATCAACCTTGTTGTTTTCTTTGTGAAGGATAGACCGTTTAGCCCCGTCATTTTTGGGCTCTATGGCTGTGACCTTTGGAATTTTACGCTCGTTTTTGATCGATCCGAAGTGTTTTTCTGCCTCAGTGTAGACTGTTTCAGGTTGGATATCTCCCGAAACGATCAGGATGGCATTCTCCGGTTGATAGTAGCGCTGGTAGAATTCTCTGATATCTTCGATCTTCCATGACTGGATATCCTGCATGAATCCGATCGGGAGCCAATGGTAGGGATGATAAACATACTGCATGTTGAAAATTCTGAAATAGAGATAACCCATCGGATTGTTATCTGTTCTCCATCGTCTCTCTTCTGCCACCACATCACGCTCTTTCTGAAACTCTTCATCTTTTAATGAGAGGTTGTGCATCAGTTCGCTGAAGAGCTCCAGTGTCATCCCAAGGTTCTTGCTGGCAGTCTTGATGTAATAGTGCGTCTTGTCAAAACCGGTACTGGCATTATTGACGCCGCCGTGACTCTTGACGATCTTGTCAAATTCACCCGCTTTGTACTTCCTGGTTGCCTTAAAACTCATATGCTCAAGCATGTGGGCAATCCCGCTTTTGCCCATGATCTCGTTGCGGCTTCCTACCTTATAGTAGATGTCGCTGGTGATAACACCCGAGTCGTTGTCCATCGGGATAACGACTACCTGCATGTCATTTTTGAGTGTTTTGGTAAAATATTTCGGCAATGAATTGGCCATGGTGACTCCTGTTGTGATCATTAGCACTATGGCTAGTTTAGTGAGTGTTCTTTTTATCATAAAATCTCCTCTGTTCGCGTCATCTTGGACTTTGCTCAGGATGACGTGATATATAATGGTAAACCAAAATTTCTAATTTCTGATGTCTGCCCCGATTGCTTCGCCGATGTGGCTGTAGCCATCCTGCTTGAGCAGTTTGACCAGACCTTCGTTTATATCTTTGATGAGAGACGGACCCTTGTAGATCAGCATGCTGTAAACCTGTACGAGTGAAGCACCGGCTTTGATACG
>JAYEND010000009.1:25077-29393 GCA_034721895.1 Campylobacterota bacterium | reverse complement strand
GACAAGTGTCGTGTCCGTCTCTTTCTCCTGTTTAGTCAAGTATGGATTTAAATAGTCAACTGTAGTCTTCATCGTCTCAGCTGACTGAAGTACGAATGGCAACTGCATTTGTCCTGAACCAAAGAGTTCTCCAACTACTTTCATAGCATCTATAAGAATTTCATTAACTATCTTATCTGGGTCTATCTCTTTACGTGCCTCTTCAACCAGAGGTATCATACGCTCTTTATCCCCATCTAGAAGCAGTTTGGCTATCTTCTCTTCCAAGCTCATCGCCTCATACTCTTCATCTGAAGAGTCATTCTCTATGCTCTTGTCAGAAAAGTGTTCTATAAACTTAAAGAGTGACTGATCATCTGGAGCAAAGAGCAACTCTTCACATATGGCTCTGTCTTCTTCACTCATCTTGGCTAGTGGGAGAATATGCTTCACATTGATAATGACAGAGGTCATCCCTGCTTGGATACAGTGGTGCAAAAAGACTGAGTTTAAGAAGATTCTTGCATTTTTATCAAGTCCAAAAGAGATGTTTGAAAGCCCTAGTGTTGAACCCACTTCAGGGTGTTTTATGTGTAACTCACGTATAGCTTCAAGTGTCTGTATAGCAGCATCACGATACTCCAAATCACCAGAACCCACGGTAAATGTCAGCATGTCAAAGATTAGATTACGCGGGTCTATACCATGACGGTTGACACAAAGGTCATAGATGCGTTCTGCCTGGGCCACTTTTTCTTCAGTGGTTTTTGCCATTCCTTTTTCATCGATGGTCAGACAAACCAAAGCCGTTCCATATTTTTTAGCAAGTTGGCAAATAGCATCCAGTTTCTCTTCACCATCTTCAAGATTGACCGAATTGATGATAGGCTTTCCGCCGATGCATTTGAGCCCTGCCTCCATGGTATTCACGCGTGTGGCATCCAACATGAGTGGCAGAGGTATCTTCTGGTTATAGAGTTCCATCACCGCAGCCATGTCTGTAGCACCATCACGTCCTGCAAACTCCACGTTCACATCAAGAAGGTGTGCACCATCACGGACTTGTGCCTGTCCTACAGTCAATGTTCCTTCATAATCACCAGCAATGATAAGCTCTCGAAAAGCTTTTGAACCTGTTGCATTACTTCTCTCACCGATCAACAGTGGTGCAGGCTCTTGAAAAAGTTCCGTTGTGTTAAAAAGTGAAGCTATAGATGCCTCAATAAAACCACTAGGCTTCTTAGGCTTTATCACTTCAACAGCTTTTTTAAGTGCTTGAATGTGTTGCGGTGTCGTACCACAACATCCACCTAAAAAGCTTACCCCATCAAATGCAGTAAACTCAAGTTGTTTCTCAGTAAACTCATCAGGTCCCATAGGGTAATATGTGTACCCTCCTCTGTTTTGAGGAAGCCCGGCATTGGCATGGACTGAGATAAGTATATCACAAAGTTCACTGAGTGTCTTGAGATGTTTTTTGACTTGATCTGGACCTGTTCCGCAGTTGAAACCAAGAGATAAAATATCAAACGGTTCCAAGATAGTCACAATAGTTGTTGCATCCGTACCAATGAGCATAGAACCACTAAGCTCAATGGTCACCGAAACCATAACAGGAAGCTTAACTTCTCTCTCTTCGTTTGCAGCTTCACAAGCATGAAGTGCCGCTTTTATCTGCAGTGGATCCTGACAAGTTTCCAAAAGAAAAACATCACAACCACCATCGATGAGTCCCAATGCGCAAAGCTTATACCCCTCATACATCTCATCATAATGGATATGCCCAAGCGAAGGAAGTTTCGTCCCCGGACCTATAGAACCCAGGACAAATTTCGGTGATTCCTCTGTACTGTACTCTTCACAAACTTCCTTGACAAGCTCTGCGCCTTTTTTTGAGAGTTCATAAGCACGCTCACCCATTTGATACTCATCGAGTACCCATGGCATGGTTCCGAAGGTATTGGTCTTGATCAGGTCTGCACCCGTCATCGCATAACGTTTATGGATGCGCCTGACCAAATCAGGCGCAGTGGCATTGAGCAGCTCATTGCACCCCTCCTGCTCCTCTCCTGTTTCATCAATCCACGCTTCGCTGGGCACATCAAGGTCTTGTATCTGCGTGCCCATCGCACCGTCGATGACGAGGATACGTTCCTCCAAAAGTCTCTTTATAGTTTCCGTTACTGGCAAAATATTCCTTCGGTATAAGTTCAAAAGTGATACATCCACCTTTGAAATCATCCTTTGTATTCTTGGCCTAATTGTAGCAAAGTATGCAATAAAAATGATTAAATCGTACAGGTATCGCCCTGATATCATAACGCTATAAGCTTGGGGTTGGTATTATAATTAATATAGGATACCTCTGAATAGTTAAATGAGGCATTATTTTTATGCTTCGATAAAAATAAGGTTGTAATTGCACTATATAAAATGGAGAGAATGATGGGACAGAAAATCAAAAATATCATTACCGGCAAAGAAATCATCAAACCTGATCCGATAGATGAAGAGATACCCTTTGATGGGGGCGTTATGATCACTGAAACCGATACTGCCGGTGTCATTACTTATGCCAACCGGAAGTTCCGTGCAATGACCGGCTACACAAAGGAAGAACTGATCGGTGCGCCACACAGCATCAATCGCCATCCGGATATGCCCAAAGCCGCTTTTCAAGGAATGTGGGAAATCATTAAAGGCGGGGACTACTGGGAAGGTTTTGTCAAGAATATGGCAAAAAGCGGGAAATATTATCTTGTGGTCGTATGGATTAAACCGAAGTTTGATGAAGAGGGGAATATTGTAGGCTATATTGCCGGACGTAAAATCCCGGACAGAGATTTGATGAATCGCGCCCTTGGACAGTATAAAGAGATGATCGCCGCTGAATAGTCAGCATGCGGCCAAAATTCCTACAGGTTCTCTTTGGCTTTTTGAAGTGCTGCCATCACAGCATCAATATTGGTTTTGGGGATATGCACTTTCCAATCCGGCTCTGCCGCATCTGCCTGCAGGGATATTCCAATACTGACAACACTTTCGCTCTTTACTCCATAAGGTTGCTCGATCACCGCCACTGAAATTCTTCCATCTGTCGTACCGCTTAATGTCATTTCGTCAATTGCTGTTGTTTTTCCACTCATGATAATTCCTTAATAAAAATTGATTAGAAGTTATTATACACTATTTTTTCTTTTTCCAAGTGCGGCGATTTTTGCCTGGATCCGCAGCCAGAGTTTATGATCGATAGCGGGGAAGCCTGCATAGGTTTTCTTCCCTTCCAGTGATTTTGTTACCCCGCCCCTGGCTGCTATAGTAGCAAACTCTCCGATATGCAGATGACCGGCTGTTGCACTCTGCCCACCCATCACAACATTGCGCCCCGTTGTTGTGGAGCCTGACAATCCAACCTGAGCAACAAAAAGTGAATACTGCCCCAAATCACAGTTGTGTCCAATCTGAATAAGATTATCCAACTTTACACCTTTTCGGATATAGGTGGAACCAAATACTGCTCTATCTATTGCACAGTTAGCGCCAATCTCCACATCATCCTCGATAACCACATTGCCATTCTGGTAAATTTTGACATGCTCTCCGGTTTGCGTATGCGCAAAACCATAGCCGTCACTGCCGATCACTGTACCGCTATGAATAATGCACTCTGAACCAATTTGAGTATGATGATAAAGGGTGACATTAGGATGCAGCAGTGTGTCTGAGCCAATAGTGACATTATCCCCCACATAGCATCCTGCCAAGACAGTAACATTGTTTCCAAGAGTTACATTTTTACCAAAACGCACACGCTTGTCTATGTCACAACCCTCACCCATAGCCGGATGCCCGCCTTTACTCTCCAGCTTATATGCAAAGAACCTGGAGGCAAGTGCAAGCTTCAAATAAGGCTCGTCGGTAATAAGTGCCAGGGTAGCTTGAGGTAACAGATCAGCATATTTCTCTTCGATCAGAACAGCCGCTGCTTTGGTATAAGGGAGTTGATCGAGATATTTTTCGGAATTGAAAAAGCTAAGCTGCTTCTCATTGGCTTCTGAAAGGGTATGTATCCCTTCTATCTGTTTCTCTTCCCCATCATAAACGAGGCCGATTTCATGGGCAATCCCACTTAAAGTATGTATCATTGCAATCCTTTGACTACTGAGCTTCAGAAACTATATACGTCATCATAACGTCATCCTGAACTTGATTCAGGATGGCAGTATTGTGTTTAACGCTCAATAGCAACCACACCACCACGCACAACTTCACATGGATTATAGCGTTGCGCTGCCTCAACAAAGTGACGGATACGCACCGGCTCATCCGCTGCCATG
>JAYEND010000009.1:1629-24977 GCA_034721895.1 Campylobacterota bacterium | reverse complement strand
TTCAGGATGGCAGTATTGTGTTTAACGCTCAATAGCAACCACACCACCACGCACAACTTCACATGGATTATAGCGTTGCGCTGCCTCAACAAAGTGACGGATACGCACCGGCTCATCCGCTGCCATGGCGATCACCATATCGACACCGACATTGACGATACCGCCATTATAAGCACTGCAGAGTGCCTGAATATCGCTCAGATTCTCTCCGATCGGGAATTTGACCAGAACCATCTCTTTTTCAACCATCTCTTCATGCTCGATGACCTTGAGTGTAGGGATCAGCTTGTTGAGCTGCTTGGTGATCTGCTCTATCACCTTCTCATTTCCCTTGGTGACAATGGTAATGTGGGAGAGTTCAGACCCTGGGATAGGCGCTACGGTCAGAGACTCGATATTGTATCCCCGTCCTGCAAAAAGTGCTGTTACACGCGCAAGGACTGAACTTTCATTCATCACGATGACAGATATTACTCTTCTTACTTTTTGCATTACTGATCCTTGTGTTCTAATAGCATATTGTACAATGCGCCACCGGAAGGAACCATCGGCAATACATTCTCAAACCGGTTAACGGCTACATTCATAAAGCAAACCTTGTCTTGCTTGATGGCATCCTGAAGTGCTGCGTCAAACTCCTCTTTGGTCGTCACATCATAACCGATACCGCCGCAGGCCTCAGCCAATCCCTTGAAGTTTGGCTGATAGCTCAAATCCGTCTCAGAGTAACGCTTGTCATAAAAGAAGGTTTGCCACTGCCTTACCATTCCCAGAAAGTGGTTATTCAAAATAACATTAATGACCGGTATCTTATACTCCGATGCCGTAACCAGCTCCTGCATATTCATCAGGATCGAACCGTCACCGGTGATATTGATGACTGTCTTTTCCGGATGTCCCTTTTTCGCACCCAGTGCTGCGGGGAAACCAAATCCCATCGTTCCCAAACCACCGGAGTTTATCCACTGACGGGGCCGGTCGAACGGATAGTGTTGTGCAGCCCACATCTGGTGCTGACCAACATCTGATGTAATGATGGCGTCCTCTCCCACCAGTTCACCGATGCGTTCGATAGCCCATTGCGGCTTGATCACCTCATCGCTGTCTTGGTAGCTCTGCGGATGAAGTTCATCATAACGATTGAGTATTTCTCTCCACGCCTGATAGTTATCCGGATTGACACTCTCGGAAAGTTCAGCAATCATTTTTTTGACAACCGTTGCCACATCACCTACGATCGGATAATCGACATCGACCAGTTTTCCAATATTGGCCGGATCGATGTCGACATGGATAATATCGGCATATTTGGCAAATTCACTCAGTTTCCCTGTAACACGGTCATCAAATCGCGCACCGAGAGAAATGATCAGATCAGTTTCTGACATTGCCATGTTGGAGGCATAGTTACCATGCATCCCCAGCATACCGAGAAGCAGAGGATTCTTCGCACCCATCACTCCTCTGGCCATCAAAGTCTCAACGACCGGTATCTGTGCCAGTTCTGCCATTTCGCGTACCAGATAAGCTGCATCGCTGAGTACTGCACCGCCACCGATATAGAGAAGTGGCTTCTTGGCTTTTTTGATCGCTTCGGATGCTTTTTTGATCTGACGGTCATTCCCTTTATAGTTGGGCTTGTAAGTTGGGATATTGGTCTCTTTTGGATAGACGAACTCCCCTATTTCAGCCGTAATATCTTTGGGAATATCCACAAGAACAGGGCCCGGTCGGCCGCTTTTGGCAATGTAAAATGCCTCCTTCAGGATTTTGGGAAGCTCTTTAATGCTTTTTACCAGGTAATTGTGTTTCGTACAGGGACGGGATATCCCTACGGCATCAACCTCCTGAAATCCATCCGTTCCGATCAGCGAAAGCGGTACCTGGCCCGAGATCACCACCAAAGGGATCGAATCCATGTAGGCAGTTGCCAAACCGGTTACAGCATTGGTAAACCCTGGGCCGCTTGTCACCATAGCGACACCTACTTCACCTGTCGCCCTCGCATATCCGTCAGCAGCATGGACCGAAGCCTGTTCGTGCCGGTTCAGAATATGCTCGAACGCATCCTGCTTGTATATCTCATCATAGACGTTCATGATCGCACCGCCGGGATATCCAAAAACAGTCTTGACACCCTCGGCGATCAACGCTTCACAAACCATTTGTGCACCACTCATCTGCATGGTTTACACTCCATTTATATATTGAATTTTGATGATTATAGCAAATAAAATATTAGAAGTTATACTTTGGTACTTTAAATAATCAAAGAAAATCCATATGTGGAATTTATAAAAAAGCTCTTTTCCTCATATCTTATTAATCAATTTAATAATAATTATTATTTTAAATATTCTAAAAGAAAGGTTATGTTATACTTAAAATAATTATTGATATTGGATATCAATATGAACTAGAAAAGGAAAACCGATGAAAAAAATCTTACTTTTACTTAGTTTATTCTTTACATTTACTATAGCGGAAACCAAATTGGAAAAAATCGTCATTGCCGGTCCTCCTGCCAATGTTTCTCATCCGATTTTCAGGATGATAGAGACTGGAGCACTGGATAACATCGCAGACAAAGTCGAATTCAAACTCTGGAACAATCCCGATCAGCTCAGAGCGATGATAATCAACAAGGAGGTGGATTTCGTTGCTATCCCCACCAACGTCGGTTCAATACTCTACAATAAAAAGCAGCCGATCAAACTGCTCAATGTCTCTGTATGGGGAATCCTCAAAATTCTCTCCAGAGATGATAAAATCAAACATCTTGAAGATCTGAAGGGTGCTGAGTTGGTCATTCCGTGGCGAGGGGATATGCCCGATATTGTGCTTAGAACTATCATGAAAAAGAAAAACCTTGGCAAAGAAGACATCAAGCTTGTTTATGTTTCCAACCCTATGGACGCGGCACAGCAGCTCATTATGAGAAGAGCGGACAATATTCTGCTTCCTGAGCCGGCTACCTCAATGGTACTTCGAAAAACAGGCTCATTTCCCATCAGCATCGTTGCGCCTGCTGTTTATCGAAGTATTGACTTGCAAGAGGAGTGGGGAGATGTCTATCAAACGGAGCCAAAAGTGCCTCAGGCAGGGATAGCGGTTGTGGGCGATATGCTGACAAAGCCGGAGCTGGTCCGGAAATTTGAGTCTGAATATGAAAAAGCAATGGAGTGGTACAAGGCACACCCCAAAGAGGCTGGAGAACTGGTCATCAAATATGTAGAAATGTTCGATGCAGATGCGATCGCTGATTCAGTTGGTTTTGTCAAACTTGATGTCGTAAAAGCACTCGATTCGAAAAAAGATCTGGATTTCTTTTTCTCTGTGCTTAAAGAGGACAACCCCAAAATCATCGGGGGTGATTTACCTGATGAGCAATTTTATATCAAGGACTAACCAGAGTGAAATACCTTTTAAAAATCATTAAAGACTTCCCTGCCTATCTCTGGAGCGGTTGGGGAGCCATTGCGAGTATCCTTCTTTTTATCGCCTGCTGGGATGTGGGAAATCAGATCTATGGTGATTTGATACTCCCCTCTCCGCTGGAGACATTTGGCACGCTTAAAGCACTCTTTGCTGATCCTGAATTTATAGAAAATCTACAGATCACTGTCCGTCGTGCGTTGGTAGGTTTCAGTTTTTCACTGCTTGTGGGTACAGCATTGGGCTTGTTGGCCGGTTTTTTTGTCACGGCTTCGATCGTGAGTCGCCCTATCGTCACAATCTTGATGGGTATGCCTCCTATCGCCTGGATCGTACTGGCGATGATATGGTTTGGGATGGGTGATGCTACAGTTGAGTTTACTGTCATCGTCAGCTCTCTACCCATTATCTTTATCGGTGCTCTGCAGGGTACGCGTACGCTTGAAGACAAATTTGATGAAATGGCAGATATCTTCCAAGTTCCTTTTGTGATGAAGTTTTTCGATATTTATCTGCCGCATATCTTCTCTTATGTCTTTCCTGCATGGGTATCGGCACTGGGGATGGCGTGGAAGATTGTCGTCATGGCTGAACTGTTGGCGACCAGTGATGGTCTGGGTGCTGCTCTTGCACTGGCACGAAGCCAGCTTGATACCGCTACAGCTTTGGCTATCGTGGTCGTGATGGTGGGAATGCTGATGGCGATAGAATACATCTTCCTGGAACCTATCAAAAGGGAGGTAGAAAAATGGCGCGACTAAAAGTAGAAAATCTTACCTTTTCTTTTGGGTATGACACGATCCTGGACGATATCAGTTTTGAGATCGACGAAGGAGAAGTCGTCTCCATTGTAGGGCCAAGCGGTGGCGGTAAGACAACACTGCTGAGACTCTGTGCCGGCTTACTGGATCGACAGGAAGGCAAGATAGAAAACAGTTTTACAAGCCAGTCCATCGCTTTTCAGGATCCACGTCTATTGCCATGGAAAAACGTGCTTGACAATGTTGCATTTGGATTGAAAGCAATGGGTGTACCCAACAAGGAGCGCATCCAAAGAGCCAGAGAAATTGCTTTAAAGTTTGACTTGGATGAGGTTGATTTTGACAAATTTCCCAAAGAGCTCAGCGGAGGAATGAGTCAGCGTGTCTCCTTCTCCAGAGCATTGGTGACACAGCCTAAACTGCTTTTTCTTGATGAACCTTTTTCTGCACTTGATATCGGCTTGAGACAGGAGCTTCAGGACCATGTTATTGAATTGATAGAGAAAAAAGAGATTACGATCTTCTTTATCACCCACGACATCATGGAAGCGATTAAACTCAGCGACAAGATACTGCTGCTCGCTCCTGATCCGGGACGCATTGTCAAAACCTTCAACTTTGATCTGCCGCAAAGCCAAAGAGATGATGAGTATGTCTTTACGCAGACAGCACAGCTGCTCAGCGACAGAGAGATTATCGAAACATTTGAATTGGAGTTTAAGTAATGCAAAGGAAAATACAATAATGGCTGCCACCAAACACTATGAATCCTATCCTGAAGGAAATTTTCCGATTTATTTAGCCTATGGATTTCGCCCTGCCTTTTTACTCATGGCACCCTATATGGTTCTCTCTATCCTGCTGTGGGCACTTTATTATACCGGCTATATTACTCTGCCTTTTATCGGAGATACCCTTAGCTGGCATATTTACGAAATGCTGTTTGGTGTAGGTTTCCTGGGAATGGCTGCCTTTATCTTCACCGGTGCACCGGAACTCTATCCCGGAGTGGTACCTATCGTAGGAAAGAGACTTCAGCAGGTCATGCTGCTTTGGATCGCAGGGCGTATCGCCTTTTGGATGATGGATATCATCACACCCTACCCCGCTGCCATCATCAATATCGTACTCTTTGGCTGGCTGACTGCTATGGTGGCCGAACCGATATTTAAAGACCCTGCCAAACGGCATGTCAGTATTGCCTATGGCTTTGTCGCTGTGCAGATCATGCAAATATGGTTCTATCTCTCTGTGCTTGGCTTTGCCAAAACATCTACACTGGAGATACTCAAGATCAGCCTTGGTGTCTTTCTGGTTTTGATACTCCTATCTATCAGAAGGGTCAACATTGAAGCTGTTAACGAGATTCTGGAGCTGGAAGAGAAAAATGAGGAGATATTTTTTGCAAGGCCGCCGGCCTACAATCTTACGATATTTATGATCACCCTCTTTACCACAGTGGAATTTTTCTTTCCCGGAAATCGTGTACTTGGATGGATAGGACTTGCCACAGCAGCAGCAAGTTTAGCGATCATCAATGATTTTATCGCTTATGATGAGGAGAACATCCTGGGTAAGCGGCTGATCCGTGCACTCATCACAGTACCCGTGCTCATCTCTCTGGGATATGGAATGATCGGCTGGAACTACCTCTCCGGGCTGCCCTATGGAAACAGTGGCTTTCTGCATATTCTCACAAGCGGAGCATGGACGCTCTCATTTTATCTGGTTATGATCGTCGTGACGATCGTCCATACAGGAAGAGATATCAGCAAGGAACGGGATGGCTGGATTTGCTTCAGTGTCGCACTCATACTCCTGGCAACCGCACTTCGTGCTGCTGTTGCTTTTTATCCGCAATACACTATGGCACTCTATCTAAGTTCAGCGATCATCTGGTCACTGCCGTTTGTGATCTATATCAAGCGTTATTTCAAATGGCTACTGAGCCCAAGAGCCGATGGGGTACCGGGTTAGGAGTCTGTTGGAATCATCTAATTGGTCCCCCAAAAAATTGGTTATTCTTGTAAGCCTCCAGAGCAACTCCCTCGCGCAACCCATCGTCAATGACAACACACCTGTCAATATCAGCAATTACATAAAGTTCTCTGAAGATCAAAATCCCCGCAGCGATCAAATCACTGCGCCCTACACCCACCACATTCTCCCTCTCTTCAAAGGGCATTGCCAGAAGACGATGAAGCTCTCTCTCCAGATCCTCTGTAGTCAGTTCCATTCCATTGATCTGCTGCGGATCATAGGCAGCATAGGTCTGGCCCAGTTTCATCGCTGCTACGGTCGTCGGCGTACCTGCTGTCGCAACAAAAGTATCTACCCTTCCCTCTTTTGCATATATCTCATCAGTAAACTCCTGCATCTCTGCCATCAATCGGGGAACCGCTTCGCTAATCTCTTCAAGTGTATGATAGCTTTGTGCTACGGTGACGATCCCGATTGGAAAACTTTTACTGATTGTTTGATGAGGATAATGAAAGATCAACTCCGTAGAACCGCCGCCAATATCAACAAGAAGAAAACTTTCTTCCCTGGCCAACCCCAATATTTCAAGTCTGTTCCGTACAGCCAAAAACGTCAATCTCGCCTCTTCTTCTCCGGTGATGATCTCAAACCTGATACCCGTCTCTTCCAAAATGGCCGATAGCACTTCATCACTGTTACTTGCTCTGCGCACTGCTTCGGTCGTAACTGCTCTGAGTTTATCAGAAGAAAAATCGATTTTTGTTTGCACCTCCCTGATCGCTACGATCACCCTTTGGATCGCAGCTGCGTTAATCATACCCGATTGCACCAACCCGTCCGCCGTTTTGACGATCTTGTCATACTCTGCAAGAAGCTCACCGGTTCCACTATCCATCTGCACCACCCGCAAAGTATTCGATCCCAAATCAATTGCTATCACAAACTATTCCCTCTAATTATCAATTTCGCGAAGCGATCAATGTTCTTCCAAAAAATGAAATCCATTCTCTCTCAGAATCTCTCGTATCTCTTCCTGGTGCTCTACTCCTTTGGTCTCTAGATCCACGGAGACATTGGCATCGCCAAATTCAAGATCTGTTGAAGTTCGATCATACCCGATCTGTACGATATTGGCCCCTACTTTGGTGAGCAGTTCTGTAAAAAGCATCAGTGAGCCCGGCTTATCGATCAGTGTCACGATCAGCTTCATCTTTCGTGCCGATTTCATCAAGCCTTTTTCGATGATGAGTGAAAGCATCGTGACATCAATATTTCCGCCACTCAGGACAATACCCACTTTGCTTCCCTTCGGCAGATCGATCTTATGATGAATCAGAGCAGCAACACCAACCGCTCCGGCACCTTCGACCAGAACCTTCTGTTTCTCCAGCAGAAAGAGGATCGCATTGGCGATCTCATCTTCTCCTACCAGCTGCATTTCATCAACATATTTCAAAAGATACCCGAGGGTTATTGGCGAAGTATCCCGCACGGCAATCCCGTCAGCAATAGTACGCACACTTGTCGTATCAACTGCGGTACCCTTCTTATAGGAGGTAGCCATTGCCGGAGCACCCTGGGCAGCTACACCGACCATCCTGCACTCCGGTGCCATTGCTTTGGCAGCCTTTGCCACACCCGAGATCAGGCCGCCACCCCCTACAGGCACAACAATTGCATCAAGATCCGGGATCTCGTCAAGCATCTCGACTGCCACAGTCCCCTGTCCTGCCATCACCTCATCGTCGGTAAAAGGATGGACAAAATCCTGATTCTTCTCAGCAGCATAACCCACAGCATATCCGTAGGCTTCATCATAATTGCTTCCATACAAAATAACGGTAGCACCCAACTCTTTGACGCCCATAATTTTGGTCAAAGGTGTTGATTCCGGCATAACGATTGTCGCTTCGATATCAAAATGCTTGGCAGCAAAAGCTACTCCCTGGGCATGGTTTCCCGCACTTGCAGCAACCACGCCGCCGCGCTTATCTTTTTCGATCAAAACAGCAATCCTGTTGAATGCTCCTCTGAGCTTGAAAGCGCCGGTGCGCTGAAGATTTTCTTTCTTCAGATAGATTTCGTATCCCGTCATCTGACTCAGGATCGGTGCATAGCTGAAAGGGGTATGATGCACCACCCCTGAGACCCTCTTATAGGCTTTTTGTATATGGTTTAAGTCTAACATTATCTTTCCTGAGTAATAATAAGGCATATGTCCTTGAGCGGGATTATACCATATCAAAGGAGTCAATATGGAATGTGAATTTCCAACCGTGAACAGCAACAAAGAGGCGATCAGAGAAATTTTTGAGAATGTTAAAACGATAGCAGTGATCGGACTTTCACCTGATGAATCCAAAGCAAGTCACAGGGTAGCGAAGTATTTGCAAAGTGTCGGGTATAAGATCATTCCGGTTTATCCCAAAGAAGAGGAGATATTGGGTGAAAAAGTTTATCGTTCTTTGGCGGAAATTCCTTTTGAAATTGATATGGTGGACATCTTTAGAAAACCGGCTGTGTTTGACGCTGTTGCGGACGCATGTATCAACAGAGGTGACATCAAAGTCTTTTGGGGGCAACTGGGCCTTGTCAATAATGAAGCAGCCCAAAAAGCAGAAAAAGCGGGGATGAAGGTTGTACAGAATCACTGCAGCATGGTAGAGCACAAGGCAATTTTTTCGTAGAAGGTTCTATCGCAAATACTCTCCATACTTCTGTTTGTATTCTTTCTTGATCCTGTCTGCCAATTGATAGACTGCCATCGCATAGTAATTGCTGTGGTTGTAACGGGTGATGACATAGAAGTTCTTGGTCCCATACCAGAGTTCATCAAAACTGTAACGCTTTAAATTGATCAGATGTACTTTTCCTGTGTAATCAAAGTCCCATTTTGGTGTGATGCCTTTGAGTGATGCCCTGCTGTATTTATGTTTATAGCCGGTCCTGTGTCCGCGATATCTTTTACCCGGATAGGAAACCCTCACCGCTACCGGTTGTCCCCTTCGCCAGCCATGGCGCTTGAGATAGTAGGCGATACTTCCGATGGCATCAACCGGATGATTCATCCGTTTTTTACCGTCATCATTAAAATCAACCACAAATGTCCTGTAGTTGCTCGGCATAAACTGCCCCAATCCGATCGCTCCGGCATAGGAACCCTTTACCCGTTTGGGATTAACCTTTTCCCTGCGTGTCATCAGGAGAAATTCTTTGAGTTCCGATTTATAAAACCGTTTCCTTCGATTCTGTTCGAAAGACAATGTCGTCAAGGTATCAAAGACCGGGAATTTGCCCGTATTCACACCATAGTGACTCTCGATACCTATAATTGCCGTAATATATTCGGGCTGGACACCATATTTTCGATACGCCCTTAAAAGGGTATCACGATGCTTGTGCATATAGGATACTCCTTTTGTCACCTTCGACTCTTTCAAAAATATCTCTTCATATCTATCCCATGAACCCTGCTTCCTGCGTACCCTCTTTGAAGGCTTTACTTTTGGTCTCAGAGATGGGACATAGATCGCCAATGCTTTTTTTTGAAATTTGACATGGCGAAAGAGACCGTTAAGATAATTTCTGCTGAATTTATGTTTCTTGACCATCTGGTCGATAAAAACACGGACTTCATGCTTTTTCGTATAATCTTTCGCCACCAGGCCTGATGTTAAAAGAAAAGAGAGGAACAGGAGCAGTTTAAGTATTTTCACCATCATTCCTTTGTTGTTTTACGATAGGCTGCATCTTAGCATGAGTAGCTTTAATCTACTTTTTTCTCAGAAAAACACCGCTCTCGACATGGCGGGTGTGAGGAAACTGATCAAAGAGTGCAGCCTCTTCTACCTGATGGGTTTGGGTCAAAGTCTTCAAATCCCTGGCCAGCGTTTCGGGGTTGCAGGAGATATAAATAATAGTATCGATCCCGGAAATCAGTCCGATCGTCCCTTCATCCAGTCCGGCCCGCGGCGGATCGACCAGCACTGTCGAGAAATCGTACTGATCCAGATCGATCCCCTTAAGTCTGGTGAACTCCCTCACTTTTTTGAGCGCCTCTGTCATCTCTTCTGATGCGAGACGTGCAAAAGTGATGTTGTTCACACTGTTTTGCCGACAATTTTCCTGCGCAGCATAGATCGAACGCTTACTCACCTCTGTGGCCAACACTTTATCAAAATAGCGGGAGAGCGGTATCGTAAAGTTTCCCAGACCGCAATAGTTCTCCAGAAAATCCCTTCCATCCGTTTTTTTTACCTGTGCGATCGCCCACTCGATCATTTTCACATTGACTGCGGGATTGGGTTGGGTGAAAGCACTTTCAAACTGCGCATAAGTAACTTTCTGACCGTCAACCTCCAGTTTTTCAGTTACATACTCATCAGAAAGTACTACCTTCTGCTTACGGCTTCTGCCAAGTATTTTGATATCCAGTTCAGACTCCAACACCTTGGCTTTCCGTTCCCACTCCTCATCCAATTTTCTATGATAAAGCAGTGTCACCAGGCACTCATCCGTAGCCGTAGCCAAAAACTCAACCGCAAACAGTCTCGTTTTCAAAACTTCCGAAGCGTTAATTTTCTCCAGAAGAGGCCACATTCTCTTTTCGACAGCCTCGATCACTTTCGGGCACTCTTCGATCGTGACGGCTCCGTTTTTATCCATATTTCCCATCGCATAGTCACAGCGCTCTCCCTCGTGCCAGATACGAAATTCCGCTCTTGCGCGATAGTGGTCCTGCGGAGAATCAAAGAGGGTCAAATCACCCTGATAAAAGGGGGCCAGCAGTTCAGCAACATGCCCATTTTTCTCTTTTAATTGTGTCTCATAGTCTGTTTGATAGAGAGTGCATGATCCGCAACTCCCGAAATGTTTGCAATCCAAGTTTTGATCCTTATCAATGCCATCCCAAAAGTTTTTAGGGGTATCATTTGGATTATTGTAGCGTAACAGCAGGGAATTTTCTTTAGTTCTTGATCCACATGTAAATTTCTCTTATACCGATGGATTCACAAAGCCTGAATACTTTACACCTGACAGCAAGGCCATTTCATGATGCCATGTCGCCAGATCATCTTTATTTAATTGATTCAAATGATCATGGCCGCAGGCACGAGCCATTACCTGCATCAATACTGCAGAAGCATCGAAGAAGTTATGTAGCTGAACGGATGACTTTTCTATATTCAATCTCTGTCGCAGGTCAGCTTTCTGGGTAGCAATTCCCGTTGGGCAGTTGCCGGTGTGGCATATTCTTGCCGCAACACATCCTATGGCCTGCATAGCGCTGGTGGAAATTGCAACGCCATCAGCGCCTAAAGCCAGAGCCTTGGCAAAATCAATCGGCACACGCAATCCGCCGGTAATAATAAGTGTCACACGGCCGCTTGCTCCCTGCTCATCAAGATATCGACGAGCCCGGGCCAGTGCAGGAATTGTCGGTACAGAGATATGATCTCTGAACATCTCAGGCACTGCACCTGTACCGCCGCCGCGGCCATCAAGTATGATATAGTCTGCGCCGGCATCCAGCGCAAACTGCATATCTTTTTCAATGTGGTTTGCACTCAACTTGAAACCGACAGGTATGCCGCCTGTCATCTCCCTGACACGATCTGCAAATCGCTTGAAATCCGATAGAGAAGAGAGCTCCCTGAAAGTTGCCGGAGATATCACCGGCTGCCCTTCGGGAATACCTCTCAGCTGTGAAATTTTACCTATGTTTTTGTTACCCGGCAGATAGGCGCCAATGCCTGTTTTTGCACCTTGCCCGCCTTTGAAATGAAATGCCTGTACCTTTTTCAACAGTTCTTCTTTATAGCCAAAACAGGCACTCGCCAATTCATAAAAATATCGGGAATTTTCTTCCTGCTCTTCAGGCAGCATACCGCCTTCACCGGAACAAATGCCGGTTCCCGCCAACTCTGCACCTCTGGCCAAAGCAATCTTCGCCTCTTCAGACAAAGCACCAAAACTCATATCAGATACAAACAGGGGAATTTTCAACAACAGCGGCTTCCTGGCTTCCGGTCCGATGATCAGTTCTGTACCTACTCTTTGATCTTCCATTAATGGCTTGCTTGCCAATTGCGCAGGCATGATCTGAAGATCATCCCAGTGCGGTAATTTATTGCGTGGAACACCCATGGAAGTAATTGGTCCATGATGTCCCGACTTTGACAATCCTTCTCTGGAGAGTTGATGGATAAATGCCACTGTCGGCTCCTCATCTGTTGGTGCAACAGTCGGTAATTCACTTGCACCTGCTTTGACACCAGGGTCTTCTGCACCAACTTCTTCGTCTGAAAACTGCTTATGTGATCCATCACAATAAGGTGCATTCCCGGTATGCTTACATGTGCATAAATAGGCTTCTGTGTCTTCTTTTACTGTAAATAATATTGGGCTAAAAGATGTACCTTTATGAGAAGTGTCACAAAATGGTTGATCTCCTGAGCGACCACAAGCACAAAAATAATATTCCATATCTTTGTTGAGAGTCACCCGCTTTGGTTTGTTGCCTGCAATAATGGGACTGTTCATGCTTTGAATTCCTCCCTTATAAGGTTATCTATTATGATAGCATAGAAATCCAAATCTGAAGAGTTTCACAAGGGGTCTAATAATCCTGGATACTATTGCTTAAATTCAATTGGATATAATACAACAATTTTATCAAAAGGTACAAAAAATGTCTATCTCTGTTGTCATCCTCGCTGCCGGGCAAGGTACCCGAATGAAATCATCGACACCCAAAGTCCTGCATGCGGTTTCCGGAAAACCGATGCTCTTTCATGCCATCGATGCGGCACAAAGCCTCTCTGACGATGTTACGGTCATTCTCTACCATCAGGCAGAACGGATAGAGAACGAGATCACTGAAGCCTATGAGAATATCCGTTTTCACCAACAGGATGCCGAGCAGTTCCCCGGCACGGGAGGCGCGATGAAAGATGTCCACTCCAGGCATGAGCGCGTCCTGATCCTCAACGGCGATATGCCGCTCATTACGACTGATTCTCTCCATGCACTCGTCGCAGGTGATGCCGACATCAATATGAGCGTCATCAGGATGGAAGACTCCAGCGGATACGGTCGTGTCATTATCGATGAAGAGAATGTGAAAGAGATCGTCGAGGAAAAGGATTGCACTCCGGAACAAAAAGAAGTCAAGACAGTCAATGCCGGTATCTATGCTGTCAAAAAAGAGTTGCTTGAGCGCTACATCCCTGCCCTGAGCAATGACAATGCCCAGGCAGAGTATTATCTCACCGACATTATCAAAATGGCCGAGGATGAAGGAAGAACGATCCATCCGGTCTATGTCAAAGAGGAGGAATTCAAGGGAGTCAACTCCAAACTCGACCTTGCCCATGCCGAAGAGATCATGCAGCGACGGATCAAAGAAAAACTGATGATGGCAGGTGTCATCATGCGCCTTCCCGATACCATCTATATCGACTGCCGTGCAAAATTTGAGGGGGAATGCATCCTGGAGAGCGGTGTGAGTGTCCAGGGAGATGCACATATTATCAACTCACATATTAAAACCAACTCCATTGTAGAAGACTCAATTCTGGAAAATAGTGATATCGGCCCAATGGCACGTATCCGGCCGCAGTGCAAGCTGCTCGATACCCATATCGGAAACTTCGTCGAAGTAAAAAAATCAACACTTACCGGTGTCAAAGCAGGCCATTTGGCTTATCTTGGGGATGCAACTATCGACGAGGGGACCAATATCGGTGCGGGCGTCATCACCTGCAACTATGACGGCAAATCAAAGTATCAAACGATCATCGGCAAAAATGTCTTTGTCGGAAGCGACTCTCAACTGGTAGCGCCGGTCACGATCGAAGATGATGTCCTCATCGCGGCCTGCACCACTGTAAACAAGGATGTTGCCAGGGGGGAACTCGCCATATCAAGAGTTGCTTTGAAAAAAGTTCCGGGCTTCTTCTATAGATTTTTCGGAAAGAGATAAGGAAAACAATGCAATTTGATTTAACAGGAAAACGTCTCCTTCTGGGTGTCACCGGAAGTATTTCAGCCTATAAGGCCTGTGACCTGGCACGGCTCTTTGTTAAAGCCGGGGCCGATGTTCATGTCGTCATGAGTCCGAGTGCGACACGATTTGTCTCTCAGCTGACATTCGAAGCCCTGACACGCAATCCTGTTTTGACGGAAGTGAGCGAAAGCTGGACTTCTGAACTCAACCATATCGAGATCGGCAAAAAATGTGATGTCTTTGTCATCGCCCCTGCCACAGCCAACTCGATCAATAAACTAAGCAAGGGAATTGCGGACAATATCCTGCTGCAGACGGCTCTGGCATTCAGCAAGAAGATACTTATCGCCCCGGCAGCCAATACCCAAATGCTCAAAAACCACTACACCGTGGGGAGCCTGAAAATGCTTGCCGTCAATGAATATACGATCATCGAACCGCAGGAGAAACTGCTCGCCTGCGGTGATACCGGCAGCGGTGCATTGGCCGAACCTGAAGAGATCTTTTTTCAGACGGTTCAGGCACTCCTCGAAGATAACTTCTGGAAAGACCGCCGTATCGTTGTCACGGGAGGAGGAACACGCGAAAAGATCGACGAAGTACGCTATCTCTCCAATTTCTCCAGCGGAAAGATGGCGCGTGCGCTTGCACTTGCCCTCTACAGTCGCGGTGCCGATGTCTGCTATATCACCTCAACCGGCGCAGAGGGCTTGCCGGCAGATCTCTATGTCATCGATGTTGAAAACAGCAAAGAGTTGCTCAACTATACACAGGACGCTATCAGAGTAGCCAAAAAAGGGAAGATGAGCAAAGCGACAATGAACAGCAGTGATCCTGTTCATCTGATACAGAAAGAGCCCTATCTCTTCATGGCTGCCGCTGTTTCAGACTACAAACCAAAATATCCGCAGGAGGGAAAACTAAAAAAATCCCTCTTGGGAGAAGAGTGGTCACTGGAACTTGCCCAGACAGAAGATATCCTCACCGCTCTGAACAAAGAAGGGATCCAGACAGTTGCTTTCAAAGCAGAGATGGACAGTAAAAAAGGCTTAGCCAATGCCAAAGAACTTCTGGAGAAAAAAGGTGCCGATGCAGTTTGCTACAATCTTCTCCGGGACAGCCGGAGTTTTGGAACTGATGACAATGAGATCACTTTCATCAGCAATGAGAAAGAACTGCCGCTGGGAAGAGCAGACAAGCTGATCCTTGCTTTCAGGATACTGGATGCTGCACAGGAGCTCTCAGAGTGAACCGAAACAGTCTGAAACATCTCGCTCTCATCATGGATGGAAATGGACGATGGGCCCAACAGCGTGGTCTCAAGCGTACCAAAGGTCATGAGCAGGGAGCAGAAGTCATCCGTGACATTACCACCTATTGCGCCAATCATCCAACGATCGAAAGCGTCACATTTTATGCATTCAGCACCGAGAATTGGAAAAGGCCCAAGCTCGAAGTAGAGTTTCTGATGAAACTGCTCGACCGTTATCTTCAAAATGAACTCCCAACCTATGAGGCGGAGAATAGCCGATTTATCGCAATTGGCGACACCTCCAGATTCTCCCAAAAACTGCGTGACAGAATTGCCCTGACAGAGGAAAAAACACGTAATAACTCCAAGCTGACCCAAATCCTGGCTTTGAACTATGGCGGAAGAGATGAGATCGTCAGAGCGGTCAACAGGATTTTGGAAAAGGGAGGAGAGATCAGCGAATCTTCCATAGGAGAAGCACTTGATACCCCCTATCAGGATATTGACCTGCTGGTACGGACCAGTGGAGAACAGCGGCTTTCCAATTATCTGCTCTGGCAACTGAGCTACAGTGAACTCGCTTTCACAGAGACACTCTGGCCGGAATTTACGCCAACAGAACTGGAGACTATTGTCCAGGATTTTGAAAAACGAAAAAGACGCTTTGGAGGCATATAAAAAATGGAAACACTTTTAGGGGCACTGATATTTTTTATTCTGGGAACCGCCATCGGCTCTTTCCTCAATGTAGTCATCTATCGCATTCCAAATGAAGAGAGCATAGTTTTCCCCTCTTCCCGATGCCAAAGCTGCCACACCCCGCTGAAATGGTGGCATAATATCCCGATCCTTTCCTGGATTTTTCTACGTGGCAAATGCGCCTTTTGCGAAGCCCCCATATCCAAACAGTATCCTTTTGTCGAATTCATCACAGGATTGATCTTTGTCGTTCTCTATTTAAAACTGGGGATCGTCTGGTATATTCCTTTTGTACTTGCTTCTTTCACGGCACTCTTTGCCCTGGTCATGATCGACTTCAAGTACTATGCCGTTCCCGACTCGGTCAATTTCTTTGCCCTCGCCATGGCACTGATCCAGCCGGACTTTATCGGTGCCATCATCAATGCGGGAATTGCGGCACTGGCTCTCTATCTCCTTGGACTCGGCGTCAGCTTTATCGCCAAGAAAGAGGCGATGGGCAGTGCGGATGTGATCGTTGCAGGCACAATGGCTGCCCTGTTGGGATTCCCAAACTTTTTCGTTGCCCTCTTTCTCTCAGCCATTCTGGCAATCATCCCTTCCCTGATGGCAAGAGATACCATGGTCCCTTTTGTCCCCTTTCTGGCATTGGCAACCTTTATCGTCTATCTCTTTGACACAGAGACGGGTGAACTTCTGAACTGGATTATATATGGTTAGTATCAGGGGGTATATTTCCACAAATTTTACCAAGACTTTTCTGACGATATTTATTCCCTTCTTTTTTATCATTTCACTCATCTATCTGGTGAAGATCTCTGTTCTCACGGCCCAGATACAGATCACTTTGCCGGAGCTCCTGCAGCTTTTTAATTACTATGTACCGGCTATTATCTTCTATGCCCTGCCGATCTCTTTCATTGCCAGTGTCGCGACAGTACTCCTGAGGCTCTCCACAGAAAATGAACTTATTGCTCTCTTTTCCCTGGGCATGCCGGCCAGAAAAATCATGTACCCTCTGGTATTTGTCGCGCTGCTATTTTCCATTCTTCTGCTGGTTATCTCTCTTGCTGCAATGCCGCAGACCAAGCAGCTTTATTCCTCCTTCAAGGACAGTAAAAAAGCGGAAATGACCTTCAATGTCATTCCTGAAGAGCTGGGACAGAAGTTTGGCAATTACTATATCTATATCAAAGATGAAGCGTATGGTAAATTCCAGGATGTTGTTATCTACAATCAGGATAAAAATCATTCTGACCAGATATTTTCGGCAAACAGCGGTAATCTGAAAAAAGTAGACGGTGTCTTTTCTCTACTTCTTTTTGATGGGAAAGGCTATACTTTTTCACCTGAGAACGTGCAGCAGATAAAGTATCAGAAGCTGCAGGTTTATGATACCCTCCGCCGCAACAAATCCCAGTTTGAAGATATTGGAAAATACTGGAAAAAATCCCTGACTGACACACAAAGAAAGAGAAAGTTTCTTTTTTTCATTTTTGTCAGTCTACTCCCGATTCTTTCGCTCTATGTGATCGCCTCCTTTTCCATCATCAATCCCAGATATCAAAAGAATCACTCCTTTATAGTGATAGGCTTGACAACTGTCTTTTTCTATATGATCGCAACGAGTTTGGATAAGTATGGCAATATTTGGTGGTTTGCTGCTGCAGTTGTTTTTTCATTGCTGCTTGGGCTCTGGCTTTTCCATCGTCAAGTGAGCCGATATTTCTGATGCGTGCCAAAGCAATACTCTCTTATGACGGAAATTTTTTTCAGGGTTTCCAGAAACAGACCAAAACAAGAGAAACGGTCACAACTTCCATTGAAACAGCCCTGCATCAGCTCCATATCGACTCAGATATCGTCGGCAGCGGCCGTACCGATACAGGAGTTCATGCTACAGGACAGGTGATCCACTTTGACCTTCCTGACTACTGGGGAGACAGAGGCAAACTCCATAGAGAACTCAACCGTAAACTCCGCCATATCCGCATCAAGCATATTACTATCGCCGATCAGGTATTTCACGCCCGCTTCTCTGCCAAAAGACGCATTTACCGCTATCTCTTCAAGAGAAAGACTCCCTCTCTCTTTGAAGAGAACTATGTGGCATACTATCCTTCATTCGATCCTGAACTTTTGCAAAAAGCCCTTCGCCTCTTTGAAGGGGAACATGATTTCAAATATTTTCACAAGACCGGATCCGACACCCATACCACTATTCGGGAAATCTATCGGGCTTTTTACAGGGAGTTCGGCGATTACCATGTCATCTATTTTGAAGCCAACGGTTTCCTCCGTGCCCAGGTGAGAATGATGATCGAAGCAACCATGCTCTGTGCAAAGAAAGGGATGACTCTCAAGGAGCTTGGAGAGCAGCTCAATCTTCTACATCGCCACACCACTGCCATTGCGCCCTCCTCCGGACTTTATCTGGCACGTATTATTTATTAAATTATCATTTATCGCCTCTTATTCGCAATTATTCCACTATTGTTATGCTACAATGTTATTAGATTAAAAATCAAGGGAGAGTAATGTCAACTACCTATAAAAAAATATTCGGATTTGTTTTTCTCATCTTCAGTGTCGGTTCGGCAGTTTTGGCTCCTTTGAGCAAACTCCTTTAAGGACTTTTATGGCAAATGCAAAACGCTACAATCCGCCCAAGATCGAGGCTAACCTGATCAAAAAGGGATTTCTGCTCTATCTTTTTTTGATCCCGCTGTTTCTGAGTGTTATTATCGCACTTTTTCAAATGAATCTCACTGCTTTTTTCATCAACAGTATCGCTTTTCTTCTCTTCTTTGGTACGCTGGTCCTCTCCAAATTAGGTTTTGCTCAGGAGATCGTCTATCATAAAGCCAAACTGACCAGAGCACCCAAGACCCCTTATAAACATTTTGCCGCCTACCTGATGGGCATTTCCACCTTTTTCACTGCCTACATAGCAGGAGCACTGCCTTTGTTTGAATCCTTTTTTCTGAGCGCACTCTCCGTCTTTGGTTACTGGCTCTATTATGGATTTGACCCCAGAAAAGATAAAATGGAAGATTTTGGGGATATCTCAGCCGATCTGGTACTGAATACCTTTCATGAAGCACGAGAGAAGATTGAAGCGATCGAAAAAAATGCCGATGCCATCGGGGACAGAGAATTGAGCGACAAAATAGATCTGGCTTTGAAACGGGCAAAGACAATTCTTGAAGCGATAGCGAATGATCCCAAAGATATTCGAACTTCAAGAAAGTTTCTCAATGTCTATATTGATGGGGTAGCCAAGGTAACCGGCTCCTATACAGCTCTTGATGAAAAAGAGATAGACCCTGAAACCAGAGAGAGACTTTTGCATCTGATGGATGATGTCGAATCACGCTTCGAAAAGGAACTCAAACGACTTAAAGCAAACAATGAATTTGACCTCGATGTCCATATCGATGTGCTCAAAGAACAGATCAAACACTAAAAAAGGAAATATCATGGAAACAAAAACCAAAGAAGCCATTGAAACCGCTACCATAGATGTGGAAGGTGCCCTTCCTCAAGTGACACCGGAAGAGGAGAATAAGGTGACTCAGGCAGCCAATGAGCTGGATGTCAATGACAGAATATCCGTCATCTATTTCGGTTCCGCGGCACAGGAAAAACTTGATGAGATTTCCAATAGAATGATCGAGGGCGTTCAGAACAAAGATCTTGGGAAAGCGGGTGAATCGCTCAATAATATTGTGGCAGCGATCCGTGGTTTTGACCTGGATGAACTCAACCCTAACAAAAAGCTCGCATGGTGGCAGAAGCTCTTCGGCCAAACCAAACCGTTGACCAAGTTTTTACAAGGATATGAAGAGGTGCGCGACCAGATCGACCTGACTGCCAACAATCTGGAAAAACACAAGAGTCAGCTAATGACTGATGTCGTCTCCCTCGATAAACTCTATGATGCCAACCTTGACTATTTCAGAAATCTGGAACTCTACATTCAGGCGGGAGAACAAAAACTCAAAGAGTTGGAAGAGAAGATTATTCCGGAATACGAGGAGAAGGCCCGGAGCGAGGAGATGCTTGCCATCCAGAATCTTAAAGAGATCAGAGGATTCGGGGACGATCTGGAGCGACGGGTCCATGATCTGCGGCTCTCCCGGCAAGTTGCCATGCAATCACTGCCAAGCATCCGCCTGGTACAGGAGAATGACAAATCCCTGATCAACAAGATCACATCGACACTGGTCAATACCGTCCCGCTCTGGAGAAATCAACTGGCACAGACTGTGACTATCTTCCGAAGCCATGATGCAGCCATAGCGGTCAAGGGAGCTACCGACCTGAGCAATGAGCTGCTTGAAAAGAATGCGGAGGGACTTCGGGAAGCCAACATGGAAGTACGACAACAGATGGAACGGGGTATCTTCGATATTGACAGTATTAAAAAAGCCAATATTACATTGATCGAAACACTCAATGATTCACTCAAGATTGCCGATGAGGGCAAAAAAGCCAGAGAGGCGGCACTGATAGACTTGCAAAAGACTGAGAAAGAGCTCAAGGATGCACTCCTGGCGATCAAAGTAAAGGCAGAAGCACTGCCTGAAACAAGCCCGAAAAAGCTTGGAAAGAAGGAGGGATAGATGGGACTGTTTGACTGGCTTACCGGACAGTTTATCGATGTCATTGAGTGGACGGATGATACGCAGGATACCATGGTCTACCGTTTTAACCGCCACGGTAACGAGATCAAGTACGGCGCAAAACTCATCGTCAGAGAATCCCAGATGGCTGTCTTTGTTAATGAGGGTCAGATCGCTGATATTCTGGGTCCTGGCACCTATGAGCTGGAAACCAAAAACCTTCCGATACTCACTTCACTGCAGCACTGGGACCATGGGTTTAACTCTCCTTTTAAGGCAGAGATATATTTTGTCAATACTAAACGCTTTATTGATCTGAAATGGGGAACAAAAAACTCAATCATGCTCAGAGATCCCGAATTCGACATGGTTCGCCTCCGTGCTTTCGGTACCTATGAGATACGGGTTCAGGATCCCAAGAAGTTCATCACAGAGATCGTCGGAACCGACGGTCACTTCAGCACCGATGAGATCGATGCGCAACTGACGAATCTTATCGTCTCCAAATTCGCCTCGATAATGGGAGAAAATGAGATTGCAGCACTTGATCTGGCTGCCAATTACGAGACGCTTGGAGAATTTATGGCAACAAAAATTTCTCCCTACTTTGAAGAGTATGGACTCTCTTTGACTAAAATGTTGGTTGAGAATATCTCCCTGCCGGAAGAGGTTGAAAAAATTCTGGATAGGCGCACAGGCAGAGAGATTACTGACAATCTAGATGAAAACCTCAAATATCAAACAGGGGAAGCTCTCGGCAATAAAAATGCTGGTGGTGCAGCCGATATGGTTGGAATGGGTGCCGGACTTGCTATGGCCAATCAGATGGCTGGCAGTCTGCAAGGCAATAAGGGAGTACCGCCCATGATTCCCGATAGTCATGAGCATTATTTTATAGCTATCGACAAGAAAGCTCATGGTCCATACGATACAGACACAATTGAAATGCTAATACATGATGGAACAATCATTGGTGATTCGCTCGTATGGACAGAGGGGATGGATAAGTGGCAGAAAGCTTCTACTGTTCTGAGTAGACTTTTCAAGACAACACCTCCAGCGCTTTGAAATTCACCGCTATTAATTTTACCTGCCCCAGTTGCGGGGGACCGATGAAATTTTCTCCGGCTACAGGCAAACTCAAATGTGAATTTTGCGGTACGGAGAGTGCTATTGAAGATACAATGGAGGAGATTGAAGAGTTCGACTTCAAAAGTGCATTGGCAAAGCTTTCGGATCAGCCTCCGGAACTGATCGAAAAAACGATCGTCTGCAGTAAATGCGGCAGTAGTTTTACACTTACTCCATACTCTATCAGTTCCAACTGCCCCTATTGCGGCACACCGGCCATTACCGACTTCGTTCAGGATATCACGCCCCAGTCCCTTCTCCCTTTTCAAGTCACTCAGAAAGAGGCAAAAGAGCGTTTCAAGAGGTGGATAGGTTCACTCTGGTTTGCACCTTCTGCCTTTACCAGATATTTCAACGGAAAAAAGAAGCTTCAGGGCTATTATCTCCCCTACTGGACCTACGATAGTGATACGATCACCCGCTATCAGGGAATGCGGGGTGATACTTACTATGTCACTGTGACCCGTACCGTTGTCAGAAACGGCAGACAGGAGCGTATCCAGGTGCAGGAGCCGCGTATCCGGTGGACATCTGCCAGCGGCACTGTCTCCGTCAGCTTTGATGATGTCACCATCGGTGCCAGCAAAACACTCTCAAGGGCGATCATCGATTCTCTAGGCCCCTGGAATACCGGTGGCCTCAAGCCTTTCGATGAAAAGTACCTCAGCGGATTTGAGACAGAGGAGTACACCATAGGCCTGGATAATGGTTTTGAATTTGCCAAAGCCAGGATGAGATCACTGATCGAACGATCGATCCGAAGAGACATTGGCGGAGACCAGCAGCAGATCCACTCCGTCGATACCCGATACCATAACGTCACCTTCAAAAATGTGCTCTTTCCTTTATGGACCGCAAGCTTCAAATGGAAGGATAAGGTCTATTACTATGCCATCAATGCGCAGACAGGCAGAATAGCCGGAGAACGCCCCTATAGTACAGTAAAAATAATATTTGCTGTTATCGTGGTTGCCTTGATTATTGGGGGCATTATGTATTATGATCAGATGCAGAGATAACTTCGACTCCTCAATTTTTGGTTAAGGCTTAAACATCTTTTTATTGCCTTCTCTGTATATTATAATAAAGGACGAGAAATGAAACTAATGAAAAATTTTATACAAAAATTGCTTATAATAATAGCAGTTTTCTTGATAGGTTTTATTGTTATCAGGTATATGTCAGAAACGACTGCACCGGACAAAGACACAAAACCTGTTGCCAAACAGGAAGTAGAGCAAAAGAAAGTTGAACCAACGCAAACCGAGAAACCCAAGGCACATAAAGAGACAAGGCCTATCAAACCGATCAAAGACATAAGGCCCATCAAACCCATAAAGCCCATCAAGGATATAAGACCTTTCACAGAGGCAAAACCTTTCACAGAAACAAAACCCATCAAGGATATAAGACCCATCAAACCCATAAAGCCCATCAAACCCATAAAGCCCATCAAA
>JAYEND010000009.1:0-1529 GCA_034721895.1 Campylobacterota bacterium | reverse complement strand
ACCCATAAAGCCCATCAAGGATATAAGACCTTTCACAGAGGCAAAACCTTTCACAGAAACAAAACCCATCAAGGATATAAGACCCATCAAACCCATAAAGCCCATCAAACCCATAAAGCCCATCAAACCCATAAAGCCCATCAAAAATCAACCACCGGTACCGAGTCAAGAGAAGCCCTAGATCACGGAACACTTAAGTCCCCTGGATTGACCGGTGTATTAAGTTGGTATGGTAAGAATTCCTACAGAATAAGGAGCATAATGTATTATGTCTATATAGTTCGTTGTGCTGACGATACACTTTATGCGGGTATCGCCAAAGAACTGGAACGACGTATCGACGAGCATAACGCTTCAGATAAAGGAGCGAAATACACGAGAGCCAGACGGCCTGTAGTTTTGGTCTATTATGAAGCGTATTCAGATCGCAGCTCTGCCTCCAAAAGAGAATATGAGATCAAAAAAATGAGTAGAATAGAGAAAAAATGTTTGATAGGTATCTGATTTTTCAAAAAATAGTATTATAGTGCTAAATACTCAAACAGAAAGATATCTTATGAAATTATAGAGGTGACGACCAGTCACTTTTTATTTCTTAATCCTAAATATTTTGGAGATCATAGAAGTCGAAACACTCAAATACCGTGCTATCTCCGCCTGTTTATATCCGTCATCTAACGCACTCATAATAGCTAAGTTTCTTGCGGTTAGATCTTTTGCTTTTTCGAAGTGCTGCGCTAGCATTTTATCTTTCTCCTGCCTGAACTCATGTTCGGTTTGAACTATCTTCTTTTTCTGTTCTGCCTCTAACTCTTTTTGCTCTTTTTTACTGAGTGGCCTGCTTAGCATTTCCTGTATACTCTCATAGTGATACTCTTTTTTGAGTTTAGAGTGTTTGGCGCAGGAGATAAGCTCCTGGTTTTTATTGAGCAATGCTGCCAGAAGAGTAAACGGATATTCTCCGATGCGTTGAGTCATCTTTGCGTTTATGGGGTTATGCTCTATGTATCTAAAGAGCATATAGAGATACTCTTCATTAAAGATATACCATGATTTGTATCGTCCTTGCCAGAGGTGCCCTGTGCGTTTGTGCTTTTTATTGAAGTAGATGGCGTAGTTGGAGCTGACCTGTCGCATGAAGAGTGAAAGATTTTCACTGCTGGTCTCTATGAGTAGATGGTAGTGGTTGTCCATGAGAGAGTAGTCGTGTACATTGACTTTGTATATCCTGCACGCTTTGCAGAGTATCTCCAGGAACTTCTCTTTGTCTTCACTGCTTTTATAGACTTTGGCTCTGGCTACACCACGGTTGACTATGTGATGGAAGCCTGCCAGGTCCAGTCTGGGTTTTCTTGGCATATTCTATTCCCCTCTTGTAAGGGCGGTGTAGCGAATATTTACTTAGAGTGGCTATTCGTCACCTGACCCTAAAGTTTTAAAAGCTTGTGACAAAGTACATGATGAGATACTTTATCCTATGGGCTAAGGGATCAAAAGAATTATTCAAAATCCAAAATAGCTTGAATCAC
>JAYEND010000008.1:0-10962 GCA_034721895.1 Campylobacterota bacterium | reverse complement strand
TGGGATGAAGTTTAGTATGCTTCTCAAGCATGGATATGCGGCGTGCATTTGCATCCTGTATTTTTATAATAATAGCATCAACTGTGTTATTGCTATACTGTTCGTTTTTAAAGCTTACGTCTATTCCTCTTATATCATTATGGGATTCAATATAATTATGGATATTTTCTAAAACACTTTTGCTCATCGCCAACTCATAAAGTTGTGTTTCGAGATCACTTAATTTTTGTGTGGTTGCGGATGTTTTGTCCCCTATATTGATAATTATATTGGAAGCTTTGAAAGTCTGAAGTTTATTTGCAGAGCTTTCCAGTGTTGTATTAATGGCTTTAAGCTGTGAATCAATAAAATTCAATTTGCTTTGTGCACTTTTTGTTTTAAGGCTAAGCTTTTCACTGACATAGGCATATCCGATAGCATCCAGTATCTCTTTGGCACGAAGCGATACAGTATCTTCAAAAGCAAGTGAAAGGATTGTCCCTTTTTCAGATAAATTTGATACTGTGAGCTTTTTCTGAACAAATCTAAACATCTTTTCATTTGGAGTAAGTGTAAAAGAGTAATGATTATTGTCAAATTTATAAATCTTTTGAACAGTTATATTAAACCATGGAGTATTGATCGGCTTAGCAAATTCATGTAATTTGTCATAATAGACAGGCTGCTCTTTTTCTGGCAAGGGTTCAATATATGAACGTACTTTACTGATAAGCTTCTTTTTGAGTGGAGGTTCTACTATAAGCCTAAATTTTTTCTCTCCGACTGGAATAAGTTGAAATAAATATCCCTCAACCTGCTCTGCTATCAATCCGGATTTTACAATAAAAGGAGAGCTTTTGTATAGTTCCTTTGTCTTGAAATGTTTTGTTACAAAATATCGTGTTCCAATATTCAGGTTTTCCAAGGCTTTAAAAATAATATATCGTGATTGTATAATCTCTTTTTCATTGACGATATTTTCATCGGTTGCCTGGGTTACTCTTCCCATAATATCATGGCGGACACCTTCACGACTAGAAACTATTTCTATTGAACTATTTGATTGATAGATATTAGGTAGAATATAGGCGGTGACAATTGCAATCATAGTTGTAAGCAGTACTGAAGTGATGATAAGCCATTTATATCGTGCTAAAAAAGTTCTTAATTCATCAAAGCCTATTTCATTATTTTTGCGTTGTTGCATAAATTTATTACCTTGAAATTTCATATATATATTATAGAGTCACTTGCAAATCCCCCATAAAAACCAATAACTTAAGTTTTAAAGTAGTATACGCCAAATCATTATTTCAGATAAGTTGTAATTTTTTACGGCAAAATTCAACAAAAAATATATTTAACTTATATAAAAAATTATATCATCGCTTTTAAAAATACGGCTTAAAGTTCTTAACTCGGGCCAGAGTCTTTATCTGCAGCTTCACGCTTCATTGTGTCTGTTAAGTCTAAAATAAATAAAACTGAAAAGAACAAAAGAGATAAAGGATTATGCTTTTATATCTATCAGGTAAATTGAAAATAGAGATAGATATATTTCATAAGTTCTAACCATTTGGTTGTCAAACATACCGTAAAATAGTATAAATATTTACTATTTACTTGACTTATAATTTTAACAAACTATAATATCTGTAAAACAAAGGGGCAGTAATGAGAAAATTTTTATGGATACTAACTCTTTCTATCGTGACGCTTTGGGCGAAAGATGCGGTTGATACAAATAGCAGTGTCAAAGTGATCAAAGTAAACGAAATGGAAACAAAAGAGTTGTATAAATTGATCGAGGATGATGTGGATGATCTCTATCTTTTAGATATCAGAGAGCCTGATCAGGTGGGTCATGGCGAAATCTTCCATCTTAATTTGGTAACGATCACAAGAGGATATCTGGAATTCAAGATCGAAAATGCTCTCCCGGATAAAAAAGCCCGTATCGTAGTTTATTGCTGTACCGGAAAAAGAGGAAACCTGGCTGCCAAGACACTGAGAGAGATGGGATATACCAATGTTTATTCGCTTAAGGGAGGGATCAGGAAATGGGTGGATGACGGTTACCCATTGGATACTGTTTATGGTGAGGTTTTTTTGAAAAAGTAGGTTAAGTTTCGTACACCTCTTCGAGTAGATTCAGTAGCGGCAAAAAAAGTATTTCCACTTCCGGCATTTCGATTATTCCCTGGTTGGGGAAGAAAAAATGATTGTTGCGGTTGCGGCGGGTACGAATGATAATGTAGAACATCTCTGAGATCAGTTCGGCTTTTTCGGGATTGAAGGAGATCTTCTCAAAGAGAGTTGCCTCAGCACTTTTGATCGCTGTACTGATCGTGCCGGTATTGATCTGTGCCACATAATCGATCTGCAATGTTTGGAGTGTCCCCTTCAGCCATTCATTGTCGGACGCAGTTACCTTTTCGCCATACTCACCATGGGCTCTTTTTTTGAAAAAGGGTATTTGATGTTTCAGGAGAGAGGCTTTCAGAAGAACCTCTGCTGCCAGAGAGATATTGCGCCAAAAATCTACTGCTTCATAGGGGTCCCGCTCAAAGACCGTGTCAATATTGAAAGAGCCATTTTTGTAGGTAAGCACCTTTTGATAGGTTGCCAGGTGAATCGCATAGTCATGGTTTTCTGCTGCTATATGGCTGATATCAACAGGAGTCATTGTATTTGCCTTCTATCCAATAGTTTCAATTTTTTTTGAAAACCATCTCTTTGACCTCTTGTCCGATCGCCTGGGCAACAACATCGCATTTGATGATGAAAAGGTAATAGATGGGCCGTTGCGCCTGCTGATAGAGGCTTTCGAAGTTTCCCATACCTTTGGCAAGTACAATATTGGCTCGATCGAAGATCTCTCTCGATGCACTATTGGCCTCTGCCAGGTCATAACCGGGAGTTTCCACGCCTGTATCGATGATATGGGCACAACTGCTTAGTATCTGAGCCTCTTTTACCGTGACATCATTGATGATGGGTTTGCCTCTGACAAAATAGTATATTTGAATATCATACTCTTTTTGGATAGTCTCGATCAGCAGCTTGTCAAAAACATGTTCTCCGGTATTGTCACCGATCACTACCATCTCCCGGGCATTCTGCAACTCTTTAATGAAGCTGGCACTGTCATCGAGTGAAAAAGGAATCGAGAATTGTTTTTGAATCGTTTCGTTCAGGTCGAACTGATTTTGTGCCCCAAAATCGATGACATTGCCGATAACCGAGAGCTTCAGCGCATCGGGAATACTCTGGACAAAAGAGGTATCGACCTTGAGTGCTTCTTGGGTGGCACGCTCTTTGGCGAGAGAGACAGGATCATCCTCTCCGGTAATATCTGCAATCGCCTGATAGATATCTCTTGCGATCTGTGGCGGAGTATATGACAGGTCATGATCGATCAGTATCTGTGCAGAACGATCGAGCACTTTTTTGCTTACAGTATCATCCAGATCCAGAAGTTTGGATACCTTGAGAGTTTGATTCAGTAGACAGCCAATGCAGTCAGGTTTAATGTTCAATGGTTATTCTCCTTCATATTCAATAGATTGTATCATAAGTTTTGTAGCGTGCTATATATTTTAGAAACAATTGACTAAACTTGTTTGGATTACAAAGGAATAAAATGATCGAGGCCAAACATGTTTCAAAAATATATAAAATGGGGGAGCTTGATCTTGAGGTGATCAAAGATCTCAATTTGTCTATCGGCCATGGTGAGTTTATCGCCATCATAGGGCCAAGCGGAACTTTATAACCATCGATGACAACCTGATGAAAGAGGTGGATGGAGGTAATGTCTATGGTTTGGGATACCGTTACCGGGATTTTAAGCTGACACAATACTTCAGTGACTATAAGCACTTCGATGTCTATCAGACAGATGTGCAATACACCTTTAAAAAAAAGTTTGACACATTCAGGGCAAATGCGACAATTATAGGAAGGTATATCCATTTGGATGATAAGGAGAGTAACAACTTCAGCAAAAATGCAAAGGATGATTATTTTACGACAGGGCTAAAGGCGCATGTATATTATCATCAATATAATTTTGGTGCCGGCGCCTTTTTCGGAAAAAGAATTTTTGCTGTGATGAATGGCGGATTCAGGGTGCAGCATCATGCCATGGAGTTCAATAGGACTTATATGGGCGGCATAGGAAGAACGTTCGATGATCTTGATCTAAAAGGGTAGCGAGTCGTTTACCTCCTTGCCCCCTCCCATCTACTCAATTATACTTTCCTTCGCTTTATCTATTCCCGAGGGGCTCACAAACTGGTCATTGAGTTTTTGGATAGCTTCTCTGCTCTGTGTCATAATCCGGTCAAGTTTCGCCTTGGTCCGATTATGCCATCCCTGTTTATTGAGGCCAAACATTGAATGCCACCATCGCGTATTGTGCATAATGGCTTTTGAGATAGCGATATCTTTCTCTTTCCAGCGATTCGCCTCTTTGCGTGCAAAGAATCCGCGCACTTTCAGATGGATACCAAAAAGAATCATTACTGCAACAGCCAAGGTTACTATGATACTCGTCTGAGAGCCCAATAATTTATCAAAAAGATTGAATTGCAACTGCAACGCTCCCAGTGCCACAGCAAGTAAAGCAAAGAGTATCAAATCACCCCAAAACACCTTGCGTTTCCAACGCTGCAATGCCTCTTGAAGCAGAGGAATTTTCTCATCTTTCATCTCTTTGGCGAAATCTTCGAGTGACTTGATGATACGATATGCTCTCTCGATACCAACCTTGTCCATCCGATCTGTAATGCGTGCCAGATCACTGTCTTTTTTGCCTTTGAGTCGCTCGGCTAATGCCTCATTCTCGATCGGCACAGCAGATCCTTCATTGTAGATGGCATAAAAATTACCTGAAATCAATCCTTCTCCGGAAAGTGCCCTCTGCCATGATCCGATCACATCTTCGAGATTATCCTCTTTGGCAGTCGTATCGATCTGATTGAGGATATAGAGCACCTTGTTGGCATCTCTATGTCTGATAGTAGTAGCGACAAGATGCTCGAGTGTATCACGCATTGCGCCTGGTTCAGGATGACGTGCATCAAAGAAGATCAGTACAAGATCCGACATCTCTACAATGTGATTGCTAATGCGCAAAATCCCATCTCGCTGACTATCTGCATCAAAGCCCGGAGAATCTACGAGAATTTTGCCTTTGACTTTCTCTGATTTGAGTGTTTTGAGTTGGAGATAGAGATTGACACGATTGCCTTCACCGGGATCAACCCTGTTTACCTCTTCGCTGATATTATAAAAGGGGAAACGGGGGTCCGCATCAAGAGCCAGGCCCGGAAGCGTGACAGGCTCCTCGTTGTCGCCATAACAAATTACCGTAAATTTATCATCAATTGCCTGATTGCCGCTCTCCTGGATCGCCTCTCCAATATAGTCATTGATAAAAGTTGATTTTCCCGATGAAAAGGTTCCAAGTATGGAGATCATCGGCCACCAGGAGATATGGCTCGTATAGGTCTCATCGGGAGTGATAAACCCCAGAGAATGTCCTATTTTATCAAGTGATTCATATTTGACAATCACATCAAGGAGAACCGGATTCTCTTCAGAAAGGTACTTTTTGAGTTTTTTGTATCGCTCTTGGGGCATCATGGGTATATCCTTCATGTATAGTAAGTGATAGTGCTAATGGATATTGTACCTAATTGATTTTAAGAGTACTTCACAGACATATTAGAAAAGTGGTGACTGATGCACTTCATGCCACTTGAGAATCTCACTCCATGCCTCTTCGGCGTCTTCCGCAAATGCAAAAAGATCAAGATCCTGCGAAGTGATGACGCCTTCCTCTTTGAGAAATTCGAAATCAATCACCCGACTCCAGTACTTTTGGCAAACTAATACAATAGGGAGCAAAGGGTATTTTTTGGTTTGGATCAGGGTAATTGTTTCAAAGAATTCATCGAGTGTACCAAAACCGCCGGGAAAGACTACCAGCGCTTTGGCACGACGCATAAAGTGGAGCTTTCGTATGGCAAAGTAGTGAAACTGGAAACAGAGCCCCGGTGTGATATAGGGGTTGGGAAATTGTTCGTGGGGGAGTTGGATATTGAGCCCGATTGATTTGGCACCGACATCGAAGGCGCCCCGGTTGGCCGCCTCCATGATTCCCGGTCCACCCCCTGTCATGATCGTGACCCGGCAATCATCCGGGTTTTCCCCGCTTTTTCCGACAAGTTGCCCAAATTTCCGTGCCTCATCATAGTAATAACTCTTTCTGACCATGGTCTCAGCAATAGTCAGCTCATCAAAGAGTTCGACAGACTCCCCGGACTCCTCCAGCTTATTCTGGATGGCAGCGAGTTTTTCGATCGCGCTCTCTCTTTCCATAACCCTTGCACTCCCGAAAACAACAATAGTAGATTCTACTCCATACTCTTGCAGCTTGATTTCAGCTTTGAGATAATCCAGTTGCAGTCTGACTCCCCGTGCTTCATCTGATTTGATAAAATCACTATCCTCTACAGGAAGTATATAGCTGGGATTGTCCATGATCGCCTGAACTTCCTCGGGAGCCCGGGGATCCTCACTGGAAGATTTTGGTTTTTGCCAGGGGAACTCAATATTTTCATTTATCTCTTCGTTCTTCTTCATTCTTTGTCCTTGAATATCATTATTATACACTGTTTTATGTTGTAAAGTTGGCTATGATAATAGTGACAAAAAAGATCTCCTGGTCCGGTATGATCTAAAAAAGAGAAAAATCGTCAAAAAGGTTAAGTTGCCTAAGGCTGCACAGGAGGGAATCGCCTTTGATGGAAAAGGATTCATCTATATTGCAGATAATGATGGATATGTTTTGAAATATAGGGAAGAAGATTTGGGACTATAAGTAAAATCAGTTTGTTCTAACACAGTTGCGTCCCGCATCTTTGGCATCATAGAGTGCCTGGTCTGCTCGGTTGATGGCTTCATCAAGCGTATCACTATTCCTGATCTGAGTAACACCAAAACTTGCCGTTATATGTGGGGTTTCATTGGTTTTGTGGCTGTCAATGGCATGTCGGATTTTTTCGGCTATTTTTGCGGTCTGCTCCAGATTGGCAGTTGGCAGCAGGGCTACGAACTCTTCTCCGCCCCAACGGCAAAGCACATCGACATTACGCAATATGCTTAGAAAAAGAGCCGATATCTCTTTTAGTACTTTGTCGCCTACATTGTGACCGTAGTCATCATTGATATTCTTAAAGTGATCCAGGTCGATCATGATCAACGACATTGTATTGTCGCGCTGGACCATAATAGTATATTCGGAAAGATAGAGTTCAATAAACTTCATACGATTATACAAACCCGTTAAAGAATCTGTTGAAGCGATCTTTTCGAATTTTTCATTCTTTATTTCCAGGAGACCATTGACTCTATTGAGTTCTTTATAGTAATCCTTCATCAATTTCACCCAATGGCTATAGGTTGTTGCGATCAACTCTTTTTGGGTGATGACACTGACAAGCTTACCCTTGTCATCAACTGTGACGATCCTTTTGAAGTGTTTGTCTTTGATAAATTTAAGTGCTTCATTGATCGTACTTTTATAGTGAATAGTAATCACCGGATGGGTGATGTAGTGTTTTATCGGCAGTGAGAGGTCACTCTTTTGTTCCAACAGCTTAATGATATCTTTTGATGTGACAATACCAATGGGTTTTTGCTGCTTGACAATCATTGCTGAATGATGATTGTTTTGTGCCATTTCGTCAAGGACCGTCTGGGTTATTTCATTTTCACTTACCCAGCGGCTTCTCTTGTTTGTTTTAATCAGATCAGAAATATGAAAATTGTCCATCAATGCATCAGGGTCGATGCTGGAGATAATGTCAAAATAGGTGACAAGTCCATACATTGAACCATCCGGATTGACAACGATGATATCATCAACGTCAAAGTGTAAAAGATCGAAGACATCCAGAATGTTTGTTTCTCTTTCGACTACAGGTAATTCAGTAAGATCGAAATGATCCAGGGTGAGCACACTGGACTCAGAAAAGTCTTTTTCGTGATTTATCCGTAATATATCATGGATACTAAAAGCCGAAAAACCATTATCATGGACAACAATAATACGCGGATATCCGCACTCCTGTATTTTGTCAACGGCTTCAGCATAAGTCGCGTGAATACTAATCGTAATTATTTCGGTATCGGCAAGTTTGCCTATAGATTGAAAATGCATAGGAAAATTATATCTTGTATTAACTTATATTAATAAGTATACACCCGTGGAAGTTAAAAGGTGCCCATTATTTTGCAGTGCATAAAACTGCCTCTTCCATATGGCTAGTGATACGGGCTATATGATGACTTACACGGTCAAGCCACCGGACTGCTTCAAGCTTACTGGTTCCCAAGGGTATATCGATCTCATCTTTGGCCATCTCCTCCACTATCATATCTCTATAGGGCATCATGGATTTGAAGATCTGTTTCTCATTCTTTTGAGCGTACTTGCCGGCATCGGAAAATCTTTTGGCGGAAATGGCAGTGATGATATTGTTATTGGCCGTGATCATCTGTTGATGCTCTTTATGCAAATCCGGGGATTTTTGTACAAGTCTTGCTCTGTATTCCTCCTCTTCACAGCGTTCATGAAGGCGTTGTGCATGATCGAGTATATGTATCAGGGCTATTACCTCTTTCCGTTTGGCACCTTTCTCCTGCTTTAGATCGATTTTGTCGACATAGTTTTGTGTTTTATCCAGGGCCGACTGCAGTAAAATAAGATCCGCTTTTTTGCCGTGTTGTAAATCTCCCAGGATAAAGTTGATGTGTCGCAGCAACGCGATGAATTCATCCTGGGCCGAAATGCGCGCAGCTTCCAGAGCAAGTTCGGGTTCTTCAAGCAATCTCTTATCCAATTTCTCAGTAAATTTTGGTTCTCTTGAGGGGATGATCTTTTCCATCATGTGAGCAAACTGATAAGTGAAAGGCAAAATGATCAGGACCCCCAGAGTATTAAAAAAAGTATGAAAAGCGACGAGGGCGATTTCTGCATTTTGCATTAAAGCGCCCGGCACCAAGGTTTCGCATAGATAGGTATAGGGTGTGATCAGGAAGAGAGCCATTGCTCCTGTAAAAAGATTGTAGATAACGTGCGACAATCCCGTCCTTCGGACATTTACAGATCCTCCGATCGAAGCCATGGCAGCGGTGACTGTGGTGCCGACATCCATACCGATGACCAGTGCTGCTGCCTGCTCAAAATTGATCACATTGGCATAGAGTGCTGTCAGTGTTGCGGCAACACCCGCACTTGAAGCCTGGGTGATGAGTGTCGCAAGAATGCCGAGCGCAACCAGTTGCAGCCTCCCTATCCATGAATCTGAGGGCAGGTTTTCCGGAGTGATGATCCCCTCAAAACCGCTCATGCCTTCCTGCATCAGGGAGATTCCGACAAATATCAAGCCAAAACCGGCCAAAGCATAGCCAAATGTAGCGATTTTGTCTTTGAAAAAAAGTTTCAGTATCACACCGAACAAAATGAGAGGCAGGACGATCGTACCAAGATGGAGTTTAAATCCAAACAATGCAACTACCCAGCCGGTGATCGTCGAACCAATGTTGGCACCGAATATGATCCCGAGTGACTCGGGAAAGGTCATCAGCCCGGCACCGACAAATCCGACAGCCATCACTGTTGTGGCACTTGAAGATTGTAGTATCGCTGTAGTGACTGCACCTGTCGCTGCACCGGTAGCCGGACTCCGGGTGAAACGCATCAAAGCATTCCTGATCGTATCTCCGGCCAAAGCGCGAAGCCCCTCCGTCATAATGATCATACCGAGTAGAAAAAGCCCTAATCCTCCGGAGGCTTTGATTATGGTCAGTATCAAAGTATTGTCCATCAATTACTCTTGCCAAAAAAATAGATCAGGAGAGACAAAACGATGCTGATGATGATCGAAGTGCTTATTGGAAAATAGAAGGAAAAGTTTTCTTTTTGATAAGTGATATCTCCGGGCAGTTTGCCAAGATTAAACGGGAGTTTGTCACTAAAGGCAAGAATGATCCCCATGATGACAATGATGATGCCAATAAAGATGAGAGTTTTCCCGATCTCTATCATTTCACAACCTTTCTATAAGCGTTCAGCGAAATAGTCCGCCATGTGCTCCAGTGTATCTACCTTCCCGTAGTCGGCCTCGGGGACTTCTACCCCCAGTTGTTCATATAGGGCGGTCAGCACTTTTAAAAAATCGAACGAGTCGATCTCCAGGGAGCGTTGCAGGTTTTCACCGGGCATGATCTCTTCCTCTTCGATATCCGGGGCGATCATCAGGATCTGTTCAATGATGCTGCGTTCGATCTCTTCTTTGGTCATAGTAGCTCCTCCGGTTTTTGTAATAATTGGTTCAGTTTTTCCAGAAACAGTGCTCCTGTCCGGCCATCGGTGGCACGGTGGTCTCCGGCAATGGTCGCCTGCATCACTTTTCGTACCGTCAGCGTATCGCCCTCGGCCCAGGGGGTATTGATGATGCGGCCAAGTCCCACAAGTGCAACCTGTGGAGGATAGATGACGCCGTAGACGCGTTCTACGCCAAGATCACCCAGGTTGGTGATGGTAATAGTCTGCTGCGATATTTCGGCACCGCGCAGTTTGCCGGCACGGGTGCGGGTGATCAAGTCACTCAGTGCCTGCATGGTATCGTCGAGACTCATCTCCTGGGCATTTAGCAGAGCAGGGGTGATCAATCCCCCCTTGCGCAGTGCAATGGCGATACCGGGATGGATCGCCTTACTGACCTGATGTGCATCCTCTTGCCAAAAACCATTCAGCTCAGGAACTCCCCCAAGTGCTCGCACAACGGCACGGATCAAGAGCGCCGCCGGTAAAATCCGTTCCTGGATAGTGCGGTTGCTGTTCTGTTTTTCCAACCACTCCAGAGCTGGTGTCATATTGATCGAGGCGGAGAGGTAGTAGTGAGGGAT
>JAYEND010000007.1:0-11083 GCA_034721895.1 Campylobacterota bacterium | reverse complement strand
CAGGGTTTCAAATTTTTAAAGATCTGTTCTTTTTTTGGCGCATGATAAATATGCTTTTATACGGATGTTTGGTGGAACTAAAGTTGCCACTTCCGAACATAGAAATAGAATATTTTAGAAAATAAAGGGTAAGGGTTGGTAGATGAATACAATGAAACAAGAGATTGAAAACCGTATTGCGCTCTATGCGTTGATCTCAAGATTGATGCTGATGGAAGTTAATGAAGATTTCCTGAATAAAATCGAAAGTGATGAGGCATTGCTTTCACTGTTCCCCAACTATAGAGAGTGGAGCAAGCGTGATGAGTATACTACCAAAGAGCTGATCGAACAGTTTTACAATGTTGATTTTACCAATCTCTTCCTCATGCATTTGGTTCCTTATGAGAGCTTTTATACACGAGATGACCAGATGATCGAGAGCGGGGGCGACAACCCTATCGTCGAACTCTATAATGAATTGGATTTTCGTGTAGAACTGACTGAAGCGAGGGTCGTCAGTGCAGATCATATCGGTATCGAACTGGAATTTATGTATATGCTCTGTGTCGCCATGAAAAAAGCATTGGATGCAGATGACAAGGCAGGAGTATGTGAAATACTGGAGGTTCAGAGAGCTTTTCTGAAAGAGCACCTTCTGGAGTGGACACCCCTCTTTTTGATCAATATGAAGCGTGAATCCAGAACACCTCTTTACCATGACGGTGCGGATCTGGCTCTGGAATTTATGCTCAGTGATTTTGAGTATGTGACAGAGAAGCTCTTGGCCTATTGCGGTGAAGAATGAATCTGAACTTTGACCTTGCCTCCTGTGTCAGGGCGACAAGCAAATTTTCTGAATGTACCAAATGTGTGGAGATATGCCCGGTCAATACGATCGAGATCGTTGACAATATCCCGACTTTTACTCCTTCTGCCTGTGTTGATTGCGGCGGTTGTGTGGGTGTCTGTCCTACCGAAGCTTTTGCGCTGAGAGATTTTTCAACGGTTGATTTCTTCTTTTCGATACTGGAAGATGAAACGAATCTGATCTCCTGCAAAAAGAATATTCCCTGTATCAGTGCACTGAGCGTCGAGCATCTGATCTCACTCGCTTTGGCAAGCGAAGAGCCGATCAGACTGGATCTGGGACATTGCCGGACTTGTGAGATCAGAGACCCGCTTTTTGCGCAGATCGAGCAAAATATCGAAGAGGCGAATTTCATCCTTTCCAGTTTCAGTGACAAGCAGTTGTCAGTCGAAAACCTTGCTTATCAACCCGAAGAGAACAGTATCGAGGAGAGAGAAGTCTCATCTCGTCGTTCATTTCTCTCCAATATCTCATTGAAGGGTGCAGTGAAACACAAAGAGGCCTTTGATGAGGCTGTCGGTGCGGACGAGCAGCAGCGTTTTGAAATAGACAGTGCTGTGATCGCGAAGATCAAAAACAAAAAGCTGCCCAACAAACGCAAGATACTCTTTACTACACTCAAAAGAACGACTAAGCCCGAACAGTATGAAGTACTTCCGGAAGAGGAGGTGAGTTTCACTTCCCAGAAATTTGTCGATGAGAATTGTACCAATTGCCAGATCTGTTACCGTATCTGCCCGACAGGCGCACTCAGTTCAGACGGTAAATTCTCTCTCATCAACTTCGATGCGATGCTCTGTGTCAAATGCCATCTGTGTCATGATGTCTGTGAGCCAGATGCGATCCATCTGCAAAATGGATTTGAGATCCAGGAGTTCTTTGAACCGACACAGAGAACACTGGCAACCTTCAATATCAAGCGTTGCAACGAGTGCGGAAGCTACTTTACCTATACAGGCGGTGAACAGGTATGCCCCCGATGCCAACTCGAAAAAGAAGAGGCGATGACACTACATGAAAATGCCAGAAATATGGATTTTTAGGAGAGATTATGCAACCACATGAGATAAAACCTGATACCGGTCTGTGTACTATCCTGGGATATAACGCCCAAACAGGCTACAGCAGAAAGTATTTTAATAAAATAATGAAACGCAATGGCCTGAATGCGACAGCCATCGCACTCAATATCACTGAGGAGCATTTTGATTTTACGATGAGCAGTGTCGGTCAATCGAAAGTGGACAAGATGATTATCGAGCAGGAGTTTCAGAATAAGGCAGTTGCTTATTGTGATACACTGGATGAGAGTGCCAGGGATACGGATAGAGTGGATTTTATTGAAGTTGAAGAGGGCAAGGTCAAGGGCTATTGCCTAGATGCAGCAGTGATGGAACTCTTCGAGAAACCGGAGTTTATGGATGAGCAGATACATTTCGTCGCCAAAATGATGCTGATCGCCAACCGATGGTATGATGCTACGATAGATTTGGATGAGATACCTGTATTAATTGAAAATTGACAATGGAGAGTTGAAAATGAGAGATATTGAAGATTTAAGAAAAGAGTTTGAAGATTTTAATGCCAATGAGGCATTTTGTGCCGACGGCACTTGTGAGTCGGAAGAGGAGATGGATCTCAAGGATTATCCCTCTTATACGGAAGCGCTCTATGCCAAGCTGGTAGCCCCGCATGCAAGCGGTATTTATATTTCGAGATGGGATATCAAGGATATCGCCCTGGCAGCCGGTGAATCGATGGCGATACACCCCCGCAAGCGGATGTTTGAGCTCTTGATGAAGTTTGCCGTGACCAAAGAAAATATGCAGCTCTTTCTGGATGCACTGGAAGATCATATGAATGACAAGATTGCTATTTACGAAGATCTGGTCGCGCAATTTCCTGCCAGTGCCGAAGTTTTTGCCCCCAAGATAGAAAAAGCCCGAAAAACGATCAGGCTTTTTCCTCAGATAGTTGATGAGTATTTTGATTAGGAGGACTACCCCACAAAATTTTTTTGAAATTAACACTATATATAGCCATAAAATATTAAAATATTATATTATCTATACACTTTTAGTAAAATAATTGCTATAATTGGACATGAATATTATGCAATTAAGAAAAGAGATAGGCACACCGGTGTTTACACATGACCAACTGGAATACCTGCTATCCACAACTATGAACAATGTCAATGCAAAGATCAGCTATATGGTCAATAAAGGTGAACTCATACGACTTAAAAAAGGTATCTACGTTTTAGGGGCAGATTATCAAAAAGGGCCTGTAGATATCATCTCCGTAGCCAATATACTTTATGCGCCGTCATATGTTTCCTATGACTATGCATTGTCTTATTATGGGCTTATACCTGAAAGAGTCTACGAGATCACCTCTGCCACACTGCGTGGGAAAAAAAGCTTTGAGACAGACCTGGGACGATTTTCATATAAGCCTGTACCGCTGCAAGTGTATGCCATAGGGGTAGATTGGCTCTATGACAGTGTCAATGGCGGGAAGCTGATAGCTGCCCCGGAAAAAGCGCTCTGCGATAAAGTACGCTCCGACAGAGGTATGGGAAGACTCTCTCAGGAGAAGTTGGCTGTATATCTGGAATATGATCTACGTATAGAGTGGGATGGATTACGCTCTTTGGATACTGACCTGATCGCGACTATAGCTACAGCTTACAGATCATCCAATCTCAAAAACATAAGTAAACTCATAGCAAAAAGGAAAAAAAGTGCCTGATATTCATCCTGCCATAGCAAAGATGCTGGAAAAGTATGATCTTTCAAGTGCAGAAAAAACCTATGAATCACTAAGAGAAATTCTTCAGGAGATCGTACTTTTAGGACTCTATAGAGCAGGTTTTTTTGATCATGCACTATTTTACGGAGGTACTGCACTGCGTATTTTGTATGGACTGGATAGGTTTTCTGAAGACCTTGATTTCTCATTGATAGAACCCAATGATGTATTTGATCTGTCTGTGTATGAAGATGCAGTTATAGAAGCTTTGCACTCTTTTGGGTTTGAAGTGACTATTCAGTTGATAAACAGAGATGGAACGATAAGATCAGCCTTCTTAAAGGGTAACACAAGCCAGCATCTTATCAATATAGAAGCACCGGAAGATATAGTAAGAAAATTTGGACAGGGTAGATTGGTTAAAATAAAGTTTGAAGTAGATACTCACCCGCCACTTGATTTTACAAGTGAGAAGAAGACACTGTTGGTTCCTTCTCCGTTTACTCTAAACACGATGACACTTCCCTCACTCTTTGCAGGGAAAATACATGCCATTCTTTGTAGAGATTGGAGCAGTAGGCCAAAGGGGAGAGATTGGTATGATCTGGTATGGTATGTTTCTCATGGATATGAGTTGGACACAAAACACTTAGCTGCCAGACTTCAACAAAGCTGTGATCGGCAAGAAAAACAGGAGATCAAAATACCTAAAGATATTGATAAAGAGTATATTTTAAGACTATTGAAGATGCGTATAGAAAATCTGAATGTCACGGCAGCAAAAAGAGATGTTGAAGTTTTTATAGCTGATAGTAGAGTGCTGGATATCTGGAGCAGAGAGTTTTTTATGGATATTGTCCGGCAGATAAAGTTCCAATAAGAGTATGGGTGTCCCATCGGGGACGATGGGAAGCAGATGGTACCGCGATCAAATACTGCAGTCCTCTACTCATCAAGCTTTCGTATCCCCCACAGGAACTTATCTTTATAAAATCCTTTGTCCAGTTCCGAGATGGTGACGGCATAGGCTTTTCCGGAGCTGGAGTGGATGAACTTCCCTTCTCCCAGATAGACACCGCTGTGGTTGACATGGTGGCGGTTTGCAGTGTCAAAAAAGAGGATATCCCCCCTTTTGATCTCTTCGCGTTTGAGGTACTTTCCTGCTTTGGATTGTTCCAGCGATGAGCGGGGTATCGCTATATCATTGCTTTTGAAAAGATAATAGACAAATCCCGAACAGTCAAAGTGATCGGGCCCGGCCTTGGTGGGGGCATAGCTGTTGCCCAATTTGCTTTTGGCGAGGGTGATAAGCTTGTCGGCGCTGCTTGTGGGGAGTGTTGAATTGTTTTCACTGCTTTGATCGGTATTGCTGTCTTGATCACTCATATTTTTTGAGATGAGTTTGATCTGACCGCTGCCTTGATCCATGATGACTTTGCATTTGTCATCATAACTGAGTGTCAGGATGATCTCTGTCGGATCCGTCTGTGCTAGGGCAATGTGGAGTTTACAATCAAGCGGTTGCACATCTCCCTGTGCCTGGAGTATTGCTCCCGACAAGAGAATACTATTTATGACTTTTGTCATACGCTTTCATATCTTTGTTGAATTGATTGAGCTCCGCATTCAGAAATTGTCCGTAGTGCCCACGCATGACTATGATCTTTGTTTGCATGTCGACCCAATTAAACATTGTTTCGATATCTTTTTTCCCGACATGGATACAGCCGTGCGACATCATGTTGGTATGTCCCAGGTGCAGTGCCTGGCCATCTTGCGTGAACTGAATTTCAAAGTCCATGTTGTTGACACCGTCAGTAGAAGGGTGGGTCGCTGACATGTGAAAGCGTCTCTTGACGATCACAGGGAAAATACCGCTGGTTGTCTCGTGCCCGCCTGCGGCACCTGATGAGATCACATCCTGCCACCAGATCGTGCCATCTTCATCTACGGCGTATGATTTCCCCTCACTGCCCGGTTCTTTGACGGAGACGACGATGAACTTTTTCCCTTTTAAATTGACGACTTTGGTATTACCGTGTTTATCGGTCACCTCAAACTTTGTTGCAGAAAGGGGTACGATTTTAGTAGCTTGATGTTTAAATTCAGAAACGACTACCTCTCTTTTTTCATTTGCCTGTGCAAAAGTTCCGAGTAGTCCCGCAGCCATAACTGCCACTAGAATTTTTTTCATTGATCTTCCTTTTTCAATTTTATTTTTTGCTATCATATCCAAATATTGATAGAAAAATCGTACAGAAGGATTCTTAAGAGTTAGAATGGATATGCTCCGGTATAATTTTGAACAAATTACAACGATGAAGGATTACAATGACTTATACCAAACTTACCATGATGACGCTATCCCTTGCGGCTACTTTCCTGCTTGGTGCCTGTGCCGGTTCCGGGCCAGGCAAAAATGATTTTGTCCATCAGGGACATAACTTCGGTGCTGACAGAGATGCAAACTACAAGACTGGAGTCGAAGACGGCTGTACAACAGCCGGTGGCAACTACGCTAAAAATCACGAAAAATTCAACGAAAATGAGAGCTACCGTATCGGCTGGGAAAATGGGCGAATGCACTGCAAAGGGAAATAATTAAAGATGAAGTTGAAAATCAAAACTATTGCATTGGTAATCTGTTTGAGTCTGGGTACGCTACAGGCGACAGTAGCCGACTATCAGGAGATTTATCAGCAAGAACAGCAAGAGTTCAGTCAGCAAATGAGTGAAGCGATCAAAAAATCGGTCGCTTCATCCTCAAAAAAGGTACAGGAGCTTTATCAAGCGATCGATTATCAGCCGGTCTGGGTAGACAAAGATTATTTAACGCAATATACAGAACTGTTGGTGCAGGAACTCAAGGAGGACTTCAAGAGGGGTTTGCATCCGGAGCTGGTTGCATCCTACAAGAAACTTTTGCCTGATAATGAAAAGATCTTTACCTCCTCTTCTTTGGAAAACAGGGTAGAGGTTGAGTTGGGTGTGATGCAGCTTTATGTCGATAGTATCAATGGCATCCTTAAAGACAAAAAGAGCAGTCATACTGCCCTTTCGCTGCTGCAGCATGCACTCAAAGAGAAGAGTCTTATCCACGGGCTCAATAAAATTTCCGATGAGAGGATCGCACACAGGATAACGCAGATCGATCAGAATGCATCGATGCGCAAAGAGAGTGAAAAAATGAACAGGGAGTATATCCGTGAGCTCACGAGCGGTGATGACAGGGAGCGATTGACGGCGATGTATCAACTGCTTGATTTTCAGCCGATTTGGATCAATGAAGCAGGATACACTTCCAATACCAAAGAACTTTATGCGCAGATAGAGAGTGATATCACTCTGGATAGAAATGGTTCAATCTATCAAAGCTATCAACTGCTCAAGGAGATCAAAGCTCCCAAAGAGAAACGGAAGATCGTTGCGCAGGAATTTAAAATTGCCAAACTCTACCAGGACTATATGTCCCATCTTCTTTATGGCAATATCGACTGGAAGCGGTTTCAGCACGATCTGAAGCATCATCATAAGCATGGCGTCTGGGTGGTTCACAATATCCTGACCTCTCCTGAATTATTGTTGATAGAATCGATTCAAAGTCAGTCGCTTACCCATGCATTCGAAGAGGCCAAGCCAAAATTTCCGCTTTATGACAGATTGCTTTCCGGGCTGAAAAAATACCAGGGGATTGCTCAGTCCGGAGGGTGGCAGCCTCTACCTTCTTTTGAAAACTTGAAGCCAGGCATGACAGACCCCGTGATCCCAGCATTGAGAGAGAGATTGGCAAGGGAGGGGGATTATCGACCCTGTCCCGAAAATAATGAAACGAAGCGCTATGACGCATGTCTTTTAGAGGCAGTTAAGAAATTTCAATTCAGACACGGATTGGAGGCTGAAGGCTATATCGGCAAAATGACACGCAAGGCCCTCAGCGAAAGTGCAGAGGAGAAAGTAAGCAGACTCAAGCTCAATCTTGATCGTATCAAGTGGATCAAACGAGGGAGTGACCGCTATCAGATCTATGTCAACATCCCAGCTTATACTATGTATGTATTTGATGGCCAGGAGCCGATCGAGACCATGAGGGTCATCACGGGCAGAAAAGGGCATGAAACACCTATCTTTTATGGCAGGGTCCGGACGATCGTGCTCAACCCTTATTGGAGAATACCGGCAAGTATCATCCGCCATGAGACGATCCCCAAACTCCAAAAAGACCCGCACTATACCAACAAAAAGAATATAGAGATCCATACAGGCTATTCTGAACACTCCCCCAGAGTTAATCCATTGGATGTGAATTGGCATAAATATGGGCGAAAATTACCTCCCTATAAATTTATGCAGTCTCCTGGAGAATTCAATGCATTGGGTAAGATTAAGTACCTCTTTCCCAATAAATATGCCGTCTATATGCATGATACAAATGAAAGAAATCTATTCAGCAAAGATGTGAGGGCTCTCAGCCATGGCTGCGTAAGACTGCACAAGCCTGTTGATTTGCTTGAGACATTTTCGACGATGGATCCCAAAATAGATTTTGAAAAATCGACAGTGGTCCTGGAAGAAAATATCAAAACACCATTGAGACTGTCAAACTCTGTTCCCGTTGATATCATCTATCTCACGACATGGGTTGATCGGGATGGAACGATACAATTCCGTGATGATATCTATGGATATGACAAACTGCAGCAATACAAAGGAAATCAATGACGATAGAAAAATTAAAAATACGCTCTACTTTAGTAGGCATGACAATGTCGGTGGCTATTTCAGTACTGGGGCTTACAACAACAGCAACAGCACAAATGAAAGATGTAGCCAAATCGCAGCAACTGCCAACAAAAAATGAAATGATAGTAGCCTATTATGGCCGTCCTGGTGTTAAGTCACTGGGTGTACTTGGTCAACATAGCCTTGAATCGATTATCCCCATCATCAAAGCCAAAGCCAATGAATATAAAAAAGCAAGTGGAAATCAAAATGTAGTCCCTGGGTTTGACATCATTTATGGTTTGGCTGCTGCTGATCCTGGACGAAAGAAAGATTATGTCATCCCACTGTCCAGCAAGAAATTAATGCCCTATATCAATGCAGCGAACAAGCATGGTTTTGCAGTCTTTATAGATCTGCAACTGGGGAAGATGACTCCCGTACAAGCAATTCAGCCTGTGCTTGAATATCTTAAATATGACAATGTGCATTTGGCTATCGATCCGGAATTTGAGGTTTATGGACTGAATGTTCGTCCCGGTAAAGTAATTGGCAGCATTACAGGCAAAGAGATCAATCAGGTACAGGCTGCTATGACTGATTACCTGAGCAAGAACGGCATCAAAGAAAAGAAGATACTCATTGTGCATATGTTCAGACATACGATGGTTACGAATAAAAATGATCTCAAGAAGTATGACAAGATCGATCTTGTATTCAATCTGGATGGACATGGTTCACCAAAGCTGAAAGTAGATATCTATAATAACATCTATACAAAAAGAACATCCAACGAAGTGGCAGGTGGATTTAAACTCTTTTTTGATGAAGACAAGCCTCGACTAATGACTCCAAAACAAGTCTTGGGGTTGGAATCGGCTAGTGGTGTTAAGATCAAAGAGGTGCCTAAGTATATTAACTATCAATAAGGATGCTTCTACTCTTGCTGCAAGGTTCATGCCCAGTAAGCCGGCAAGAAAGCAGGGCTATCCCTGCTACTCTACTGCTGTGAATAGTTTTGTTTTCATCGTTTTCTCTATTTTTAATTATTTCTTCTGACAGTCAAAGGCAGGAGAGTTGACAATAGAAGCATAACGACCATCTGAAGTTCGAACGGATATACACTGGCCACTTTGTTTATGCTGCCAGTAGGTATAGGAGTCAGTATCAGTTTTTTGTGTTCGTATCCAGGTGAACCCTCGTTGCTCAAGACTGGATTCACCATCACGTCCCCTGGCTCCCACCAAATCTTGCGTATATGGTGTTGCAGCTGTTGGAGTATTACTTGAAGGGGATACATTTCCCCCATCTGTACAACCAGCCAGTGTAGCAAGCGCAAGTCCCATAAGAGGGATCATCATTTTCTTTTTCATTCTTTTTCCTTTTTTTATAAAATGCAATACATTATACCTCTGAAAGGCCAACATCTTTATAGAAACCTTTCTCTTTTGCTACTATAAATCCTGCAAATTGAAACTGATATTTCCACTTTAATTGCAAAGTGACTTTATCTAACTCTTTTGCTTGTGCAAGAGTAAACAACAAGGATAAGATAATAAATATATTTTTCAGCATTTCAAACTTTGTTTTTCATTATTATTTCAAAATGCGATAAGAACTTTTAACAACCTGTAGCTCTTTCAGGAATTTGGAATAAACATCTTCATCCGCATAATAAGTTAACCTGTAAACCCTGCCATTTACCAAAGTGAAAGTTTCCTGAACCATCCGTCTCTGAGGGAGTTCTTTTGCCTTATAGGAGTAAGAGATCTCATAGGCATCATGGTTTGCAAGTCTACTCTTTTTGACCGATACACGAAGCCTTGGCCCTATGTTTTCTTCTGTGATAAATGCCAATCTATTGTTTTTGAACTCTTCAAGCGTTGTAGAGAGTGGCAATCTCGACTTCTTGTACACTTCAGAAGTGCCATCCATGGATGTTGGTGCGCCCGTTATTGAAAGGAAATCAATAGGAGAACTGCTGATATAGATCGCAGGCCTTCTCGTCTCAGATCTTTTTGGATCAGGTGATATCATGGCATATTCACCGCCTATACCGACGCTAGTATCCCATCCGTCAGGAGTCAAAACCGATATATTGATGGTTTTGTTCCTGTACTGCTTGTATCCTGCTGTAGTGCCTTTCGTCACCCTACCGGAATCTACATATATATTACATCCGGAAAGAAGTATAGAAAATGAAAACAAAACAAGTAAGATCTTTAAATTTTTCATAATCTTCCTGCTAAACATTTTACAGTACACCCAATAATCTCAGTACCACTACAATGATGACAACTGTTATCGCTGTTCCTATAAGACCTCTTATCATTTTTTCTCCTTTTTATATAAAATATAATAAACTATACCTCTAAAATATCTGCAAAATGTGACATTTTTAGTTTACTCTTTTTGATCTGAATTTGCAAATTAATTAATTTAGTATATTACTCTTTTTAAAATGTCACATTTTGCAGATATTTTAGAGTTATACTTTTGTATCATTAAAAACCAAAGGAAAATGAATGAAAAAGATCACAATGCTATCAATTGTTGCAGCAGCAATGCTGTTTGTCGGATGTGGAGACAAATCGAAAGAGGCAGCAGACAAAGCCGGTAAATCTATCAGCGCCGCAACGGATAAAGCAGTAGAAGCCACAAAAGAAGCAGCATCTGATGCAGTTGACAGCACAAAAGAGGGTGTAGCAACAGCCACTGCAGCTGTTGCTACCGCTACTGCAGCAGCTGCAGATAAAGCAG
>JAYEND010000006.1:0-11179 GCA_034721895.1 Campylobacterota bacterium | reverse complement strand
TTTCTTTACAGACAATGCACTTCATGTCATGGCAGTACCGCAGATCGGACTGGGAACTCAGGAAAACGGAGACTCTTATGGACGTGAAGAGATCACTAACCAGCGTAGTGACAGGTATAAATGGCGTACAATGTCACTGCTCAATATCGAAAAGACCGGGCCATGGGGTCATGACGGTGCCTTTACAACATTGAAGGCAATGGTGCAGCATATGGTCGATCCTTCCACAGAGTATGATGCCAATGCGCAAGTCAAGCAGGCAAATATGCAGAACCTTGAACATACGGCAGACAATCACGCCAAGGCACTCGCGCAGTTGGAGAAAAACAGAAAAGATGGTATCAGCCCGCATCAGGCAACCAAGCTGGACGATGCGCAGATCGACCAGATAGTCGCGTTCCTGGAGACATTGACCGATCCGCGTCTGAATGACTATGAATTTATGAAGCAGTGGATTCCTGAAAATAATGCGGAAGCTCAATTACTGGATCTTCAGGTTGATGTAACGCTTCCGGACGAAGCAACTCATCCCAAACAGTAAGGATAGTCACGCACAAGCCGTAAATGGCGTTTTGTGCGTACTTAATAATACAAAAGATGGATTTTATCGATGGAGGTTTAATTCATCCTCCAAGATCTTGATATTCTGAATCGTCTTCAGGACACTGTCCGGGTTCAGGCTTATTGAATCAATTCCCATTTTTACCAGTGCTTCTGCCATCTCGGGATAATCCGAAGGACCCTGTCCGCATATACCGCTGTGTCGGTGGTTGCGCTTGGCTCCTTCGACTGCCATTTTGATCATCTTCATCACGCCGGGATCCCGTTCATCATAATCAAATGCAACAATTTCACTGTCACGATCCACTCCTAAAGTCAATTGGGTCAGATCATTGGAGCCTATACTGAACCCATCGAAAAGTTCACTGAAGGCATCAATTTCGATGACATTGTTTGGTATTTCGCACATGACATAAACCTTCAGGCCATACTCACCGCGCTTGAGGCCGTATTTCTCCATCGTATCGAGCACCTTTTGCCCCTCTTCCACCCGGCGGCAAAAGGGGATCATCAGGATGACATTTTCAAACCCCATCTCTTCCCTGACACGCTTCATCGCAGCGCACTCCAGAGCAAAGCCATCTTCGTAACCGGGGTGTGAATAACGTGCCGCCCCGCGAAAACCGATCATCGGATTATCCTCTTCCAGTTCAAAGAACTTTCCTCCGAGCAAAGTGGCATATTCATTAGTCTTGAAATCACTCATCCGTACTACACAGGGTTTTGGGTAAACCGAAGCGGCGATCATCGCTACACCTTCAGACAGAGTCTTGACAAAAAACTCCTCCGAACTGGCAAAAGCACTGCTGAGTTTGGCTATCTTCTGCCGTGTAGCCTCATCCACCTTTTCGGGATGACTGAGTGCCATTGGGTGGGCTTTGACAGAGGCATTGATAATAAACTCCAACCGTGCCAGACCGATACCGTCCACCGGCAGTGAGGCCAGAGAGAATGCCTGGTCCGGATTGCCAAGATTCATCATGATCTGTGTTTTGGGATGTTCGAGATGACCCAGATCGGTCTCCACAACTTCAAAGCCCAGCAATCCCTCATAGACAATTCCGTTTTCACCTTCGGCACAGCTAACAGTCACCTCATCACCGTTTTTCAGCACCTCTGTGGCATTGTCCGTACCGACTATGGCCGGGATCCCCAGTTCTCTTGAAACGATCGCTGCATGACAGGTCCTTCCGCCCCGGTTGGTCACCAGTGCTGAAGCCGTTTTCATCACCGGTTCCCAGTCCGGTGATGTGATATCAGCCACCAGCACTTCACCCGGTTTAAACTCCTTCAGTTTACTTACATTATCGATGATACGTACTTTGCCCTGGCCAATCTTCGTACCGACTGCACGACCCGATACCAGTTGCCGGCCCTTTTCCTGAAGCCTATACATTTTCAGAAGATTTTCCTTCTGCCTGGACTCTACAGTCTCCGGACGGGCCTGTACGATATAAAGTTCTCCTTCCAGTCCGTCTTTGGCCCACTCCATATCCATCGGTTTAGGATAGCCTGCCTGCTGAGAATAGTGCTTTTCGACTTTGATCGCATAGTCAGCCAGGACCATCACCTCCTCATCGGTAATACAGAATTGGCTGCGTTCCTCCGGAGTAGTGTCGATATTCTTGGTGTATTCGACAGCGACAGTCTCTCTGCCAACCTCATCGATAAAGACCATCCTTTTCCCTTTTCTACCCAAACGACGTTTCAGTACTGCACGAAAACCTTTCTCAAAAGTCGGCTTATGTACATAAAAACTGTCGGGATCAATGGTTCCCTGAACAATATTTTCACCCAGGCCATAAGCAGCATTGATGAAGACCACATCTTTGAAACCTGTCTCTGTATCGATAGAGAACATCACCCCGCTTGTACCGATATCACTTCTGACCATCTTCATGACCACGACACTCAGATAGACTTTCAGATAATCAAACCCATGAACATATTTGTAGTGGATAGAGCGATCAGTAAAATTGGAAGCTATACAGCGCTTGTAAGCATCCAGAAGTGCATCTTGGCTGCTGATGTTCAGGTAGCTCTCATTTTGCCCTGCGAAAGAGGCTTCCGGGGAGTCCTCTGCTGTAGCGGAACTCCTGACGGCAAGTGTCACATTCTCACCATATTCAGCTTTGAGCTGTTCGTAGCCTCTCGCGATCTGCTCTGTCAAATCATCAGGCAGAGTACAGTTATAGACGATCTCTCTGCATACTTTTCCTCTACGCTGCAACTCTTCCACATCATCAGGATCAAGACTGTCGAGCTCTTCATGCAGCTTCCCCCAGACATCATTGTTATCGAGTATATGACGATAGGCGTCTGCTGTAATGGCAAAGCCATTGGGTACACGTATTCCCTCTATAGTAAGGTTTTGATACATTTCTCCCAGGGAAGCATTTTTGCCGCCCACAAGATCAACATTTTCAATACTGACTTCACTGAACCACTTGATATATTTAGGCATATACTATCCTTTCGATGAATCCCATTGTTCATGGATGCCCTTATATTTTACTCCCAAAAAGTTAACAGAAAAAGATAAAAGCAGTAAAAGCAAAGGCAGTAAAAATGTATATAAATGATGTGAAATTATGTAATCGAAGAAAAAATCTTCATCCCTCCGGAGCTGGGAGGGAAAGAGCAAGGCTATTTCTTAATGCCTAAAGAAATAAGTGTTTCATAGGTGATTCCGCCGGTTGCGAGAGAATTATCTATTTGATATCTCTTAATTGCTCTATATGTTGCATTTCCGATACGTCCATCAGCTTGACCAACACTATAGCCTTTTTCATTTAGTGCATTTTGTATCTCCGTAATCACTTTATCATTCATATTGGTTTGACATAAAATACGCTGCCAGGTTACTTTTGCATCTGCGACTTTACTACTCTTGCTTATGGTCTTATACTCTTCAGGAATTGGAGTTGTGACCGTCTTGCCCTCTGCTACAAGTTTTCCAACTTTGACAGTTTTATATTTAACAGGAACAACAACTTCTTTTGTCGTAGCTGCCTCTTCTAAAATATTTTTTTCGATCTCTATGTATTTTGCAGGTACCTCCACCAGGCATACGCTTTCTGCAGCATACTGCCAGCCTTCTTCTATATTATCGCCGCCTAAAAACCATTTAAATTCAGGTTGAATGACAAGCTTGACCTTGGAAATAGTTTTTACTGCAGCAGGTACTTGGATTTTCTTAGCTTCAGCTTCTTTGATAAGCTCACGTACCTTAACCGTTTCATACTCTGCCGGCACAACAGTCTCTTGAGTCGATGCTGGCGAGACAAGTACTTTTTTCTTTATAATTTTATATTTGGCAGGTATTTTTACCAAACACATAATCTCACCGGTTGCACCCTCGACATCCTCTGTAGGTTTGGATCCTTTTTTCCAAACAGTTTTTTCAGGCTCTACAAGGATCTTCTCTTCTTTGGTGTCATATACTGCAGCAACCTCAACCACTTTTTTACTTTCTGGTGTCACCAGCACTTCTTTCTCAGCCCATTTATACTCAGCTGGGATAATTTCAATCTTTTCCGTAGCCTCCTGAACCGTAATATTTTCTTCCACAGTTTTATACTCTGCTGCTTTGTAATACTTTTTATAGCAAGTGCCTGGAGTAGTAGTATTAAGATCAAAACCTTCAATACTCGTAAGCATTCTGCTGTCTACAAATGGTGCATCTTTTTCAAGGCTTGTTTTCCACAATTTCTTGGCTGGCTCAAGCATAATTTTTTCTGTAACTTTTTTAAACTTGGCGGGAACCACTACCAACTCTTTACCTTCTGCTTCAACCGTTATGTTTTTTTCAACAAACTCATACTCCGGAGGAATGACTTCAATCTTTTCTGCACCCACCTTGACAAGAATCTGCTCACTCTTGTCTTCATATTTCGCCGGAACAACTACCTTGGCATAACATTCACCTGCCTTGGCACTCGGCGGTATTGGCGACAACTCTTCTGCGGCGATAAAACTGCTTGCAGCAAGCATAGATATAACTATTAACGATAATCTGATTTTCATGATATTACACCTTTTTTCTATTTTTGATATTATGCAATATTATCACATTACCGCTTATTGTTTGATTACCCAGATCTCGTAATAGAAAATTTGGGTATTATTCGCAAACTCCGCTATTCTCATCACATGGAAATTCAATATACTTGCCTTCAATATAGTCATTTAGATTCTGCGAAACAAAATCCCAATTGACAAGGCCCCACCACTTTTCCAGATAATCTGCTCTTACATTTCTATAGTCGATATAATATGCGTGTTCCCAGACATCGCAAGTGAACAGCGGTGTATGTTCATGGAGGAGCGGATTGTCGGCATCGGAGAGTGTATCGATAGTCAAACTCCCTTCTTTACTGATACTCACCCATACCCATCCTGAACCAAACAGATTGGCAGCAGTTTGCAAAAAGGTATCTTTGAACGCTTCCATCGAACCAAAGTCACGCCTAATCCACTCTGACAATGTCTCTGACGGTGTACTTGGTTGACTGCTCATCCCATTGAAGTAAAAGTCATGATTGTAAACCTGAGAAGCATTGTTAAAGATACCTCCATCAGCCTTTTTGATGATCTCTTCAAGTGTCATTTGTTCATAGCCGGTATCTTTGATCAGGGTATTGAGTTTATTGACATACCCTGCATGATGTTTGCCATAATGATACTGCATTGTTTCTTTTGAAATATACGGCTCCAAAGTACCTTCATCAAAGGGCAATTTCATTAATGTATGTATCATGATAAATCCTTTCTATAAATTTCACACTATTATAGGCAGAGAGTATGTAATGTTTGTGTAGTGAAAATTTTTCTGATAAGATATACAAATCGGTACAAAGAGATCTTTAAAACTTAAGGAGCTTCAGATGAGTACATCAATCCACTTAAAAAAAGAGCAACAGCAGGTAATGCCTCTCTTTAATGGTGCCTTTATTGAGAATAAGCCTATTCCTTTCCCTGATAGAACCGGGACAAGAGCCTACTCAAATCTATTTTATTGGGCACATTTAGAGGCCAATAGGTGCAATAAAGATATAGATCATTAATGTGTTTATGATAACATTGGTTATAGTTTGAATATAGGAGAAGGATGATGAAAAAAGTTAATCAAATACTCGCTGCCATTGACAGATCGGCTATGGCAGAAGAGGTACTTAAACGTGCTGTTTCCATTGCAAAAGAAAAAGATGCGCAGCTTATTGTTATGCATGTGATAGAATCTCCTTTCATAGAGTCCCCATTTGCGCAATCCATAGATGTAGATAAACTTAAGCGAGAGATCGCAGAACAGATAGATCAGCTTAATACAGAGGCAAACCTTAAGTATATTCTCTTTGTTGAGTCTGGTTCATCAGCAGGCACTATCACACTCAAGGCACAAAAGACCGAGGCTGACTTGCTTATTGTAGGCTCTCACGGAAAAAGTGATATCGAAAGCAAGCATTTTGGATCCACTACGCTAAAGGTTATTCAGCGTACTCATATTCCGGTACTTATCGTCAAGAATGAAGCCAAGGATATCTATCAAAAGATGATAGCACCGACAAATCTGTCTGATTATTCCAAAGAGAGCATTATATTTTCCAATGCACTTTTTGCCAAACCTTTCCGAAAATATATTTATGCCTTCAAGACCATAAGCGAGCTGTCAGCCAAGACTTATCATATCTCCGATGAACAACGGGAGAAAGTAACAATAGAAATGGCGGTAAATGCAAAAAAAGCATTGGCAAAGTTTGTGAAAGAAGTTGGTGACGGAGAGATGGCACTGATTGATTGTACAGAATGGCTAAATGAAGATCTCTTGACATATATTACCGATGACGAGGCTGACCTGCTTGTATTGGGATCCAAAGGTGTCAACAATCTCAACTCCTTTGTTTTTGGGTCAACCGCATCCTATCTGGTACAGAGATCACCTATTGATGTGCTGGTATATGTACCATTGTCGACTTAAATAAAGGAAAGCATCATGGAAATTGAAATACTCAAATCATTCTTTATGTGGTGCACGATCCTCAATGGCAGTATCTATCTACTCTGGGTACTCTTCTTTTTTATCGCCCCAGATTTCATCTATCGCCAACAATGCCGTTGGTTTCCTATTCCCAGAGAAAGCTACAACGTGATCATCTACTCAGCCCTTGGATTCTTTAAGATCGTCTTTATCGTCTTTAATATCGTGCCCTATGTGGCTCTACTGATCATCGGATAAATAAGAAAAAAACAGAACATGAATAACACCCTATCTCCTTCTGTTTCAGCTTGGCACACTCTGACGCCCAATGCCATAGCCGATCGGCTTGACAGTGATATCACTAACGGTTTAAGCGACACAGACGCCAATGACCGTCTTCATGAGCAGGGTTTGAACCGGCTGTCGGAAAAACCGCCGAGAAGCCCCTGGCTGTTACTGCTGGATCAGTTCAAAGGCTTTTTGATCTTGGTATTGATCGGTGCTGCCGTGCTGGCTGGTGCCATCGGTGATATCAAGGATGCAGTGGTAATTCTGATCGTAGTGGTGATCAATGCCCTGCTGGGGTTTTATCAGGAGTACCGTGCCGAACAGTCACTGGCAGCACTCAAGAAGATGCTCGCACCTGAGGCCGAAGTGCGTCGGAATGGTAAGGCTCGGATGATACCCGCTGAGCAACTGGTGCCTGGTGATATCGTGCTTCTTGATTCCGGAGACCGGGTGCCCACCGACGGACGGGTGATCACCGCACATAATTTTGAGGTGGACGAATCCTCCCTCACTGGCGAATCACACACCGTAGGTAAACACGCTGATGTATTGGCTAACGAGGATATCCCCTTGGCTGAACGGTACAATATGCTCTACATGAACACCACCGTGACCCGTGGCCGTGCCGAGATGTTGGTGACTACCACCGGTATGGAGACGGAGATGGGACGTCTGGCAGGTATGCTGGCTGAAGCCGAAGAAGCACCGACTCCGCTGCAAATTCAGCTTGATGGTTTGGGCAAGCGACTTGCTGCTATTGCCGGTGTGGTAGTGGTTATCATGCTCATCGGCGGCCTGATGCGCGGTGAACCCTGGGTCGATATGATCATGACCGCCATTGCCCTGGCTGTGGCCGCCATTCCCGAAGGGCTGCCGGCGGTAGTGACCATAACCCTCGCACTGGGTATGCATCGCATGGCGAAACACAAGGCCATTGTCAAACGGCTGGCGGCGGTAGAAACCCTGGGCTGCACCTCAGTGATCTGCTCCGATAAAACGGGTACACTTACGGTTAACAAGATGACCGCCCGTGCCCTCCATACCCGTGATCAAAAATTTGCGGTGGAAGGCGAAGGCTATGAAGCCGGTGGCCATATTGATATTGGTGACAGCACTGTACTTTCCGATCTTAACCCTGCACTCCTCTCCTTTGCACTGTGCAACGATGCCCACCTGCGTGGCGGGCAGGTGGTGGGTGACCCCATGGAAGGCGCGCTGCTGGTACTTGCCGTAAAGGGCGGATTGGATCCTGAATCACTGCGGGAAAAAATACCCCGTATTGCTGAAATCCCCTTTGATGCAACACATAAGTACATGGCAAGCTTCCATCTGAAGGATGGGCAAGTACTGGTGTTTGTAAAAGGTGCGCCGGATATCCTCATCGAGCAATGCACAAGCTGGCTGGGTTGTGAAGGCGAGCGGCTTTTGGACAGTAATACGAAAGCTGCGTTACTGGCGGAAAACGAAGCCCTCGCGCGGGATGGGTTGCGAGTGATCGCGGCAGCCAGTCGCACATTTTCAGCCAGGGACTTCGATCCTGCCACTGATCTGTTTCACTATATGAATAACCTGCGTCTTGATGGGCTGGTGGGATTGATGGATCCACCGCGCCCTGAAGCTCGTGATGCAATTGGACTGTGTCACCGAGCCGGTATCGCGGCTAAGATGATCACCGGTGACCAGAAGGTCACCGCTGCTGCCATTGCTACCGAACTTGGGATCAATGGAGAAGTACTTTCCAGTGCCGAGCTGGATGCACTGGATGACGTCCAACTGGTTAAGCGTATTGATGACATTAGTGTCTTTGCCCGCGCCACTCCTGAGCAGAAGGTGCGTATCGTCCATGCCCTCAAAGCTCGGGATCACATCGTGGCGATGACCGGAGACGGAGTCAACGATGCTCCGGCGCTGAAGAACGCTGATATTGGTATCGCCATGGGCATGACAGGTACCGATGTGACCAAAGAAGCCGCCACCATAGTGCTCACCGATGACAACTTTGCCACCATCGTACACGCGGTCGGGGAAGGCCGTACTATCTATGACAATATCGTCAAGTTTGTGCGCTTTCAACTCTCCACCAATATTGGTGCGATCCTGACAGTACTTGCTGCACCCTTCCTGGGACTACCCCTGCCCTTCAGTCCGATCCAGCTGCTATGGGTCAATATCATAATGGATGGGCCGCCCGCCATGGCACTGGGTGTGGATCCGGCACGGCCGGGTGTGATGGATGTACCACCACGTGCCGCCGATGAACGTATCCTTACGCTGCGCAGACTCAGCAACCTCGCCGCCTACGGGGTAACCATGGCAGTAGGCACCCTGGGTGTACTGTTGTGGAGCCTGCAAAACCGAACGGAACAACAAGCCCTGACACTGGCCTTCACCACTTTTGTACTGTTCCAGGTCTTTAACACCTTCAATGCCCGCGCTGATACCGGCTCTGCATTTAATAGCACTTTTTTTCAGAACCGCGCCTTGTGGCTGTCCCTGGCTGGCGTAGTGGGACTGCAATTTCTGGTAGTATACTGGCCGCCGGCGCAAAACGTATTTAACACCACCGCACTGTCAACAGCAGACTGGGGCATCGCTGCGCTTGTAGCATCATCGGTACTGATGCTGGAAGAAGCACGCAAAAAACTAATGAAGATGGGGCTTAAAGAGTCTATCAAAATAAAGGGTGTAGAATAAGTAGAATAAACTAAATAGAGAGTATAAAAGGAGGAATCATGGCTTTTCTACAATCATTCGGTGCTGCCGAGGTCGTTACCGGTTCCTGTCATCTGCTGCAGCTACAATGCGGGGTCAATATTCTGGTGGATTGCGGGATGTTTCAGGGGCTTGTTGAGGAACGCAATCACGAACCTTTTGGATTTGATCCTTCAGAGGTAGATTTTCTCCTGCTCACACACGGTCACCTTGATCATGTAGGGCGTATCCCCAAGCTGGTCAAAGAGGGATTTAAAGGCACTATCGTCACCCACCGTTCGACTTTGGATCTGGCTGAAGTGGTTTTGCTGGACAGTGCACATCTGATGGAAGAAGGGTATAAAACACGCTATAGAAAAGCGCAGCGCCTTGGAGAGGAAAAAGAGGTAAAGAAACCTCTTTACCGTACCAGTGATGTACGTGCAGTCTATCATCGTACGATGATCTATGCTGCTTACGATGAAAAGATAAATCTTGGAAACGGAATCTCTGTCATCTTCAAAAATGCCGGGCATATTCTTGATTCGGCGATCATTCAGGTGATGTTTGAAGAAGATGGAGCAAAAAAAACCGTTATTTTCAGCGGTGACCTGGGTAACGATGACGATCTGGTCATGCCCTCCCCTGATATTATTGATGAAGCTGATGCTCTTTTCATCGAATCGACATATGGAGACAGAAACCACAAAGGGGTCAAAGAGAGTGATATCGAACTGCAAGAAGTGATCATGGAGACATTCAAGAAAGAAGGGAATGTTCTCATCCCCTCTTTTGCTATCGAACGTACACAGGAAATTCTGTGCCTGCTCAAACAGATGTACGATAGAGGTGATCTTCCCCCCTGCCAAATTTTTCTTGACTCACCCATGGCGATACGTGCTACAGAGATCTATAAACGCTACCATGAAGAGTTAAGTGAGTGTTGTAATGACTTTTTGGAACGTGACGGCACGATTTTTGATTTTCCCTATCTGCATTACACACTCAGAGTAAAAGATTCCATGAAAATCAATGAGGAAGATTCTCGCTGTATCATCATCGCCGGGGCGGGTATGTGCAACGGCGGCCGGATACTTCAACACTTCAAACATCGTCTCTGGAACGAGAATAATGCTCTTGTTTTTGTCGGATATCAGGTACAGGGCACAATGGGGCGTAAAATTGTAGATGGTGCCAAAAAGATCAAGGTCTATGGCGAAGAGATCATCGTCAAAGCCAAAGTACATACCATCAACGGATTTTCCGCACATGCAGATCAAAATGGTCTTATAGGGTGGATGGATAACTTCAAAAGGTTGGAGAAAATCTTCCTGATCCATGGAGAAAGAGACAAGCAGGAAATATTCCTAAAAGAGATAGAAAAACGGCTGGATAAAAAAGCACATATCGTCAAACAGGGAGAGAAGATCGGTATCTGACTATTAATTTTTGCAAAGGAGTTCTTTAGTGTCTATAAATATATTTCGTACGAAGGGAAGATAGTGAACAAGAGAAAACACATCGCCATTTTTGGCCCTACAGGCTATATTGGTACTAAAATACTTATCAATATGTATAATCAGGGTCATCGTCTCAGCCTCTTTTCGCGCAATATCCGCAAGCTCTCCTTTTTGCAGGATGATTGTACGCTTCTTATGTCAA
>JAYEND010000005.1:0-30121 GCA_034721895.1 Campylobacterota bacterium | reverse complement strand
AGCTTTGATACGATGGAACCATCCTTCCATGGGATTGCTGCTGCCATCCAAGTTTCTTCCTTTAGCAGAAGAAACAGGGTTGATCATTGAGATAGATCAGTGGGTGATGAAAACAGCTATGAAGCAGGTAAGCAAATGGTACGAAGAGGGCTTGACGCCTGGAATTTTGGCACTGAATCTTGCTGTAAAACAGCTGGAAGATGAGAGTTTCTTGCAAACAGTTAAAGAGAGTATTGGTATATGCAATTTTAAATCTGAATGGTTGGAGCTGGAAGTCACTGAAGGGCAGGTGATGCAAAAACCCGATGAGACAATTGTCAAACTCAATCAGCTCAATGATCTGGGTATTGGAATTGCCATTGATGATTTTGGAACAGGATACTCTTCGCTCTCCCATCTCAAACGTCTTCCCATCAATAAGCTCAAAATTGATCAGTCTTTCGTACAGGATGTTCCTGGAGACGAAGAGGATGTTGCTATCGTCAAAGCGATCATTGCACTTGCGAAGAGTCTCAATCTTGATCTTATTGCAGAAGGGGTTGAGACGTCCGAACAAAGGACATTTTTGCATGATCAGGGCTGTATAAATATTCAGGGGTACTATTATGATCATCCGATGCCGGCAGAAGAAATGCATACAATACTCTCAAAAAAAGGTGATATGAAACCGGCTACAGAAAAATATGGTCTCACCATCCAGTGATCAGCCTAGTTGCCTGATCATTGCCAGACCGCTCCCCATCGTATTCTTCCATAAGCAAGAAATGTAAATGTGATATAATGAAGTAGTGAGCAAAGGAGTAAGCGATGCGACAGAAAATTGTGCTCTTATTATTGTTTTTAAGCGTTTCGCTTTTTGGTGATACGAATGATATCTATTATGAAAAAGCCAGAAAAAATATGGTTGATGTTATTCAAAGGGAAGTTGATTCAACTCGTGGCTATCTGGGCAAGGATAAGCTTGACCAAGATGTGATAGCTTCGATGGAAAGCGTCAAGCGTCATCTGTTTGTTCTTCCGAACAGTCGAAAGTACGCTTATGAAAACAGGCCGCTTCCCATTGGATATTCTCAAACAATATCACAGCCTTATATCGTCGCTATCATGACTGACCTGATGGATCTTGACTCATCAGACAGGGTGCTGGAGGTCGGTACCGGTTCCGGTTATCAGGCAGCGGTACTGGCCGAGATCGTTAAAGAAGTTTATACTATTGAGGTGATTCGTGAGCTTGGTATTTCGGCTGCAAAGAGGCTTAAAAAACTTGGATATAGAAACATCAAGACACGCATAGGTGACGGCTACTACGGCTGGGAAGCGCATGCACCCTATGATGCAATTATTGTAACAGCAGCTGCCGGACATATCCCGCCGCCGCTTCTTAACCAGTTGAAACCAGGTGGCAGGATGATCATTCCAGTAAAAAGCTTTTTCCGGGTTCAGCATCTTATTTTGATTTCAAAAGATGAGAAGGGAGCAATTACCACACGCCAGATCCTTCCGGTAAGATTTGTACCGTTGACGGGGAAGCATTAAAGCCATGAAGCGACTGCCGTATCTCTCTATTGCTTTGATATCTGCTTCGGCACTTTCCTATGAGATATTGCTGATGAAACTTTTTTCCATCATTCAGTGGCACCATTTCGCCTATATGATCATAAGCCTTGCGCTGCTTGGGTACGGGGCAAGCGGTACATTTCTAACTCTTGCGCGTGAGTGGCTGATAAAATATTTTCCCTACGCCTATATTGGCAATATCATACTTTTTGCTGTCTCTTCGATGTTTTGTTTTATCATTGCCCAGCAGATTCCTTTTAACCCACTTGAGATCTTATGGGAATATAAGCAGCTTTTTTGGCTGTTTGGACTTTATCTCCTTCTGGCACTCCCTTTCTTTTTTGCTGCCAATGCGATCGGCCTGGCATTTATCTATTATAAAACAGATATCTCCAGGTTGTATGGGGCAGACCTGCTCGGTGCAGGTCTTGGCAGTCTGAGTATCCTGCTGCTGCTATACTTCTTCTTTCCGGCATCCATCCTGCAAGTCATCGCTTTGGCAGCACTGTTGGCCGCAGCTATAGGTTTCAGAGAGCTCTCTCTTAAACCCAAAGCAGGGGTGCTTCTGATATTTGCATTTTTGTTTTTGGCAGTCTTGTTAACAGGAGGAGGAAGTAAGCTTAATATTAATAAATATAAAGACTTAAGTCAAACTCTTCAGATCTCTGGGGTGAAAATTATAGAAGAGCTCTCTTCTCCCCTTGGGATGCTCTCTGTTGTGCAAAGCCCGGACGTTCCTTTCCGCTACGTGCCGGGGCTGAGCATGGCTTCTGATGTAGAGCCTCTGCAGCAGCTTGGTGTTTTTACTAACGGTGACGGAATGAGTGCCATTACAAAATACCCTGACAAGATGGAGAAGCTTGGTTATCTTGATTATCAGACTTCCGCACTTGCTTATCATCTTGGCGATCTGAATAAGGTATTGATCCTCGGTGCCGGCGGAGGCTCAGATATACTCCAGGCACTTTACCATAAGACCAAAGAGATCAATGCCGTCGAGATTGATCCACAGATGGTCGATCTTGTCAGAACAAAATATGCAGGGTTTGCCGGCAATATCTATGACAAGGAGAGCATCACGGTCCATACCGCAGAGGCAAGAGGTTTTATCGTTTCATCCAAAGAAAAGTATGACCTGATCCAGATGACAATGGTAGATTCGTTTGGGGCTTCATCGGCAGGGCTTCAATCGTTGAGCGAAAACTATCTCTACACGGTAGAAGCACTTCAGCTCTATCTGCAGCATCTTCAACCTGAGGGTTATCTATCTTTCACGCGATGGCTGAAGCTTCCGCCCAGAGATACACTCAAACTTTTTGCGACAGCTATTGAGGCACTGGAGCGTAACGGTGTTGAAGATCCGCAAAAGCATCTTGTTCTGATCAGGAGTTTGCAGACAAGTACGCTTATCGTTAAAAATGGTGTTTTCGGATCTGCAGAGATCAAACAGTTGAAGCGTTTTTGCGATGAACGGTTTTTTGATATAGCTTATTATGACGGTCTTTTGAAATCCGGAGTAAACCGCTACAACATTCTTGACAAGCCCTATTTCTTCAAGGGTACGAAAGCTCTTTTTGAAAACAGGGAGGACTTTTTCGGCGACTACAAATTTGATATCAGACCCGCATTCGATGACAGGCCTTATTTTTACCATTTTTTCAAGTGGGAGACGCTTGGGGAGATCTTTGCGCTGCGCGGAACCGGAGGGCTTCATCTTCTGGAGTGGGGATATCTTGTACTGGCCGCATCACTTTTGCAGGCAGTTGTCGCCAGTTTTATATTGATACTTTTTCCACTTATGGGGTACAAAAAAGCTGAAAAAATCACGATAGCAACAAGCAGGAAGAGGGTACTTATCTACTTTTTTGCTTTGGGTCTGGGTTTTCTCTTTTTAGAGATCTATTTTATTCAGCGTTTTATTCTCTTTCTGAGTCATCCGCTCTATACGATAGCTGTTGTTTTAAGTTCTTTTTTGATCTTTGCAGGGCTTGGCAGCAGTTATTCAAAACGACTTGCTGCACGTAAAGGATATAGAAAAAGTGCACAATACGGGATTGTTGGTATCTTTGTTTTCGGTCTCTTTTACATTTTGACACTCGATCACATCTTTGGCTTTCTGCTGACACAGGCAGCTGCGATAAAGATAGTGGCGTCTGTGGCACTCATTGCCCCTTTGGCCTTCGCAATGGGAATACCTTTCCCTATGGGACTTTCTGAGCTGGGCAGGCATTCCGAGTCTTTAATCCCCTGGGCATGGGGTGTTAATGGATGTGCTTCAGTGATCGCCGCCATTGCGGCAACACTGGTAGCGATCCACTTCGGCTTTATTGTTGTTATGATCCTGGCACTATTGTTTTATCTGGCGGCGCTTGCCTTTTTCCCAGGGAGGTTATGGTCACAAATCTCATAACTATATTTTATCTACCATTTTAATGTATAATGATTTATGGATGTTCATAATTTTTTTCTAATGCTTTTTTTAATTCTTGTGAGTGCGAGGATCCTGGGAGAAGTGTTTGCGCGTCTGGGTATTCCCTCTGTACTGGGTGAGTTGAGCGCAGGTATTCTTCTTGGGGTATCCGGGTTTGGCATCATAGAGGTCAACGATGTCCTCAAAGTCCTTGCAGAGATCGGTATTATCCTTCTGCTTTTTGAAGTAGGACTGGAAACGGATATCAAACGATTAAAAGAGGCAGGGGTAAAATCACTCATTGTTGCACTATTTGGGGCAATATTCCCTTTTATTGCCTCCCTTCTGACAGCTTATTATCTTTTTGACCTCAGCCTCTATGTCTCTTTGTTCATCGGCGGCACATTGACAGCAACAAGCATAGGGATCACCATGAGAGTCCTGAGGGATATTCACAAAGAGCAGACCAATATTGCCCAGATCGTCATCGGCGCAGCAGTGATAGATGATATATTGGGTGTTGTCATTCTGGTATTTATTTATGATTATGCCGTAACCCGGGAGTTGAGCATGTCAAATACCCTGAGCGTTATAGGGTATATTCTGCTCTTTTTGCTGCTGGCTCCGATTTTTGCCAACCTGATCTCAGATCTTGTCCGAAAGTTTGACAAACACAAAAAAGTCCCCGGCTTTGTTCCTACGGTCATCATCTCCCTGATACTGCTTTTTGCCTATCTTTCTCATCTGTCCGGAGCACCTGAAATACTGGGCTCGTTTGCTGCGGGCATTGCACTTTCACGGCGATTTTTCCTCCCTTTCGGACTAGGCCTGAAAAAAGATGAAGAATTTGTAAAGAAAGTCAGAGCATCCATGAGTCCGATCATTCAAATGTTTACACCTATATTTTTTGTGATGGTCGGACTTTCTATGAACCTCAGGGTAATTGATTTTAGCTCAATGCACTTTTGGAGTATGGCGCTGGTTTTTCTCTTTATCGCTGTTGTGGGAAAGTATCTGGGTGCTTTCCTGATAACACAAAACTGTTCCACCAACAATATGCTCATTGGTATTTCAATGATTCCGCGGGGAGAAGTGGGGCTGATCTTTGCAGAGATCGGCAGGATTAACGGGATACTGGGTAATGAGATATATGCTGTTTTGATTTTTGTCATTATCATAACGACCATTGTGCCGCCATTTTTGCTTAAATGGCTTTTTAAATTCGAATGTGCGTAATAAGATCCATAGCATTTTTTAAGCGATAGCTATAGAAAAATTTTATACATTATGTTTATGAAAAATCAACAGCTTTATAATTTTTTACACCGGCAGATCCTGCCTATGATCAGTCTCTCTCTGGGACCTGGAATTGTCTATATTATATTGGGTTGGATGTACGGTATTGCGATACCAGCCATACTCTGGTATCTGTTGATGCTACTCTTATCAATATGGGGATATCATCTGTACAAAAAGTTCCTCTCCTACCGTTTCAGGGAAGAGGGGGAAGAGCGTTGGTATAGAGAGGTCTCTTACTTTTTCTATCTCATCTTTGGACTCTGGACATTCATCTTTTATCTCTACGTGAAGGAAGATGCCTATAATCTTCATTATATTGCCATATTTACACAGATCGGTGCCTCGGCGGTAGCATCTACACTGCTTGCATCGGATAAAAGACTTTATACCCCTGTATTATTGATCTTAATGGTACCGCTGATTACCTATTTTTCAATGATCGGGGAGTGGTACGGCTATATTTTGATGATCTTCTCGATGATTTTGGCCGGCGTTTTCTTTTATTCCTCCACCAATACTTACAACTTACTGCAAAAAAGTATCTATCAGGCGAGTCATGATCAATTGACAGGTCTCTATAGTCGACACTTCTTCAATGAATATCTGCAGACACGTATCAAACGGCTAAGGCATCCAAAAATGTATGCCTATCTTCTTCTGATCGACCTGGATCATTTCAAGACAATTAATGACTCGCTGGGTCATGATATTGGTGATAAACTACTTATCAATGTAACGGAACGCATGTATCGGCATGGTAGGAAAGACCATATGTTTGCCAGGCTTGGCGGTGATGAATTTCTTGTTATAGGGGGCAGCTACAGAGATAAAGATAAATGCATTGAGAAAGCATTGTCTTTTTCGGATGAACTGCTGGAATTACTGAAGCGCCACTATGTCATAGAACGCCATCATCTCTATATCAGTGCCAGTATCGGTGTGAGCCTCCTGGACAGTCGCAGTAGCAATATCAATCGTTTTATCAAAGAGGCTGATATCGCTATGTATGAAGTCAAAGAACAGGGTCGTGACGGAGTGTTTCTCTTTGATGAAGAGATGGCAAAACGTGTTGAGCGCAATCTGAAGATCGAACAGTTACTCTATTCCGCATTGCCCAATCATGAGATGTCACTGATGTATCAGCCTCAGTTTGATAGAGAAAAGAACATAATAGGCTGTGAGGTTCTTGTGCGATGGGAGAGTAAAGAATTGGGCTTGATCCTGCCTACAGAGTTTATTCCGATCGCAGAACATACCGGACTTATTATCGAGCTTGGCCATAGTATCATAGAGGAGTCTTTTAAGGCACTGCGTGATTGGAATGAGAAAGGGATCAGTCTTAAACAGTTCTCCGTCAACATCAGTATGCGCCAATTTTTTCATCACAGTTTTATCAGTGAAATTGAGTTATTATGTAAAAAATATCTGTCCAAATCATTGCGATCCAAGCTGATCTTTGAAATGACCGAGACAGTGGTGGCGGAAGATGTCAAAAAAGTTGTGAAAGTCATGAATTTACTGAAGCAGATGGGGATACGGTTCTCAATGGATGACTTCGGAACCGGCTACTCTTCTCTAAGCTATATCAAACAGATGCCGATCGAAGAGATAAAGATAGACCGTTCTTTCGTGAATGGTTTAAATGAAAGTGAAAGTGCCCAGGCAATGATTAAAACCATATTGAATATAGCCGATATCTTTAAACTTAAAGTCGTAGCTGAAGGGATAGAATCCGAGGAACAGGAGGCATTCCTGATAGAAAACAGCTGCGACATCCTGCAGGGATATTTTCTTTCAAGCCCATTAACCAAAGAGACTTTTGAGGAGCTCTATTTTAGATCTTAATCTTGTGAGCCTTGATTTCCGGCCCACTTGAATCCATCAGGGATCAACCTATAAACTTCCCGCTTCTGCTTCTTTGGGCTTCCATGATCTCTATCTCTCTCGATCCTGATATAACGACTTCTGGATCAAGAGTATAATCGAGATTTTCATCCCTGTCTTCATAATTAACTGAATTCAGGATGACCTTTAAGGCTTCAAATCTTGCTTTCTGTTTGTCATTTGATCGTATGACTGTCCAGGGAGCATTGTGAGAATTACTCTGCTTAAGCATATTATACTTTGTCTCGGTAAAGTCATCCCATCTATCCTGAGCCTGAACATCTATCTCACTCAGTTTCCACTGTCTGAGCGGATCTGTTTTTCGTCTCTCAAACCTTCTTGCCTGCTCATCTTTTGTTACAGAGAAATAAAGTTTTATGAGAATAATACCCTGTCGTGTCAAATCCTTTTCAAACCCCTTGACACCCCTCATGAAATCATCATACTCTTTTTGGGTACAAAATCCGAAAACAGACTCTACCATCGCCCGGTTGTACCAGCTTCTGTCAAACAGGACGATCTCTCCACCTCTAGGGAAGTGTGAAATATACTTCTGGTAAAACCATTGGGTTTTCTGTTCCTCTGTAGGTTTACCCAGTGCAACGATACGATAATGCTTTTCATTCATGTATCTTGTAACCCTTCTGATCGTTCCGCCTTTTCCGGCTGCGTCGCGACCCTCAAAAAGGATAATCATCTTTTGGCTCGTATTTTCAAGATGCCTTTGAAGCTTGATCAGTTCAGCTTGGTAGGGCTTTAGTGCCTGCTCATCTTTCCTCCTCTTGACTGCTTTCTTTTCAGCACTTTTTTGTAATTTTGATTCACTGTAGCCTTTGATCAAGTCATCAAGTGAGACCATGCTACCCTCTATTTCAAATTGCTTTTGATTGTTTTCTTCCACTTTTTTTCCTTTCAAATTTTGATATATTTACCCTCAAGTATCTAGTTTATTCAGTATCTTTTCCCCTTTATTTATCTGCAAAGAGATAATATCCAGTTCCTCTTTCAACTTATTTTCCTCTTTTTTATCCAGCTTTGTTCCCAGTTTTCTATTGATTTTTTCTTCTCTTGATCTTAACTTTTTCAAAAGCTTCTTTACCGATTTCTTTCGCTTTGGAAAGTAATACTATGCTATGATATCATCTTCTTCTTGAGTAGTTGCTACGATATTGATATTTCTCAACAGCTCAGCCAATCCTTTCCGAATGTTGTCATATTCCTCTTTGATGTGCTTATTTTCAGAAGAAGCATATTTGAGCAAATTTTTCTGCAAATGTTCGGTGCCTTTGACAGCTTCTACCGGCTCCCAAGAATGAGATAGTAAGAACCGAAACCAAAGAACTTGATTGCATTACAGTAGTAGCTAGAGCACCAAAACCGATACTCTTATAAAGCTTATCGGTTGATTTTTCTAAAATTCTCTCCAACGTACCACCAGAGAAAGCTTTAAAGCCTTCTTCAAGGGCCAGCATACCAAAGAGGAATATAGCAACACCGGCTGATATCTCTTCAAAATCCGGGCTTATCCAAAATCCATACGTTAAAATAATAAAAATAGCAGGTAGAAATATCTTTTAAAACATTAAAGAAGAATACCCCTAATCATAAAATAGATCGCTGCTGACAAAACCGCAGCGGCAGGAACAGTGATAACCCAGGCAGCGATGATCTTCTTCACTGCATCTCTTTTGACATATTGAACTTTTTGAGCACTTTTTAACTGCTTTTTGGCCTCTTTCAATTGCTGCTCTTCCTCATCGATCATTTTATAAAGATCCACGATCCTCTCATAGTCTGCCTTGATCTTCTCCCCTTTTGCCTCCAGGGTATCAAGTTCTGCATGCAGGGCTTTGAGCTGCTTTTTCTCGTCAAGAACAAGCTCTTTTTCGTGGGCAATCTCATCTTTGATGTCCTCAGAAGAGTCAAGATACTCTCTCAAAAATCCAACCCCAAAAATACCGCCCACAGCAATATGGGTAGAAGAGACAGGAAGCCCCAACTGTGAAGCAATAATCACCGTAATAGAAGCTGCCATCGCAACAGAAAATGCCCTCATTTGATCAAGCTCTGTGATCTCGGACCCCACTGTTCTGATGAGCTTCGGCCCATACAAGGCAAGACCCACAGCAATACCCAATGCACCCACAGCCATAACCCAAAGAGGAATTCCTGCTTTCGATGAGATTCCGCCGGTCATGACTGCATCATTGATGGCTGCCAGCGGACCGATAGCATTGGCGACATCGTTGGCACCGTGTGCAAAGCTCAAAAGTGCTGCTGCAAAAACAAGAGGTACTGTAAAGAGCATATTGATACCGGCCCGACTATTTTCTATACCGGAAGCTTTTTTGGTGACAGTTGCTCTCACCAAAAAGTAAACAACTGCCGCTATCATCAATCCAAAGATCGCCGCTATGATAAAGGTAGGTTTTTTTGTATCGGGCAAAAAGATCAAAATGTCAACGATGGTCGGCCAAACTTTTTTGAGGCCTTTGAGCGTCAGATATGTTACAAATGCCCAGGACATGATCGCCACAAAGACAGGAACCCATTTGACCGCTGCTTCTATTTTGTTCTCTTTGAAGACCATAGTCTTCTTGATCGCAAAAAGAAATGCCGCTGCGATAATGCCGCCTAGTACCGGAGAGATCACCCACGATGCTGCGATCTTCCCCATAGTCCCCCAGGCAACGATACCAAATCCGGCTGCCGCAATACCTGCACCCATGACACCGCCTACGATAGAGTGTGTAGTGGAGACAGGTGCTTTTGACATCGTTGCAAAATTCAGCCACAATGCAGCAGCCAAAAGTGCCGCCATCATCGCCCAGATAAACGAATCCGTATTGGTACCAAACGCAGAGATATCGATAATCCCTTTTTTGATCGTCTTGACAACATCACCACCGGCGATCAATGCACCAGCTGCCTCAAATACAGCCGCGATGACGATAGCACCCCCCATCGTAAGCGCTTTGGAACCAACGGCCGGCCCCACATTGTTGGCTACATCATTTGCACCGATGTTCATCGCCATATAGGCACCAAAGAGTGCAGCTATAGCAAGGAATACATTGTTTGGTATACCACCTGTACTCATAAAACTGTACGTTAAAACAGCCACCATGAAAAAGAGTGCTATACCAAGTCTCATAAAATCAAACCCACTACTTTTGATCGCCTCTTTTTGCATCTTTTTTACTGTTTGTATCTCCATTTGCTTCTTTTCCCTTGAATGGTAATTTTATAATAAAATTATACCCCTATAGCTCTTAGTGAAAAGCAAAAATTACTGTAATAAAAAGGAAAAATATGAATGGCGCTAGATTGTAAACATATCAGGGGATAGACCAAGGCAAACCCCGGTCTCTATAGAGAAAAGAATAACCTATACTTTCTTGAGGAATTTTGACAGCAGTACAATACGTGTGCCGTTGACACGTCCTTCAATCTGTTCCGGGTTGTCAGTCAGTGAAATGTTTTTGACGACTGTTCCTCGTTTTGCGGTAAAACCTGCACCTTTTACTTCCAGGTCTTTGATAATGGTAACAGAACCTCCGGCTTCAAGAGCAGTTCCGTTGCTGTCACGTGTCGGCTCACTCTTTTCTGTCCCATTACCATTCTCTGCATCTGCCCACTCCTTGACCTCTGGTTCAAGATAGAGCATATCCAGTAGATCCTGCGGCCATCCCTCAGATACGATACGCTTGAGCATCCGGTAAGCCATCACCTGTACAGCCGGTTCCTGGCTCCACATACTCTCATTGAGGCAGTGCCAGTGGTTGGCATCCATCTTTTCCGGATATTCGATCTGCTTACGGCAGATACTGCATACCAGAATAGACTCTGCAGCACTACCGTCAGACGGGGATACTTCATAAACACTCAGATCATCAGCAGAACCGCAAAGCTCACATGCTGAATTGCATCGTTGCATTAATTCCTGTTCAACACTCATATAAATTGCCTTTTAAACTTTTAGCGTATTATGCCATTTTCCGTATAAAGCACCAATATATTGATTGGTACAATAATAAGTAAAAAGATAAAGAAAGAGCGGTTTGCCTGCTAAAGCAGGCCGGTACTGAAATAGCGCTCAGCTCTATCTGGCAAAACTGTTGCGATAATCCAGTCCGGATGCTCTTTGGCAAGTTGTCGCGCAGCCCAGACGTTTGCCCCGGATGATATGCCACATAAAAATGAATTGCTTGCTGCAAGTTCTCTGGTTGTCTCAATTGCATCATCATCTGTCACTTCAATGACTCTGTCTATCAGGGATACATCTAGAAGATCAGGAATGAACCCATCCCCTATGCCCTGAATCTTGTGCAATCCCGGTTCATGTCCGAGAATGGCAGATACGTTTTTAGGCTCAGCTGCTATGATGGAAATATCAGGATTTTTTTTCTTTAAAAAAGAACCGATACCCTGAATAGTTCCGCCACTGCCTATACCCGAGACAAAAGCATCTATCCTTCCTGCGGACTGATCCCAAAGCTCTTGAGCAGTATGTTCATAGTGTGCCGCTGCATTATTGGGATTTTTGAATTGCTGCGGCATAAAAGCACTGAATGACTTGGCAAGCTCTTCTGCTTTGCGAACTGCACCGTCAACACTTTCTTCATCTGGAGTGAGTATTAGGTTTCCGCCAAGTATTCGAATAATCTTTTTTCGTTCTTCACTCATTCCCTCAGGCATAACAATATGTACTTCGTATCCCTTGGCAGCCCCTATAAGTGTTATTCCAATTCCGGTATTGCCACTTGTCGGTTCAACTATTTTCATACCCGGCTTCAGCGTACCCTCGCGTTCTGCTGCTTCTATCATTGCAAGTGCGACCCGATCTTTGATGCTGCCTCCGGGATTTAGAAATTCAGCCTTTGCTATAATATTTTCATTTCTGAGTGAAATCAGAGGCGTATCTCCTATCAACTCAAGTACATCATATAATTCCATCATCTATCCTGTTCCTTGTTTCTGCATGAATCATGTAAAATAATCATAATTATTACATAAATTACTATAAGTTTCTTAAAATATTTATGTTTTGCGCTGTTTAATCCTTGATTACCTTCAGCTTTTTGCCGCAATGGCAGCAATAGACACCTTTGGCCAATGTTTTCTGATGACAGGAAGGACAATCTGTATAATGTTGAAACCCGCAGACGGGGCAGTAGTCATCAGTGATATTGGATCCACACTCCGAACATTTTCCCATTTTCAGGTTGATGAGTTCCTGCTTTCTTTTTTTACTTCCGGTTGTATCATTTTTCTGGACACGGTAAATGATCAAACCAAATAAAATAATAAAGAAGAAAATTGCCAGGATATTGAGGACTATGGCCATATTATATTGCATGAAGAAGGTGATGATCTTTTGAAAGAAGAGTTTGGGCATGATATCGTAGATAAAGAGGATCAGGTAAAAGAGTGCATAGAGTGCTGCGACATTGGCGACATGTACGGTCAGATGCGAAAGGATGAAGTGCTGTCTGCTGACCATCACACGATAAAGAATGTAAAAAAGCAGCCAGATAGGGATCAGGAAGGCAAAGGCCTGCATCGTACGCTTGAAATGATAATAGCGTAGTGCGGAACGGTAGTGCTCTCGGATATTCTCTCTATTTGCCTGATAATAGCTGCCAAATTTTTGATAGCTTTCATAACTTTTCAGATCTTCACGCTCTTTGATCTCACTGTCGAGAGTGGCCAATTTCTCTTCTGCTGCCTTAAGATCAATAGCTGCTTTTGAGGCAGAGGAGGGGAGAATCGATTTATCCTGATTCTGCCCAACTGCTTTTTCCAAAAGCATATCTCCATAACTTGATTTGAGTCTTTTTATCTGTTGGCTGACCCGGCTTCTTTGTTGGCGCAATACTTTAAGCTTTGAAGCAGAAGTTTTAAAAGGGGGGTCTTTGAGAAAAGTGACATAGTAGCTCCCCAGCTCTTTACACTGTCCATCATCCCCAAAGCCTTTGAGTAAATTTTGATACTCCTGCTCGCTTCTATGGAAACGATACTTTACCTCAATCTCTTTGAAAGTCAAAGCTTCTTTCTTGTTGATAAGATTTTTGCACTCATGTCCAAACTGCTGATAGGGGGATTTGGTTTGTCCCGTCTGCCAACTCAGACCCCAGCCGATAACGATGAAGACAGTCAACACAAAGATACCAAGCAGGAATTTGGCTCCACCGGAGAGTTCTCGCTGATCGATCACGAAGAGGGATCGTCGATAAGCCTTGAAGTAGTCAGTCAATTTTTTGAACATAGAGTAACCTTTTGTATAATCAATGAAATAATTTTAACACAATTAAGCACTTCTAAGCTATAGTTCTGACAATAAGCACGAAGGAGATCAAATGGATAAAATCAAAATAGGCGTTTTAACTGCCAGTGATAGGGCGAGCCAGGGTATCTATGAAGATATCTCCGGTGTGGCGATCATGGATACGATGAAAGAATACCTCCTTAACGAGTGTAAGTATGAATACCGCTGCATAGCAGATGAACAGGAGTTGATCGAAAATACTTTGACAGATTTGGCTGATATGGGATGTGATCTGATCGTCACAACAGGGGGAACCGGACCGGCACCCAGAGATCTGACAACTGAAGCGACGGAAGCTGTTTGCCAAAAACTCTTGCCGGGTTTTGGTGAGCAGATGAGAGCTGTCAGCCTGGAATATGTCCCGACAGCGATCCTTTCACGTCAGACAGCCGGTATCTGCAAGGAGTCATTGATCATCAATCTCCCCGGAAAACCCAAATCCATCAGAGAGTGTCTCGATGCTGTTTTCCCGGCAGTACCCTATTGTATCGACCTGATCGGCGGTAGCTATATGGAAGCCAATGAAGAGGTTATAAAAATATTTAGGCCTAAACAAAAGTAAGTAATTGCGATACATACTAATTAATATTAAGGTAAAAAATGGACGTTGATTTTATCGAAACAAAACTCAATGAGATTTATCAGGAATTGGAAAAAGAGGTGATGGAAGTCTTGATGGATGAGGGTCTTGACAAGAAAAATACCAATCTCAAAATGAAGCCGCTCACCTCAACCAGGCAGATCCTCAGCAATGCGTTGGAGAGCATCAAAATGGTCGATCGCCTTTCCAAAGAGGATTAGAGGTGCCCTTTACTTTGGCCCACTTGCCCTTTTGCTGCGATCATGCGGAAGCACCGTCGTCATGCTCAGCGACAGCCAGTCGTGGATACCGCCGCGATACCATTTGATCTTTTTTGCTGGGTATCCTATGTTCAGTAGTGACTTGATCATAGAAGGGGACTGCCCGCACCATGAACCGTTGCAGTAAAGAGTGATTATCTTTGCTCCGCTAAAATCATAAATACCCTCTTTTGTTTTGACCCCCAGGATCGCCAATGAATTTTTAAAATTATCAGGAAAGCTGTTGGGTTTCGAGATGTAGTGATGCGGAATATTGACAGAGCCTGGGATCGTTCTGTAGGCATACCAGGGTTCAGTACGGGTATCTACCAACAGCATACCTGAGTCTTCCTGCATTTTTTCTATAAACGCCAAGACTTCCAGTTCTGCATATGTTTCGATCTCGGGATCTATTGATAAGGGCTGAATTTGACCGACACTGGTGACAAAAACAGCCTTACATTCTTCGGGGACTTCGCGACTGGCATAACCCCCTTTCCATATCATATCGTTACTGATCTCAACGTATAAACATTTTGGATCGATATGACGCTCCAGTGTCACATTTTTCTCAGCTCCATCACTGGCTATATATTGGATTGTTACGCCTTTATACTGCAGTCCTATAATATTTTCTCCAAAGAGTGGAGCCATCATGACAGCAGCCATTAATAATTTTTTCATTTTAATCCCCCCAATTTAAAATATAGAATTATTAATTAATCTTATCAAATAATAGTTAAATTAAAATAAATTATATAAATTTAATCAGAAGATTCACTCTCCCTATACATTGTGTGCTACTTTATAAGTAGGATCATCCTCTTCATAAGTACAGAAAGGTCCTGCAGACTTGAGTGTATTTTTACAATCCTCAGAGAGGTGTCTAAGCGTAAGTTTTTTACCGGCTTTTTTATATTTCTCTGTAATGGCATCGATGGCTTCAGCACCGGAACTGTCCATGACTCTGGCATCTTTAAAGTCTATGACTACAACTTCAGGATCATTTTCTACATCAAACTGTTCATTAAAGGAAGTCACAGAAGCAAAGAAAAGAGGTCCTTCAGGCTCATAGATCTTTCTTCCTTCTTCATCAATATGTGTACGGGCAAATACCTTTGCATGTTCCCAGGCAAAGACCAATGCGGAGATGATAATACCTACTATAACAGCAACAGCAAGGTCTTCAAACACGGTAATAATGGTCACTGTCACAAGTACGAATGCATCTGAACGAGGCATGTGTTTAATACGTTTAAGTGAGGAGAATTCAAAAGTACCGATACTCACCATGAACATGATCCCTATAAGTACCGCTACAGGGATGACAGCAATGACACCAGAAAAGCTTACTACAAGGATGATGAGAATCACCGCTGCTGTAAATGATGAAAGACGACCCAGACCACCTGAAGTAAAGTTAATGATAGACTGTCCGATCATCGCACAACCTGCCATACCACCAAAGAGACCCGAAGTAGAGTTTCCTACACCAAGAGCGATACACTCTTTATTTGCAGAACCACGCGTTCCGCCCATTTCATCTAGCACAGAAAGTGTAAGCAATGACTCGATAAGCCCAACCAATGCAACAATAAGCGCAGTAGGAAGAATGATCATCATGGAATCCCATGTAAACAGACCCATATCCGGCATTATAAACGAAGGCATAGAGACATTGGAAAGGTCTGCGAGGTCACCTACAACTTTTGTATCAATATGCAAGAAATAAGTTATAAGTGTTATCACTACAATAGCAGCAAGACCGGCAGGAACAGCTTTTGTCACCTTAGGTAAAAACTGCATGGTTGCCATAGTGGCAGCAACGATAATATACATCATGTAGTTTTCTGCAAAACTGGCACGTATGATATCCATCCAACTGCTGTATTGTTCTACATTTGAGGGTGCCAAAAATGGAAGCTGCGCCAACGCGATAACAATAGCAAGGCCATTAAGGAAACCAAAGAGGGCAGGTTGAGGCACAAGACGGATAAATTTACCCATTTTCATCAAACCAATAACTATCTGTATGAGTCCGGCAATGATGGATGTCAATAAAATATAATGAAGCACCATCATAGAGAGCGCCTCTTTGCCCAGCTCCGGATGAAGCTTGGCGGCTCCAAGCCCCAAGCTGACAAAGACCACAGCCACAGCTCCGGTAGCACCAGAGATCATCCCCGGTTTACCACCGATGAGCGCAGTAACAAGCCCAATGATAAATGCACCATAAAGCCCAACCACGGGAGATACCCCGGCAATGAATGAAAATGCGATCGCTTCAGGCACAAGTGCCACTGCGACCAGTGCTCCGGAAAGGATATCATTTTTAATATTTTGTGTTGAATAATTTTGAATATTGAACAAATTAATTCCTTTGAGAATAAAGGGTTTTTTACCCATATAAAATTGGTGAAATTTTAGCATAGTTATCCAAAATGGCTTCTTTTTGAAGTGTACTATAGTATCATTTCGTCAATCAACCAGGAAAGTAACATGCTATGGTAAAAATCACCAATCTAACTAAAAGTTTCAATGCAAGACCACTCTTTAAAGATCTCAACTTTACCCTTGCTCCAGGCAATAGAATAGGGTTGGTGGGGCGTAATGGTTCAGGCAAATCCACACTTTTTAAAATCATCCTGGGCGAAGAGCACTATGACGAGGGAGAGATCACTGTCTCGAAAGGATATACCATCGGGGCCTTAAGGCAGCATATTCATTTTACCAAACCCACTGTCAGGGAAGAGTGTGCACAGGTATTGAGTGAAGAGGAGCAGTACAACCTCTATAAAATCGAAAAAATGCTGTTTGGTCTCGGTTTTGAGCAGGAAGACCTGGATAATGACCCCAAGAGTTTCTCGGGAGGATATCAGATACGTATCAACCTCGTTAAACTTCTGGCTACAGAACCCAATTTGCTGCTGCTTGATGAGCCGACCAACTACCTTGATATCGTTTCAATGCGCTGGCTGAAGGGTTTCCTGAGGAAGTTTGAGGGAGAAGTGATCTTGATTACGCACGACCGGGATTTTATGGATGCTGTCAGTACGCATACTATGGGCATTCACCGAAAAGTACTGAAGATCATCAAAGGTGATACTAAAAAATATTACACTCAATTGGCTGATGATGAAGTACATTATGAAAAAATGCGGATCAATCAGGAAAAAAAGATCGCTGAGCTTGAGGATTTTATCTCACGAAACAAAGCCAGAGCCTCTACAGCAGCGATGGCGCAGGGAAAAGTCAAGGAACTTGAGAAGATTGAAGTGATGGAAAAACTGGAAGGCGTATCTGATCTCAATTTCAAATTTACCTATCGGGAGACTCCGGCAAAACTACTCTTCGAAACCAAAGATTTGGGTTTTGGCTATGATCCTGAAAAGCTACTCTTCAAAGATCTCTCTTTTTCTCTTGAAAAGGGAAAATGCCTTGCTATCATTGGGAAAAACGGGAAAGGCAAGTCTACGCTTCTCAACTATATAGCAGGAGAACTACCGCAGCAACAAGGTGAAATCTATTATCATCCGGAAACAGCTTTTGCACATTTTGGACAGACCAATATTGAAAGGCTCTCTCCTGATCAGACCATCACAGAAGAGATACAGGGTGTGGATCTCAAGCTTGGTATTGCTTCTGTTCGTTCCATTTGCGGGACGATGATGTTTGGCGGAGAACTGGCAGACAAGAAGATCAAAGTCTTATCAGGAGGGGAGCGCAGCAGGGTCATGCTGGGAAAGATCATCGCAACACCTGCCAATCTCCTCTTTCTCGATGAGCCTACCAACCACCTTGATATGCAGTCGATCGAATCCCTCAGTGATGCGATCGATAGCTTTCCTGGCTCAGTGGTCATGGTTACCCACTCCGAGATGCTGCTTCGTCGTCTTGCCGACCAGTTGATCATCTTTCATCATAACGGTGCTGAGTTCTTCGATGGGAATTATGATGAATTCCTCGAGAAGATCGGATGGGAAGAAGAAGAGGGGATCCCAAAACCAAAAAAACCATCAATTTCTTCAGCTCTTTCCAAAAAAGAGCTGAAGAGACAACGTTCCGATCTGATCACCGAACGGGGAAAATTGATCAATCCCCTTAAAAAAGAGATCGATCACTGCGAAACGCGCATCATGGAACTGGAAGAAGCTGTCGAAGAGAACAATGCACTGCTCATTACTGCTTCACAAACAGGAGATATCGGAGAGATCCAGCTTCTTTCCAAAAAAGTTTCAGATAACAATAGCGAGATCGAGGCACTCTTCGAGAGGCTGGAACTTGCCCAGGATGAGTTTGATCAGCTCTCAGAAAAGTATGAAAAGCTACTGGAGAAGCTATCATAAAACCCTTTGATTGTTATCATCTTTGTGAAGTATTGGAAAACCGGTAAAAAATGCTATAATCGCTATTAAATATTATCGTACCGACCAAATAGAGGAGTCTTTCAGATGTTTATTCCATCCATTATCCATCACCGATCCTGTCAGGGTACCTTCTGTAAAACATTTGTGACTGATACCTTTGGCATGCTCTGCTGGAATGTCTATAAAAACAATCTCAAACACCCCGCTTTCCTACCCTTCATGCAAAAGCTGACAGAAAAAAAACAAATCGATTTTCTACTCTTTCAAGAGGCCAATTTCAGAAATAACCTGGAGTGCGGACTCTCAGACTTTGCTTTTGAAGCCGCAGCCAACCTGGAATATAAGGGAGAGTTTTACGGTGTTTTAACTGCGAGCAGGGTAAAAGCCCAAAAAACCAAGGCTTATCTCTCTGAAGGCAAAGAGAGCCTTTTCGGTCCCCATAAAAGTCTGCTGTTAAACTATTATCCTTTTGGGGACGGAAGTCAGCTTCTGATACTCAATATTCATGCCATTAACTTCAGGGAAAACCAAAGCTATACTAAAGAGCTTAAGCGATTTATTGATCTTATCGAAAATCATAAGGGCCCAATGATCATCGCCGGTGACTTCAACAGCTGGAATATAAAACGGACACAAAGACTTCATAGTATGAGAAAAGCACTCTCGCTCAGTACCGTACCATTCCTACAGGCAGGCAAAGTCAAATCCTTCATGGGGAATCATCTGGACTTTATCTTCTATCGTGGGTTGAAACTCCTCGATTCGACAGTGCTTGATGACCATAGGCTCTCCGATCACAATCCGCTCTTTGCACAATTTAGGAGAAGTTGATAAATATAAATTCTGCAATTTGACATTTTTTCCCTTTCTTCTTTCCCTTTCTACTATAATGAAAAAAATAGCAGGAAGGGTCTTCAATGAAACCATCAACTATCAAACCTTCATCCAAACTATTTCTCGAAGAGATCAGCCGATACTGCTATAGCCGGTTGACCCTCTACAAGTTTAATAAAACCAGTTTGACCATCGACGAAAAATACCGGGAAGGGCGGATTACTGCACTTAATTATATCTCAGACCTTGCCTTCTACTTCATGCAAGAGGAAAAACAACTCAAAGAGCATTTTATCGAGGAGCTCAAAAAGCAGATCGAGATGACATCTTCTCTCAAAACACCCGCCTACCGGCAGGGAATTCTTGATACGGTTCAAGAGCTTCAGCAAGAGATCGACAGACTCTGCTAATGTTTCTGCATATCGATATCGATAGTTTTTTTGCTTCGGCAGAACGCAGTATCGATCCCAGTCTCAAAAATATTCCGATGGCTGTAGGAGGTCGAAGCAATCTGGAGATATTCAATCCGAAACGAACTAATATCCGCTTGATGGACGAGAACAGCGGTGCCTTTGTCACACCCGTATTCTACAGTGACAAAGAGAAAACCTTTCGCTCTTTTTTTATCGATAAAATAGATGGCAGAGAGAAAATTCGCGGGATCATCACCACATCGAGTTATGAAGCCAGGACATTCGGGGTCAAAACCGGCATGCCCATTGCCCATGCATTAAAACTCTGTCCCCATCTGGTGGTCGTCCCCTCCCATTACCTTCTTTATCATACACTCTCCCGGGATATTCACCGCTTTCTTCAAAGTCAAATTCCAAATCTGGAACAGTACAGCATTGATGAGTTCTTTGGGGATGTACAGGGATGGATAGAAGAGGATAATATTTACTCTTTTTCACTGGAGCTTCAGAATGCGATCTATCAGCATTTTGATATCCCAGTCTCTATCGGCATCTCAAAAGCAAAATGGATCGCAAAACTGGCAACAGGGTACGCCAAACCTTTCAATATTTATCATGTCAGAGATATCAATGCTTTTATCGAAGAGATTCCGATCAAAGAATTTCCCGGAATAGGGAGGGGTTTCCAAAGACGACTGGAGGAGCACTATATTTATACACTAGGTCAGGCAAGAAGACGAAAATCACTCTTCTATTCCTGGAAAAAACCCGGTATCCAGCTCTATCACAGGATTACCGGCAGCGACAATGAAGGGATCTGCAGCAGGCCGGAGCGGAAATCGATCGGGATCAGCCGAACCTTCGACAGGATAGTAGATTCCCGGGAGATCAAACGCCGGATGATGATCATGGCTCGGCATATTATTTATCTGGTTATGAAAAAGGAAGTCAATCCAACCTTTTTTTACCTCAAAATAAATTATGAATATGGTATTCGTGCCAAAATCACTTACAACAGCCACCGCCTTTTTAGTGAAAAACTCTTCAAGGAATCACTCTCGCAAATGTATGCAAACATCTGCAAAGAGGGGGCAGGGGCTATCAAAATTACACTTAGTGTCTCCCGATTCAGTACACAGGAGAAAAGAACACTTTCCCTGCTCAGCCTGGATGAGGATCGAAAAGAATATCAGCTAAGCAGCCAACTGCAAAAACTGAGAGAGAGATTCGGACTGGATATTATCAGGACGGGGAATGAGCTTTGATTTTTACTTTCCCATCCCCACAATTTTCATTTTCAGGAACGCTTCTCTCCTTTCAACTCCAAGCAGTCTTTCTCTTGTAAGATCAGGATAATTTCCACCCAGTCCCTTGCCGTCATTCCCATGACATCCTCCGCAGATGCTTGTATAGAACATCTCAGCATCTTTGGCATAAGGTTTGGTACATTTTTTACCGGACATCTCCAGAACATAACAGGCAATCTTGGAGGCATCGTCATGTGCAGCAAAACCACCCTCCATCACACCGCCGCTAAACCCAAGGTCATAGGAGCCATGGTTAATCACATCGATAATATATTGCAAAGTGTATGCAGAAGTGTCGATCCTGGATAATTCATCCTCAAAATGAGTGGTTTTGTGTACTTTTACATGGGTAGCATAATGGGTGCCTGACTCCTTTTCGACCTGTTTTGAAGTTTGAAATTTGGCATTATAAATTCCATAGAAAACAATCAGGAGAAAAAGCAAAGCAATAATTTTATTCATAAATTTATTTTATATTAATTATAATTAAATATAGCTCTAAAATTTACATTAATCCTCAATAGAAAACTGCGCTGGTATATCCCACCACACGGGATTTGTCTCCACTGCTGTCGGCACTGGTACGGTAATCCAACAGCTGAGACCTCAAGCCAAGTTTCCTGGCCGCTTCGATCATCGCCTCCAGTCCGGTGATACCGCAAGCTTCACACCCCTTGCCGAATTTGTTTGTATCGAGATCAGAAATTCCCTCGAGACAGAAATTATCAAGTTTCCTGGCCTTCTCTTCTGTATAAAAGTGGCTGAGATCTGTGCTGATAACCACTACATTCTCTTTATCGTTCAATAGATAGGCGATGATCTCTGCAATGCGATGAGGCGAAATATCGCCATAGACCAGTTCGATCACTTTTGCTTTCGGCAGATAGTGTTTGACAAAGGGCATCTGTACCTCTGTGGAGTGTTCATTTAGATGTGCTTTTTCATCAAAACCTATTTTGAATTGTTTCGCCAGATTGATGAGATAAGCCGTATCGATATCAATATCACCGCAGGGTGTTTCATAGCTTTCAAAATAGCTTCCGCTGATCCCCTCGAAAGCGTGGCGATGGCTCGGACCGATCACGACCACCCGCTTGGCATGGGTTCGGGAAAGAAGCCTATAGGCAATATTGGCGGTAAAACCGCTATAGATATATCCGGCATGAGGTACGATCACAGCACGTGGAGTGACTTTGAAAACAGGCTTGGCTTTGATCTTGGAGCCAATCATCTCATTGAATTTCTGAAAGTATATTCCTATTTTTGTACAACTGTCCGGATAGAATGTTCCTTTAACTGCTGCCTTGCGTTTCAACTCTCACTTCTCTTTATATTTTGTTGCTTGATAAGTTTTGATCTCCGGATGCTGTTCCAGACAATTCCCCGGCAATCCTGCCTTCTGGCAAAGCGTCGCAAAAAAGCTTTCGAAGTCAGGAAACTGTTCCCAGACCTGTGGCAGGTAAGTTGCCCTGGAGCCATTAAGGTCCAGCACTATCCCATCGATATCGGGACGGATTTTTGCTTTCAGCTCTTCAGTGTCCCGATAGGATAGAGGTTCAGGCTCAGAGAGGATCGAGACTTCGACTTTTACCTCTTTCAGTTCCTCCTGTGTGAGCGGTTTGAAGCGGGGATCACGCAGTGCCGCAGACTGTGCATTGGCGATGATATCTTTATAGAGCGGCTGATACGCGCTCAAAGATCCAATGCAGCCACGGAGCTGATCCTGAGGTTCTTTGGTCAATGTCACAAAGACAGCGCCCATTTTTTCCAACTCAGGGTAATTTTTGAGTGCCTGCTCCAGATCGAACTGACTCTCCATGCCCAAAGCTACGGCAATTGCTGCTTTTGCAAGCTGTATCACTATTTCGCCCATTCCAATCCCTTTTTTCTCATTATATCATGCTATAATTTTTTTTTCAAATTATTTCAACTATATTTATAGTAAAATAATCAAATCATGAAATTTTTTAATCAACTATTAAACTTTAAACGATTCACCAACTCAGAGACTGAAGAGATAGATAAAAAACTCATTTATCAACTCTATCTCTATGCAAAAAAAAGCTTACTTACAGTATTGGTCCTTACAGCTATAGTCCTGGCCTTTCTCCATGATGTCGTTCCGGGATACCTGATATATCCCTGGTTTGCGCTCTCTGTTGTACTGACTGTCAATAGACTCTATGACAGCTATCGATACATAGGCCATGATTGCAGCAATGACTACAAAAAGTGGTACAAAAAATTTACCTATAAAGCATTATTGACTGTGCTGCTTTGGGGCAGTATCCCTATACTTTTTCTTCCCTATGCTGATGATATTTATCTCCGATTACTGCTGGTCATGATTATTCTGGGTCTCAGTGGCGGAGCGATGAATTCACTGTCGCCGGATACGCGAATTGCCACAATGTATCTTGTAATACTTCTGACCCCTTTAAGTGTCTCTTTTCTGCTTCTTGGAACAACCATAGGCTATACACTTTTTGCATTGATCCTCGTCTATCTGTTCACACTGTTTTCCGTCACTAAAAAAGCCAATGAACTCATGGTTGATACCTATAGGCAACAGAGTGAACTTCATACAAAACAAGACGAGCTGAACTCACTCTTCCGGCAAACACCTCTTGCCATCTTATATTATGATACAAATCTGAAGGTACTTGACTGCAATCATGCCTTTACCACACTTTTTGATCTTACTAATAATGAATTTCTTGGATTTGATCTGAATACTCTTCCTGATCCAAGACCTATAGATTCAATAAAAGGCGCATTAACAAAAGGTACACAGCACTATGCAGGACCCTATAAATCCACTCATGGTCTGGACCTTTGGATAGATGCCAAATCTTCTCCCATTATCAACGATCAGGGTATCGTACTGGGAGGTATCACACTGATCGAGAATAAGACCATAGAGAAAGAAGCACTTGAAGAGCTTCAGCATCTCGCACTTCATGATCCAATGACATCACTTGGCAACAGAAGAAGTTTTAATGAATTTATGGCCAAACTTATTCTTGAGAAAGAGCATCGCACCCACTTCTCCATACTCTTCTATCTCGACCTCAATCAATTTAAAAAGATCAATGATTCTCTTGGTCACGCTGTCGGAGATCAACTTTTGATCCATGTATCCAGTCGCCTGAAGCACCTGATCAAAGACGGTTACAACCTCAGTAGGCTGGGTGGAGATGAATTTGCTATTGTTTTGCCTTTTATAGCTACAGATAGAGAGGGTGCCTATATCGCGGCTGAAGCATGCGGCAAAAAAATAGAGAAGATCTTCAGTGATGTTTTTGTTGTCAGGGAGATGCATCTCCACATCAAGACAAGTATCGGTGTCGTTATTGTTGAACCAAATGCCTATAATATTGAAGAGATCATCCGTTATGCAGATATCTCCATGTATCAGGCGAAACGAAAGGGAAGAGGTGCGCTCTCCTTTTACAATGCGGAGTTGGATAGAGAGAGGCAAGAACTTTTCAAACTGCAGCATGACCTTAATTTTGCAGCAGAAAACAATCAACTGAAACTCGCTTTTCAGCCGATTGTTAATATAAAGGATGATTCTCTGAGGGCAGCAGAATCACTTTTACGCTGGGATCACCCGGAAAAAGGTTTGCTCTATCCCGGTCAGTTTATCCCTCTTGCTGTTGAATCTGGTTTGATTGATGATATGGGATGGTGGATTATAGAAAATATCTGTCTTCAAATTTCAGACTGGAAGGGCAAAAAAGTTTTCAAACTTCGTTATATATCGATTAATATTGATGCGATGCAGCTACAAAGAGTTAATTTCGTGGAGAAGCTCTTTGCGATACTGGAGCAATATGCTATTGATCCCAGTGAAATAAAGTTGGAAATAACCGAAACCTCCCTCATTGATAATTTTGAACAGACCAGAGAGATCATCAGAACACTTCAAAATCACGGTATCCGTTGTGCTATTGATGACTTTGGTACCGGATACTCTTCACTCTCTTATCTCAAGCGACTCTCTTTCTCGGTACTTAAGATAGACAGGGAATTTGTCAAGGATATGATTCAAAATCCTAATGATCTCTTCCTTGTAAAGAATATTATTGAGATCGGAAAAAAACTCAATTATCGTATTGTCGTCGAGGGAATAGAAACGGAAGAGCAAAAAGATATACTGAAAAAGATTGATGATACGATGAGTTATCAGGGCTTTCTTTTCAGCCCGGCAATCTCAGCAGAGGAGTTTGAGAAAAAATTCCTCTCCAAAGAGAATGATTAAAAAACGATGCTGCCGTCCTGCTGCATACGGTGCATGATCCCTTTTGCTTTCTCGTGACCCTGGAAGGCGGCCTTGCGACAGTATTCGATCGCTTTTTCTTTATCCTCTTCACATCCCAGCCCCATGTCATACATGGCACCGAGATTGAACTGTGCCTGGGGACTTCCCGCATCTGCTGCCTTTTTGAAGAGGATAAAGGCTTTTTTATAGTCCTGTGCTACACCCAATCCCTCTCTGTAGAGAGCGGCAAGATTGTTAAAAGCATCGATGTTGCCGCGCTTGGCCGCCTCTTCATACCAGAAGGCCGCCTCAGAGTAGTTCTGCTGGCATCCGTCACCATATTCAAACGTTAAGGCAACCTCGAACTGTGCCAGTGGAACTTCTCTCGTGGCGGACTGAAGATAGTAAGTATGAGCTTTCTGCAAATCTCTCTCTACACCATAGCCGTTAAAGTAGAGATTACCCAGATAGAAAAGGGCAACAGGGTCATTCTGCATTTCGGCCTGATGATACAACGCAGCCGCTTTTACATAATCCCGCTCTACGCCCTGACCGTTATGGTACATGAATCCCAGAGAAGAGAGTGCCGATACGTCTCCCTCTTGGGAAAGTTTTGTATAGAGTTCATGCGCCTTGACATAATCACCGCTTTGATATGCCGAGCTTGCCTCATCTTTTGTTTGTCGCTTCATCTAGGAACCAAACCCTGCCAGTTCAGCTTCAACCTTACTCATCTTTGTTTCAGCATCAGCCAATGCCTGATGATTCTCTGCGATTACTTTTTCGGGCGCATTGGCAACAAACTTTTTATTATTCAGCATACCGGAGAGTTTATTGATCTCTTTTTCAAGCTTTTCTTTCTGTTTGGTCAATTTCCCGATAATGGCTGATAGATCAATATCATCCGTAGAGATCATCGTTTCCAGAGAATCAGAGACATCGGTCACGCAGCTGGAGAGTTTCTCCTCCACAAAGGTTACATCCTCAACCTTCCCAAGCTTTTCAATAAATGGCTTGAGTAAAGCAGTATCAACCGGCTTGCTGAATTTAAACGCTGCCTTTTCGATCTTCTGATTACCTTTATCAATAAGTGTCTTGCAGCGTCTCACTGAAATAATTGCTTCGATAGCCAGATCAAACTGTTCTGCGATCCCTGTATCGATCTCGGCAACTTTCGGATAAGTGCCTACCATGATCGAATCACTCTCTTCCAATTCACTGCCGGATAGTCTCTGATAAAGGTTTTCAGTGATAAACGGCATAAACGGATGCAGGAGTTTCATCGCCTCCTTAAAGATTGATCCCAGTTCAGCCACACTCTCTTTGGATGCTTTACTCAGCTCGATACCCCAGTCACAGAATTCACCCCAAAGAAATCGGTAAAGTGTTGTCGCTGCATCATTGAAGCGGTAAACATCCATGAAATCTCTTGTCTCTTTGACGGCAAGATTAAAGCGCGAAAGCATATATTTACCCAGCTGTGTTTTGATCACATCAGGATCAAGGTCGGCAAAAGTATCATGGTTGAGCTGCAGATAGTTTGCTGCGTTGAAGAGCTTGTTGGTAAAGTTACGGCTCTGTTCCAGCTTATCCTCACTCAATTTGATATCACGTCCCTGGACAGCCAGGACTGCCAGCGTGAAGCGCAAAGCATCGGTACTGTATTTGTCTATCATCACAAGCGGATCGATGACATTCCCTTTGGATTTACTCATCTTTTCGCCCTTTTCATCTTTGACAAGGGCGTGCAGATAGATATCCTTGAACGGGAGCTCATCTGTCAGCTTTTCTCCCATCATCAGCATCCGGGCAACCCAGAAGAGGAGGATATCAAATCCGGTGATCAACAAACTGTTGGGATAAAAATCCTTCATATCCTCTTCGTTCCATTGCACCCCTTTGAATGCATCGCCATTTCCCCATCCTAGTGTAGAGAAGGGCCAAAGACCTGATGAGAACCAGGTATCAAGTACATCAGGATCCTGATGGATGTGATCACTGCCGCATTGGGGACACACTGTCGGTGTCTCACTATCAAAAGCCCATATTTCATTACACTCATCGCAATACATAACAGGGATCTGATGCCCCCACCAGAGCTGCCGCGAGATACACCAGTCACGGATATCATTCATCCAGGCGTTGTAGCTATTGATCCAGTGTGCCGGGAAGAACTGTGCCTCCCCTTCATTGACTCGCTCGATCGCACCTTTGGCAAACTCTTTTTTGACAAACCACTGTTTGGAGATATAGGGCTCTACGATATTTTTACATCGGTAGCAGTGTCCCACCTGATGGGCATGATCTTCGATCTTTTCAATGAAGCCTTCCTCATCCAGTTTGGCAACGATCAGTTCTCTGGCATCGAGACGTTCATGTCCCTTGAATTCACCACAGTAGTCATTGAGGATACCACTCTCATCAAAGATCGTGATAAATTGCAGATCATGACGCTTGCCGACTTCGTAGTCATTGGGATCATGTGCCGGTGTAACCTTTACAAATCCTGTACCAAATTCCATATCTACATGTTCATCAGCAATGATCTCAACTTCACGATTGATCAAAGGCAAAATAACTTTCTTGCCGATCAATTGATTATGCCGCGCATCATCTGGATGCACCATCACGGCAGTATCCCCGAAATAAGTCTCCGGTCTGGTCGTAGCAACGACCACTTCACCCGAACCGTCACTGAGTGGATATTTGATATGGTATAGCTTGCCCATATGATCTTCATGTTCCACTTCAATGTCAGAGAGGGCACCATCATGGGTACACCAGTTGATCATATAGTTCCCGCGAACGATATAGCCCTCTTCATACATCTCCTTGAAGGCTTTCTTGACTGCATTGCCCAAGCCTTCATCCATTGTGAAACGCTCACGGCTCCAGGCAGGAGAAACCCCCAGTTTTCGAAGCTGATGCGTGATCATATTGCCCGAATTATCCTTCTGCTGCCAAGCTCTCTCCAGAAAAGCTTCCCGACCCAGTTCTTCCTTGGTCGTTCCTTCGGCAAGCAACTGTTTCTCGACCACATTCTGTGTCGCGATCCCCGCATGGTCAGTCCCCGGCTGCCAGAGTGTCTTGTACCCGTCCATACGTTTATATCGTGTGATGATATCCTGAAGGGTAAAGGTGAGGGCATGCCCGATATGCAGATGCCCCGTGACATTGGGCGGCGGCATCATGATACAGAAGTTCTTGCCATCCTCCTGTATCTTCGCGTTGCCTCCGATCTCGAAGTAGCCGCGCTCTTCCCACAGTTTATAATAGTTATTCTCCACTTCTTTGGGGTTATAGACTTTTTTCTTCTCTTCGCTCATTCTTTATCCATTTATTGGTTGTGGGCATCTACTATTTATTAGAGGTGCCCTTATAAATATCCCGCGATTATATCGAAAGGGTGCTTATGGGTGAATTTTATTGTTTTAAAGGGCTTATTCTCATCCTCTTCTCGTTCCACCTCTCCGAGAGTGTGCAAGAACTACATATTTTTAGGGGATGCGACTTCAGTCGCACTAACAATGTCCCATTTCATGGGACTCTTGGACTAAAGTCCAAGCCCCGAAAGCAAAAAATAGAAGTTCTTGCACAGCCTCTCCGCAGGTGGAATGCATACACAAAGCACAATACAAAAAAGCCCAAAATAGTTACAATGCTCCATGGGTAGAAGTAGATATAAAGTATATGAACCAACACAAGGTATTCTAGCGCTAGAGACTATAATGAAGTAGAAGAGTTAATTGGGATTGATAGGTTTTGGTAGATTTTTATGATGAGGATTATGTTAGAATTGCCTATGCGTTCCACCTCTCCGAGAGTGTGCAAGAACTACATATTTTTAGGGGATGCGACTTCAGTCGCATTAACAATGTCCCATTTCATGGGACTCTTGGACTGAAGTCCAAGCCCCGAAAGCAAAAATAGAAGTTCTTGCACAGCCTCGGAGAGGTGGAAAGAGAAAAATTATAGCAAGGTTTTAAATTTGAAATTCAGTAATAAAAAGGTTGTTTTATTTGACTTGGATGGCACTCTTATCGACAGTGCACCAGATTTGGCATTGGCAGTTAATCATATGCTGGAGACACTGAACCGTACAACCTTTGGTGAAGATGTTATACGCACCTGGGTTGGGAATGGTGCACAGGTGCTGGTAAAACGTGCTCTATCAGGACAAAGTCAGATAGATGAAAATCTTGACCCTGTACTGTTTGAAAAAGCATTAGATATTTTCTTAACCTTTTATGCACAAAACCTGGCTGTAACTACTGTTGCATATCCTAATGTTTCTACTGCACTCAACACTCTAAAGGAAGCTGGTTATCGTTTAGCTATTGTGACCAATAAACCTTTTGACTTTATTGAGCCTATTTTAAAAGGTTTAAGCCTGGAGGGATTGTTTGAAATCTATTTGGGCGGTGATAGCCTGGCACAGAAGAAACCTGATCCTATGCCAATACTGCATGTTTGTGAAAAACTGGGCGTCACCGTGGAACAATGTGTAATGGTTGGTGATTCTAAAAATGATATATTGGCCGCAAATGCCGTTAACATGCAAAGCATTGGCGTGAGTTATGGCTATAATTATGGTGAAGATATTGGTGTATACAGTCCT
>JAYEND010000004.1:0-11612 GCA_034721895.1 Campylobacterota bacterium | reverse complement strand
TCGACAAAAATGATGCACGGATCAGCTATGTCTATGCCGTCTCCATCGGAGAAGAGAACCCTGCCGAGGCGATCAAAATCCTCGAAGAGGTATACAAAAAACATACTGGAGATCTGCAGATAGTATCCGGACTTGCTTACTATTATGAAAAGGGCGGTAATGTTCAGAAAAGTAAAGTGTATAAGAAAAAGGCGAAAGCATTGCAGAATTTCTCGGTGCAGTAATAACCGTCGGTATGCATTCCCACACACAGTATGGGAGCGAGCTTGAGTCCTCCAAGTGGGGGTATGCTTCAGTATCTATGAAAGTATTACTTACTTCTCCTCGATATATTCATGATTGATCGAGACCAGTTCGATCTGATGATCCTTGACGATCTGTGCGATTTCTGTGATCAAAATATGTCTGCACTCACTGTACTCTTCGAGTGTCGTCGCTTTGGCAAAGAATGTCAGGCCATAGCTGATGCCGCGCTTGGTATAGTCGTTGGCTCCGGTGAGGATGACTTTGTCATGATCGATACGCTCACTTTTGGCAAGATACTCCGCAATGGACACATCCAAACTGTCAAGCGTCTCTTTGGATGTGTCCAGATCGAAAAAGAACTCCGTATCAAAACGCATCGCTTCGCGTCTGGAGTAGTTATCGATCATCTCACGGGTGATCAAATTGTTGGGAACAGTAAGGACAGTGTCTTGCATAGTACGAATTGTCGTTGATCGAATACCAACATTGACGATCCTTCCCATATCTGAACCGATCTTGACCATGTCGCCTGTCTTGAAAGGCCTGTCCGCGATGATGATCGCTGAGCCAAAGAAGTTGGCAATGGTATCTTTGGCTGCGATGGCAAATGCCAAACCACCAATACCCAAACCGGCGACCACTGTCTTGTAAGGTATGCCTAATATCTCCGCCACTGCAAAGGTAGCTGAAAGCACTACTCCGATACGCAAAATACTGCTGACGAGCGAAAGTAGGATGTCATCGACTTCGGATGCATGCCGCTTGGCCCGTATCTTGAAGATAGAGATGACGATATCGATCAGGTTAAAAGCCAGCCATGCGACACCTATCATGATCATCAGATGGGAAAAAGTTTTGATGATGGAAAAGAGAAAATCAGACAAGCCAAGCTGATGCGCACCATAGAGGAGCACGAGTCCGAAAGCCAGGATCTGAACAGGGCGCAGAAATCGCAAGGTGATCATCTCGTCCGTCCATCGTTTTGTCAGATAGAATCTTTTGACTATATGGAGTGTGACCCATTTGGCAAAATAGCTGACCCACCCCGCCAAAAAGACGACCAATCCCAGCAGAATAATCTGCCACAAGGCAGTGTCGTAGAACTTCTTTAATAGAAGGGGGGAGATCGACTGGGCAAGGTTTTTGAGGCTGAAATAGAGCTCATTCTCACTGATCATTCTGGCCGGTACTTTGAGAGGAACATCTTCCATCTCTTCGAAGAGCACCTCTATCGTTCCAATTGTTTCGGGGGTGAATTGCCACCGTGTCTTTCCCTCTACCTCATAAGGTGCAATGACAATATTCCCTACAGGATGATGAAAATGAACATAAGGCTTTTTGCTTTTGGGATCATTGGGTATCTCCTGATAAACGATTTCGCTGATACGGTCAAGAACCCCCATAAGATAATAAGAGAGCAGCGGTGCCTGCCACTCCCAAATAGCCGGATCGACTGAAGAGAGATTCATAGTTGAAATAACATATGCTTTTCCATTCTTATCCCAGCGCTTATATTGTTCAATGAATGTACGCATCGTATCGCGTGGATTCGTGAGCTGGAGATTTGCGTTTGGATCAATTTCATGGCGACCCCGTGCGTTCATAAGAGTTCTTAATGTTTCTTCCATTTTCTTTATGCTGGGAACACTTATCTTCCATCCCTCTGCATTATCCACTTTGATAAATTCAACTTCAACTGTGTTGACAGTTCCAGCCTGATGAAGGATGATACTATCATAGTCACCTTGTAGATTTCGATTGAAAGCGTACTTTTCAACTGTGCAGGCATCTAATATCTGAAAGAATGTGGTAGTGAGTGCTAATCTTTTTCCATAATAATATTTTTGCTGATTTTCATCCATATACAAGAGATAAAGTGCTTTTTCAAGTGCTTCATAATGGCCGGTTCTCACACTGTTTCCAAATTTTAGAAAAGAGTAAAAAGTGTGCATGGGTGAGGAATCATCTATCAATAGTGTATTATACTCACTGTCTGCATCCACTTTTATACCAGTAATCCAGTCACCAGTTTTGGCATTACCAAAAAATGAACTGCCGGTCTGGCCCATTGTGAGGGTTAAATTGGATCGGCCATTTTCATTTATTGTAACTGCATGGAGCTTATTGTCTTCAATGTGTCCCTTGAGTCTCCCATGTGTAGGTTCATAACTCCCGTTAACATCATTGCCATGATGCTCCAACGTCAACACCATAGCACCATGTTTCCAAAAGACATGCCATTTTCCAGCCCATGATGTCTCAGCAGCAGAAGCACTGAAGATCAGCATAAGCCACAAAACAATAATATGTTTGATGCCTGCTCGCATGGTTTGACCCTTTCTTCAACTATTAATACTCAACGTAAATTACTTTTTTTCAAGTAATCTTGACTGATACTCCTGAGGGTGTTTGCAGACAGGGCAGACTTTAGGCGGTTTTTTACCTCTATGGATGTGTCCGCAGACTTCGCAGATCCACTCTTCTTCATCATTATCACTCTCATACTCATGACCTGATTCAAGCCTCTCCAGCAGTTCACGATACATTTTCTCATGCTCCACTTCGATCTTCCCTATACCTTTGAAGAGTCTGGATGCTTCTTTATTGCCTTCCTCTTCTGCAACTTTGGCAAAGTCAGGGTACATGGTGAGATTTTCATAACTTTCACCGGCAATAGCATCATTGAGATTGGCAATGGTATCACCGAACTCTGCCCCATTTTTCATCATATTATGGAGTTTCAACTCAAGCTTGGCATGGGTCTTTTCATTGTCGGCAGCACGCTGAAAATGGGCAGCGATATCACGGTACCCCTCTTTTTGTGCGATCTTTGCATAGTATTCATACTTGTTTCTTGCCATCGATTCACCGGCGACAGCTTTCATGAGGTTGACCATGGTCAGGTCTTCTGTGATGCATGCCATCTCTTCGCCACAGCAAACCAGTGTTCCTCCGCCCACTTTACTGACTTCTACCTCATTACCGCATTTGTTGCACTTGTAGGTTTCATATTGTCTCATCGTCTTCTCCTGATATTTTATTTTATTATATCAAAGAAGAAGCGGGATGATACAGGCTTTCATTAGCTAACTTGGGATAATATACATAAAAATTTTGCGGAGTAGTATAATGAAACACATCGTCTTGGGAATATCAGCACTTCTGATGCTGGCGGGATGCAGCAGTAAGCAGGTTGTAGTACAGCCGGTTGAAAAAAAAGTAGAAGAGAAAAAAGTCGTTAACCCGGTAGCGAGCAGCAATTCCAAAGTTCCACCGCTACCGGTACCGGAAGTAGACGTTGATATGGATAGCGCCGTCGAACGGGCAACTCAAGAAGTGTTGACCGGAGATACCGTCGCATACAAGTAAATAATCAAATCAATTTCTTTTTCATCTTATCATAGCTTTCCGCATCAAGATTCAGAGTGATAAAGGTTTCAGCCTCAGGTGTTTCCAATGCCATCGCCTTGAGAAGTTTATACTCTTTTTTGGTCAAACGTTTTCTCAGAACCTCTATGAGATCCTCTTCCGCTTTAAGTGGCATGATCAGTTTTCTGATATGTTTTTCCAGTTCTTCTCTGAGTGTGAACATTTATTTCCTTTATCTGGCAAGTTGCAGAACACCCAGATAACCTATACCGGCCATCAGAATGGTTCCAAAGAGGTTGAGTGCCATATTGGCAAAAGCATGACCGTAATGACCTGATTCCAGAAGAAAGAAGCTTTCTATAGCAAAAGTGGAGTAGGTTGTCATAGCGCCCAGCAAACCTGTAACAAGAAAAGATTTCATATGCGGAGAAAGGCTTGTGTTGATATGAAACCAGGCAAAGAGGATACCGATCACCAGACTTCCAAGCAGGTTGGCAGTCAGGGTACCGAAGGGGAGGGTGTGCTCCACATGACGGTTGACAAATCCGTTGATCATCATACGAAGCAGTGCACCGAATGCACCGCCGCTAGCGACTGCGATGATGGTGAGCCAGCTCATCGTCTATAACCTTTTGCATAGATTCTCTCATCTCAGCATACCACTCATCAGATGCCTCTTTGACATCAATGGTCGGAAGATAAGTGTATCTTACTGTTGAATTATGAGCGGTTTTATCGTGTTCGTTGAATAGATGTTTGCTTCCCGTAACGACGATAGGCTGAACGCTCAAGCCGAGCTTGGAGGCGATAAATTTTGCCCCTGATTTAAAAGAGAGGAGTTTCTGGCCTTTGGAACGGGTACCTTCCGGGAAGATCGCTACTGCACGATGCTTAACTTCGATAGACTCTTTGACATCTCTGATCATCTTAAGCAGACCAGCTTTGTTTTCTCTCTCGATTGAGATCATATCTCCTCTTTTTAGGAGATGTCCAAACCACGGCATATCAAAAAGCTCTTTTTTGGCCACCCATCGGTAATGTCCCTTTTGAAGTGCTTCCATGCCGACAATATCGACAACACCCTGATGATTCATAACAATAAGATCTGCATTGGGATCAGCAGTGCCGACCTGTTCCAGTCTGCCGCCCATGAGAAAAATGATGATACGGTTGAGATAGTGCATGATGGGTCCCTTTTTTTTCGGGAAGATCGTGATCAAAGGAATCATCAGTGCAAGAATAATAAATGAGAGGATAAAAGCACCCCAGTAAAATCTAATCTTCGCAAAGATCTTCATGTTTGATCCATCCTATCACTCCATTTTCGTACTCTATCTTGTAATAATCTGTTCTCTCGCCAAGCAACGGCGTTTTAAACTCCTCATTTACCTTTGTGCTGATGCGACTGGTGTGTGTCGGCAGAATATAGAGTGCCGCTCCCTGCTTGACACAAACCTGCTTTTTTGGTGTATAGAACGTGAGGAGTGTGGTTATCGAGACAACGGCCAGAATCAGATAGAAGAAATCTCTTCTCCATAAAAAAAGCAAAAAGAAAAAGATACTCAAGCCGATAAAAGTGGATTTTTTCAATTTGTCAAAGCTGTCATCTTTGGGATTGAGTTCAGATTGTGTCGCGACTGATGCGTCCTTGATCTCAATCGGAGTCTGTAAATAGATATACTGCTGCTTGATCGTATTGAAATAAGTAAATTTCAGATTCTTTAGAGACTCCGGCAAAACAGCATAATACTCTGCTGTCACCATGGCATCTTTACGATCAATATTCTCAATGCCATCCTCGATCACACTTTTGAGATGCATATTTTCCACATTTGCCTCGAAGGCTTCGATAGAGAAATTCACCAAATTATTTTTGCCGTCATAGGTGGATGCCTGGGAAGTTTTGATCTTCATGTCTGCTGCAAGTACACCGCAGAAGTCCTCCCTGGGTTTGAGTTTGATGACAGGAATTTTACCAGCTTCAAAATCGATCGACCTGTTGTTGTCCACGATCGTCAGTCTCGGAAGATTAAACACTTTGCTGTGAGCTTTGAAGTAGAAAGTGTAGAAGCTGTCATTGCCGTTTTTAACAACCAGGGGATTTTGAAAGAGTGGTTTGATAGTGCTTTGCTGATCAAAAGAAAATTGAGGCTTGCTATCCGGGCTTGATCCTATCTCCAGTACAGTGATAGGAAAGATCTGGTTTTCATAAGCTTTTTTGGGGATATAGCTGTACTTGTATTCTGTTCCTGCCTGAAGCAGGGGAGATATCCATATCATCATGGCCAGAGTCAGAAAAAGAGTCTTAAGCAGTTGCATTACTGCTCAAATCCTTGCAGCATCCTGATACCATCCTCAGAACCGAGAATCGCCTCCATCGCTCTTTCGGGATGAGGCATCAGCCCAAAAACATTTTTCTTTTCATTGCAAATACCGGCGATGGATGTGACTGATCCGTTGACGACCATACGGTTTCCCGCTTCATCACAGTAGCGCAAAAGTACTTGTCCGTTCTCTTCGAGCTTGGCCAATCCTCCATCATCAATATAGTAGTTCCCGTCTGCATGGGCAATCGGTATAGTCAGAACTTCCTCTTTGTCACAGTAGCCAAGGAAAGCGTTATTGTTGTTCACTACTTTGAGATGCTGGAGCTTTGAAATAAAATGAAGATTGTTATTTCTCTTCAGTGCACCGGGAAGCAGTCCCGCCTCCGTCAGAATTTGAAACCCATTACAGATACCCAAAACTTTTCCGCCTTTATCGGCATAGTCAACGACTGCTTTCATGACAGGGGAAAACCGTGCTATCGAACCGGAACGCAGGTAGTCGCCATAGCTGAATCCTCCAGGGACAACGACCAGATCTGTATCATCAGGCAATGATTCTGCTTTGTGCCAGACCAGCTCTGTTGTATGCCCGAGTTTTTCAAATGCATACTGCGTATCAAACTCACAGTTGGTACCGGGAAATCGTAAGACCGCAATTTTCATTGGAGAAGCATTTATTGAAGAATCCTGCATCAGTCTATCTCAATAGCATAATCTTCAATAACGGTATTGGCGAGGAGTGTTTCGCACATCTCTTTGACCTCTTTCTCAGCTTCCGATCTATTCTCAGTATCGAGCTGGATGATGATCTGCTTGCCGATGCGAACATCTTTGACCCCTTTGAAGTTCATAGACTCGAGTGCATGGTGTGCTGCTTTGCCTTGAGGATCGAGGACACCCTCTTTGAGATATACATTAACGATCGCTTTCATTTACTTTTCTCCCAGTATTCTATTAAGTACTTCTTCGTAGGCGACTTTGAGTCCGCCAAGGCCTTCCCTGAATCGGTCTTTATCCATCTTTTCGCCGCTTTCGCTGTCCCAGAGTCTGAAGTTGTCAGGGCTGAGTTCATCGATCAGGATAATATTGCCGTTACTGTCGCGTCCAAACTCCAGTTTGAAATCGACCAGCAAAAGATTTCTCTCGGCATAGAATGCTTTGAGCAGAGCATTGATCTTGCGTGCCATATAACGGATATAGTCGAGCTCAGACTCATCTTTGACCAGTTCCAAAATCAGACAGTGCTGGTCGTTGAGCTTGGGGTCACCCAGTTCATCATTTTTGTAGTCGAATTCTACCAGGGCAAAAGGGAGAACTTTGCCATCTTCAATAGCGAGATTTCTGCTGAGACTTCCCGTTGCGATATTACGCACGATCACTTCGATCAGGATAACATCGGCTTTTTTGTGCAGCATATGATTGTCATCGAGCATTTTGACAAAGTGGGTGGGGATCCCTTTATCATCCAGATATTTGAAGAGTTCAGTCGAAATTTTGTTATTCAGGGCACCTTTCCCTTCTTCGCTTGATTTCTTTCCTCCGTTGAAGGCAGTCAGATCATCTTTAAATTCGGAAATATAGAGATCAGGGTCTTCTGTCGACCAGATCTTCTTGGCTTTCCCCTCGTATACCAGTTGCTCTTTTTTCATCTATTTTTTCTCCTGCTTTATTTGGGCTGTGATCATCAGTGCTTTGAGAATATCGATAGCACTTTTGAGCTGGGCATCATTGTAGATCTGTTCCTCGGTAATAATGGTTTCATCCTTTTTATTCTCTTTGCCCTCATTATCATCTTTGTCTTCTTTATCCTTTACTTTCTTCTTTTTCTTCTTTTTGTCGTTACCGTTGATCTTCTCGAGTTCTCCCTCAAGGTGCTTTTTGAGTTCACTCTCTTTAAACATAATGGAATGATTGTTGTCACGTGATATTTTGCCGGGATGGACAATGATATCCGGCGTGACACCTACGGCCTGGATCGTTCTGCCGCTTGGAAGATAATAACGTGCGACGGTCAAACGAAGCGCTTCTCCATCACCTACAGGCATCACAACCTGGACACTTCCTTTTCCGAACGTCTTCTCTCCTAAAACAATAGCACGTCCATTGTCCTGGAGCGCACCGCTAACAATTTCGCTGGCACTGGCAGATCCGGGGTTGACGAGTACAACCATTGGGGTTTTTGTATTGGTATTTTTTTTGTGTGCTTTAAACTCTATATTCTCATTTTTGTCCCGGCCTTTCTGGCTGACGATCATGCCTTTGTCAACAAAGATGTCGACAAGACCTACTGCCTGATCGAGCAATCCACCCGGGTTATTTCTCAAATCAAGAATGATGCCGGTTCGGTTTGAATCTTTTTTCATGGCATCCTTGACATCTTTCACTACTTTCTGGTCAAAGGAACTGACATGCAGATAGAGGATGTCGTCACCGACCTTTTTCGCATAAACAGACTGGATCTTGATAATATCTCTGGTGATTTTGATCTGCAGCGGTTTGGGTTCATTTTTTCTGACTATTGTCAAAAGTATATCGGTTTTGGGTTTACCTCTCATATGTCCGACAGCTTCATCTATCGTCATGCCAAGAGTTGCTTTGTCGTCGACTTTAAGGATGATATCCCCGGCTTTAACGCCTGCTTTGTCTGCAGGTGTACCATCCAGTGGAGCGATGACAGTCAAAATACCGTCTTTCATCCCGACACTGATCCCCAGCCCGCCAAATTCACCGCTGGTTTGAACATTGAGTTCTGTAAAACTCTTCTTGTCCATGAACGAGGAGTGCGCATCGAGATTGGTAAGCAGTCCTTTTAATGCCTTGTCCACGAGATCGGTGGTATTGAGTTCATCAACATACTGCTGATCGATAAGATTGAGTATTTTGGTAAATTTGATATAGGCTTCCAGCTTGCTCTTCTGGGACTCTTCCTGCACTTCATTTTTTGCCTGAGCACTTGTCCCGACTATCAAGACAGCCGCAACAGTAGATATTAACCCCAGAGCAATAATTTTTTTACTTTTTTTAATCATAGTCAGTAATCCATTTATGTAAAGAGAACCTCCAATTATCCAAAGTTCTCTTAATGTAATTTAAAGCTATATTTTATTTAAAAAGTACTTAAGAGTAGCTCTAATAGGACAATTAATAAACTATGCATTATTTTTATCAATAAACTTGACATTAAGTGACTAAAGTTGTATAATATATAAAAAATCAGAAAATATAAAGGAATAAGTATGAGTATTCTGGAGAAATTAACCAATCAAATGACTGCCACTGTTGAATCAGGCTTATCGTTGGCACTGCATAATAAAAACCAGGAAGTAGAACCGATCCATCTGATCTGGGCACTGCTGACAAACAGCGGATCGATCCTGAATCAGGCATTGAATAAAATGAATGCTGATAAGGCGGCGATCGAATTGGAGGCCAAAAGTGCCTCTCAGAAACTGCCAACTGTTTCGTCTGTTACCAAAGAGACGATCAAACTTTCACAAAATCTTGTGCGTTCTTTACAAAATGCAGAGGGTGTGATGACTGCGAATGGGGATCAGTACCTCGCTGTCGACAGTTGGCTGATAGCCAACAGCGGTGAGAGTTTCATCAAAGATGTGATCGGAAAATACGTTGATATCAGTGAATTCAAAAAGACATTGGAGTCGATCCGGGGCGGAAAACAGATCGAATCCCAAAGCGGGGATGAGACACTTGAGGCTTTAGATCAGTATGGTATCGATCTCAACCAAAAAGCACTGGATGGAGAACTTGATCCGGTGATCGGCAGGGATGAAGAGGTGCAGCGCATGATGCAGATCCTCATTCGTAAGACCAAGAATAACCCGATCCTGATCGGTGAACCGGGTACCGGTAAAACAGCCATTGTGGAAGGCTTGGCACAGCGTATCGTCAATAAAGAGGTGCCGCTAAGCCTTCAAAACATGCGCGTGATCTCTCTGGATATGAGTAGACTGATCGCCGGTGCCAAATATAGAGGAGAATTTGAAGACCGACTTAAAGCGGTTATCGATGAAGTCAAAGAATCTGCCAATGTCATCCTCTTCATCGATGAGATCCATACTATTGTCGGTGCGGGAGCGAGTGAGGGAAGTATGGATGCAGCCAATATCCTCAAGCCTGCCCTGGCACGCGGTGAACTGCATGCCATCGGTGCAACGACTCTGAAAGAGTATAGAAAGTATTTTGAGAAGGATGCTGCACTGCAGAGACGTTTTCAGCCGGTGTTAGTAGGTGAGCCAAGCATCAATGAAGCCCTTCAAATCCTCAGAGGGATCAAAGACCGTCTTGAAGCACACCATAATGTGATCATTATGGACTCTGCGCTTGTTGCGGCGGCCAAATACAGTGACCGTTATATCACAGACAGGTTTTTGCCGGATAAGGCGATTGACTTGATCGATGAAGCGGCTGCCGAGCTGAAGATGCAGATAGAGAGTGAACCGACAGATCTGGCCAGGATCAAGCGGGAAATATCTACACTCCAAGTCGAGAAAGAGGCACTTCTGATGGAAGAGAGTGACAAAAATACCAAGAGACTGACCGAGATCGAGAAAGAGTTGGCAGATATGCAAGAGGAGCGCAATACGCTTCAAAGTCGCTTTGAAAATGAAAAAGAGGTTTTCAATCAGGTCTCAGAAGTAAAAAGTACCATCGAATCCCTGAAGATCCAGGCTGAATCTGCAAAAAGAGAAGGGGAGTTTAACAAAGCTGCAGAGATCGAATATGGTCAAATCCCGGCAGAAGAGGAAAAACTTCAAAATCTCAAAGAGAAGTGGGATGGCATGGTCGAAGAGGGGACACTCCTCAAAAACTCTGTAGATGAAGAGATGATCGCCAGTATTGTCAGTCGTTGGACAGGGATTCCGGTTACCAAGATGATGCAGAGTGAAAAGGACAAGATCCTGCACATAGAAGATGTGCTCAAAGAAGAGGTCGTTGGACAGGAAGACGCGCTCAAGGCCGTTGCCCGTGCGATCAAGCGCAACAAGGCGGGATTGAGCGATGTCAATCGTCCGATCGGAAGTTTCCTGTTCCTCGGACCTACCGGCGTCGGCAAGACACAGGTGGGCAAAACATTGGCAAAATTCCTCTTCGATTCCGATAAGTCGATGATACGTATCGATATGAGTGAATATATGGAGAAACATGCAGCCAGCAGACTTGTGGGTGCACCTCCTGGATATGTCGGGTACGAGGAGGGCGGCCAGTTGACAGAGGCAGTGAGGAGAAAGCCGTATTCCGTAGTACTCTTCGACGAGATCGAAAAGGCACATCCGGATGTCTTCAATACTCTTTTGCAGGTTCTTGATGATGGTCGTTTGACGGACAATAAAGGGGTCACAGTGGATTTTAAGAACACTATCATCATCATGACATCCAATATAGCCAGTGACAAGATCATGGAGATTCAGGATCCGGAAGAGAGAAGAAAGGCGGTTACCGACGAGTTAAAAAACTATTTCAAGCCGGAGTTCCTCAATCGTCTTGATGACATCGTGATCTTCAATGCACTCGACTTGGATGCGATCACCAGCATTGTTGACATTCTCTTTGCAGATATTCAGAAAAAACTCGCAGAGCGGGATATCCAGATCAGCCTTACGGATGCTGCGAAGGCTTATATCGCACAAGCCGGATTTGATCCAGTCTATG
>JAYEND010000003.1:0-11954 GCA_034721895.1 Campylobacterota bacterium | reverse complement strand
ACGAGAGAAGGCAATCTGCAAGCAAAAAAATCTTTGAATTAACCAGTTAGTCCTACAGCTTTTTTCACTCACATATTACCTCCTCTCATTCTTTCAAAAGTTTGGGTATTTAGTTGGTGGGGTAATATTTAAATCTTTATTTTCGCAAACAGAAAATTAGACTATAATACCAATAAAGAAGAAGAAGTAAAAGGGAGCTACAGATGTATTTTGATGAAGCATTCAAAAAATTGATAAAGAAACAAGGTAAAACATTTGCTGAAGCAAAAGATCTGCTGGATAAATACAATGACGTACCCGCCATCAAAAAGGCGATGAATGGAAGCACACTGGCACAGACACTGGAGTCCTACCTCATTCAACTGCTTATCTATCTGTCCCGATTGAACGGGGAGGTCGATTTTCGTGAACTTGAATTTGTCACTATACTGCTGCAGAAAAATCTGACAAAAGAGGCAATGCAGCGATCAGGAACCGATGCGGTAAAAATTGATTTGCATGATCCGGATCTTTTTACCCTGATCCATCTGATCGATAAGGACCTGGCCGAGGCTTTGATCAATACTATCGAGTCGATAGGGTTGATTTTTATCGCTGTGGACGGGCATTCTGATATACCGGAGATCAAAGCGCTCACCGATATTATTTTCGAGATCAAGTATGCGATCAGGTCTCTGGACAACAAATCTGATACAGTGCATGAGGTCATAAGTACGATCGATGCTTCCAGCGAATCAGAACAGGATTTGGAATCCATACTTTCGGAGCTCAATGAGCTGATCGGGCTCAAACAGATCAAGGCGGAGATCGCGGGACTGATAAACCTGATAAAGGTCAGAAAACTCAGAGAAGAAAAAGGCTTACCCATGCTGCCGATGAGTTTTCACCTCGTATTTTCCGGCAATCCGGGCACCGGAAAAACAACTGTCGCAAGAATACTCTCAAAGATCTATAAAAACCTCGGAGTGATCAGCAAAGGTGACCTGATCGAAGTGGATCGCTCCGGACTGGTCGCAGGCTTCGTGGGCCAGACTGCCATAAAGGTCAGTGAAGTGATCGATAGTGCCAAAGGCGGTGTATTGTTTATTGATGAGGCATATTCTCTTACACCCGGAGGGTCACAATCTGACTTCGGAAGCGAAGCGATAGAGGTCCTGCTGAAAGCCATGGAAGACCAAAGGGGTGACCTGGTAGTTATCGTAGCCGGCTACACCAAAGAGATGGAAGCTTTTCTAAATTCCAATCCCGGCTTGAAATCCAGATTCAATAAATTTATACACTTCGAAGACTATACACCCGAAGAGTTGCTCGATATTTTCATACTCATGAGCAAAAAGCATGGATACAGGCTGGAGGATGATGCAAAGAGAGAGTTGAAAAAACTGATCTTACTGATATACGAAAATAAAAAAGAGAATTTTGCCAATGCCAGAATCATAAGAAACATGATTGAAAGTGTCATCCAGCATCAGGCAAATCGGGTCATCGAAATCAAAGATCCAAGCAAAGATGAATTGCAGGAGATCACCGCAGAGGATATAAAAATGCTTGAGACTGAGTATACCGTATAGCTCTTCTTAATTAATCGTGTCTTTCAAGAAGACTAATCCGAATAAACCCCTTCAGACATATCAAAGTCATAATCCGGTTCCATAGTTGGGATCTTGGAGAGAGAACCTGGATCAACTTCATGTGATTTTATATCATACTCTTCACCTTGATAGAATGTTTTTTCTTTGGCATACTTTTTCTCTCTTTCGATCTGCTCTTGAACCTGCTTTTCAATTTTACTTGCTTTTGCACTATTGTTGTTTTCGGTACTCTTTTTTGCTTCTGCACTATCGTTGTTTTCGGCATTCAGCGTTACCATACAGGAAGCGATCAAAAAAACCGATAAAAATAATTTTTTCATAATTTAACCTTATTTTAATATTTATTTTTTATTATAGCATAAATACTATCTTATTACAAATATACTCCCGAATTTAAACTTAAAATATTATAAAGTATATTTCTATAGTTTTTAGAAGCATGGAAAAGTAGCGGGTTGTTACTTGAATTTTTAATTTTTAAATTTTTGTAGCTATACTTTTACTGCACACGCACTACACACACTCTCTACATAATATGGAAGAAAAGCTAAATACCTCTAAAAGAAGGAAAATACCATGGCAACTGAAGAACTGGACAAAGTTGTATCTGGAGACTACAAACTTGGTTTTGAAGTCGATATCGAGACAGACACTGTTCCGCCCGGATTGGATGAAAGTACCATACGTTTCATTTCCAACAAAAAGGAAGAGCCTGAGTGGATGCTGGAGTTACGGCTCAAAGCCTTTGCCAAGTGGAAAAAGATGACAGAGCCGCACTGGGCGCATTTGGAGTGTGAACCTATAGATTATCAGTCTATCTCCTACTTTTCCGCACCCAAAACAGCCCCGGAGAGTCTGAATGAAGTCGATCCTAAGATACTCGAAGCCTATAAAAAACTGGGGATTCCGCTGGAAGAACAAAAACAACTGCAGGGAATCGCCGTCGATGCGGTTTTTGACTCTGTATCGGTGAAGACCACCTACTCTGAGGAACTGAACAAACACGGTGTCATCTTTTGTTCTATCTCTGAAGCTATACAAGACCATCCTGAACTTATCAAAAAATACATGTTCTCAGTCGTACCCATGGCAGACAACTACTTTGCGGCACTGAACTCAGCTGTCTTTACTGATGGCACATTCGTTTACATCCCCAAAGGCGTACGATGTCCCATGGAGCTGAGTACTTACTTCAGGATCAATGCGCTCAATACGGGACAGTTCGAACGAACCCTCATCGTAGCCGAGGAAGGATCTTATGTCTCTTACAATGAAGGCTGTTCTGCTCCGACAAGAGATGAGCACCAACTTCACGCAGCAGTGGTAGAACTCATCACCATGAAAGGTGCTGAGATCAAATACTCTACCATACAGAACTGGTACCCTGGTGACGAGACAGGCAAAGGGGGTATTTACAATTTTGTGACCAAAAGAGGTATCTGCAAAGGAGATAACTCAAAGATCTCATGGACACAGGTGGAGACAGGTTCTGCTATCACATGGAAATACCCTTCATGTATACTTAAAGGTGACAACTCTGTAGGTGAATTCTACTCTGTAGCTGTCACTACCCTCGCCCAACAGGCAGACACAGGTACAAAGATGATACACCTGGGGAAAAATACCAGTTCTACCATCATCTCCAAAGGTATCTCTGCGATGAAGGGACAGAACACTTACAGAGGACTGGTCAAGATAGGTGCCAATGCTGTGGGTGCGAGGAACTATAGTGAATGTGACTCACTGCTTATTGGCGATCAATGCGGGGCACATACTTTTCCTTATTTGGAGTCAAAAGATGTGGTTGGACAGGTGGAACATGAAGCCACCACCTCCAAGATAAGTGATGAACAACTTTTTTACCTCAGGCAAAGAGGCATCAGCGAAGAGGATGCCGTTTCCATGATCGTACATGGTTTCTGCAAACAGGTCTTCAGCCAACTCCCTATGGAGTACGCAGTAGAAGCAAAAGCATTATTAGAATTAACATTGGAAGGAAGCGTAGGATGATAATGGATATAAAAGATCTTCATGTGAAGATAGGAGACAAAGAGATATTGAAAGGACTGAACCTCACACTCGAAGAGGGAAAAGTCCATGCGATCATGGGGCCAAACGGTGCGGGGAAATCAACACTTTCAAAAGCCATAGTGGGGCATTATGATATCGAGGTTACCCAGGGCAACATCTTGTATAAAGGTAAGAGTATCGTAGAGATGGAACCCGAAGAGAGAGCCCTGGAGGGTATCTTTTTGAGTTTTCAGCACCCTGCAGAGATACCCGGAGTCAATAATGCCTACTTTTTGCGAACAGCGCTCAATGCCAAGCGCAAACATGAAGGCAAAGAAGAGCTCAATGCTGCACAATTTTTGCGAGCGATGAAAGAGCATCTCGAAGCACTGGGCATGAAGTCAGATATGATAAGCCGTTCACTCAACGAAGGTTTCTCCGGCGGAGAAAAGAAAAGAAATGAGATTTTGCAAATGCTCATCCTGGAACCTGAGGTTATCATACTCGATGAGATAGACTCAGGACTGGATATCGATGCATTAAGAGCTGTTTCAGAGGGTATCAACAGGATGAAAGACGACAAACGCACTTTTCTTGTGATCACGCATTATAGTCGTATATTGGACTATATCGAGCCTGATTATATCCATGTCCTCAAAGAGGGGAAGATCGTTAAAACGGCAGGTGTAGAATTGGTTGAAATACTGGAAAAAGATGGTTATGACAGTATAGAAATCATAGAGGAAACGGGGTCATGAAACCGGACAGTCTGGATCTCAATACCCTGCGCCATCAAAGCTCAGAGGCATTGGCAAAACGCTTTGAGGTAAAGGAACAAAACCCCCTGCTGGAAAAATTCGCTTCCCTTGGACTGCCGACCAAAAAAAGCGAAGCCTACCGCTACTTTGACGCTGAGAGCCTTTTGGAGAAAGAGTACAAAACACTGGCCTATGTACCCAGAGAGATACAGGAAGCCGATAAACTTGAAATAGTCAATGGGGTAGTCACTACAGCGCCCAAAGATTTGAGGGTTTATTATGGGACTTATGCTGAAATAGTTAGTGAACATTATGATCCGCTCTATTTCCTGGGGCATTTGCTCTCTCCGAATGTCATCATTATAGAGATAGATGGGGATAGGGAAATAGAACTCCTGCACCGATATACCCAAAGAGATACGCTCATACATTATCGTATTGTCATCAAAAATCAAGCCAACAGGCATGCAACTATTTATGAAAGTTTTGATTCAGAAGATGCCAAAGGTTCACTGGTACTTTATGGTTGTGACATTACCGTGGCAAGGGATAGTACACTTCGCATCATCAGGAACCAAACCATAAATGATGATGCATACCACATGATAGCTTCTCACTATATCAGGGTCGAAAAGCAAGCCAATATCATATTGAAAACCTTTGATTTTGGTAACACATCGGCTCTACAGTTATTCAAAGTAGATTTGGGAGAGTACGCATGTATCGATGCAGGACACCTGCTCTACCTTTCAGGAAAAGCCAAAAGAGGCAGCATCTCCCAGATCGTACACCAGGGCGAGCACTCCAGTTCTGTCCAGGAAGCCAAAAACATTTTAGAAGGTGATGCCAGAGGGATATTTGATGCTCTCATACGGGTGGAACATACGGCTAAACACAGCAAAGCACAGCAGAACTCAAAGTCTATCCTGCTGAATGTCGGAACCTATATGGTGGCCAAACCACAGCTTGAGATCTATATCGATGAGTTGGAGGCAAGTCACGGTGCAACCACGGGACAGCTTGATGAAAAACAACTCTTTTACTTGCAGTCACGGGGCATTTCCAGGCAGGAAGCCAAAAAAATGCTCATCATCGCTTTTGCCAATACCCTCATAGAAACAGTGAAAGATGCCCGTCATCAGGAGATGATACAGGAAAGCTTTGAGAAGGCATTTTATGCCAAAAAGGACAGATGATGACGATGGAAGAAACAGTAGAGCAGTATAAGGAAGATTTTGATCTTTTTCCTACTGCAAATGACAAGATAGAGTACATTTTCGATCTGGGTAAGAAACATACCACACTCTGTGATGAAGAAAAAAACGATGATACCTTTGTCGAAGGCTGTGCCTCTGCTGCATGGCTCATGGGTGAATGCAAAGATGGGTTACTTGTCTTGCGTGGTGAAGGTACCTCTGAGATGGCGAAAGGGATGTTAACCCTTTTGCTGGATATCTTCGGGAACCGTACCCCCGATGAGATACTCAACTTCAATCCGGAAAAACTGCAGGAGATGGGCGTAGTGGAACTCCTCTCTCCTGTACGTCAACAAAGCCTGGAAGCCTTTTTAAAAAAGGTTTATACCTACGCACAAAAATGCAAAAATTCATAGGGGTCTGACACCAATGATATGCAGAGTGTATCGTTGGTGTCTGACTCCCATCCAAGAAGGAGAAAGAAATGGATATAAATAATATGAAAATAAACGATATTCCTACAACAGCAGAAGAACTTAAAGCGTATGATGAAAAATTTAACAAGCCTACGCAACAGAGCATTGATGAAAAGATGGCAGCAGAAAGAAAAGCCTTTTTGGCCAAACAACCTTCAGATACAGAAATGGAAGAAAAGATCGTTGAACATCTTAAACTGATCTATGATCCGGAACTCCCGGTCAACATTTACGACCTTGGACTCATTTACGAAGTAAAATGTTGGACAAATGATGTCTCCATGCTCAAAATGTGCAAGATCACCATGACTCTGACTTCTGCCACCTGTTCATTTTCCAATGTGATCGTAGATTTGGTAAAAAGTATTGTCTCAAGACAAAGTGGTTTGGAAAACATAGATGTAGACATCGTATTTGACCCACCATGGGGACAAGACAGCATGAGTGATGAAGCAAAACTTGCGATGGGGCTACTGTAAAAGCAGGTCCGCCTGTCGCCACTCTCAAAAGTCAACAGTAAACCCAACCCCGAGGTTATGCCCACTTAGGCCATCAGACTGCACGGCACTCGCTTCAAAAAAGAAACGTTCTGCCCACCAGGGATCGTCTGGTGTATACCAGTACACCACTGCGCTGACCGTACTGTACAGATTAAATTGCACTGCCTTCTCGACTGCTCCAGTCAAGTAGTTGCCATTGATATAGCTTTCGAGTGTCAAATAGTTGCTATGGTGCTGCAATAGTTGTGGTGTTTCGATGCCCAATGCCAAGGTTGTCACGCTTGACTCAGTGTCAAATCTCATCAGTTCGTCAAAATCAAATGTTGATTTAGTCTCATAAAGCTTGTAGCTGAGTGTGGCATAGGGTTTGAAATCATTGATGACAGGGCGATACTCAGCCAAAGTAAAAAACTTATAACTGATATTGTCATTGTATTCCTGACTGAAGAAATCTTCGATAGCATCACCCATGTCATCATCGGGGTTTTTCACACTGGCTCCTGAACGGGAGTAGATGAGTTCGATACCGCCTGAGAAGTGAATCTCTTCAGTTGCCTTATAGCGGACACCTCCTCCCAGCCCGGCGGTATAGGTGCGGATGTGATTGTTATAATCAAGGCGGTCAGGAGGGAGCAACTCTATCTCCTGCGAGATAAAGACCCTACTATACCCAACATTTCCAACCACGAAGTAGTTTATTGCACTCTCTTTGGATTCAAACTGATAGGTAAAGGGCAGATGATACACCTCCATATCAACCCCTGCATCAGTAAAGTGATAAACTCCTGAACTGAGCCCTTCCTGAGATGTAAAGATAAGTAGTGCATTGATACTGGCGAGATGCGCTTTTTCTGCTATCTCTTTTATCGTCTCTGCCTGTAGGGTTGAAAGCAAGAGAAGGGAATATAAAATAAATACTCGAAACATGATGTTTTGTAATTTGCCCCTCATGATTATTTCCCTTACTATATAGCCACCCCGTAAAACCCATCTCTGTACCAAGCCAGCCATTCCATGACTCCAATTCTACCACAACCTCCAAAGCACTAAAGTTTATCCTGTGACATCTGGTCATAAATTACCTGATCATCTTATTACCGTACCAACTAAATACACCAATCTTTGATACAGGGATATCGATTCATTGGCGACTGACTATCCTGCTGCCCGTAAAGTATTTTTGGCAGATGGTGATGCCTTCTCTCTAGCTACTGACTCGTTGATCAAAATACTCAAATATTCAAAACGATCATTTCCAAAACCAGGAGCCTGTCGGACTCATCTGATTGAAGCGAAAAATTCAATCAAGGAAAATAAAGATATACTCATCATTACATCTATACCAAGCACTTGCAAAACAAAGGAGTATCCATGTCCGCTTATAGCGAAGCAGCCAGCCTCATCAAGCATGCCCGATCCGCTGTAGCTTTTACCGGTGCCGGAATCTCTGTAGAGAGCGGAATCCCCACTTTTCGCGGAAGAGATGGACTCTGGAGCAGATATGATCCGAAAATACTTGATATCGACTATTTTCTGGCCCATCCCAAAGAGAGCTGGCAAAATATAAAAGAGATCTTTTATAACTATATGGGTGGTCATGCCAAACCAAACCGGGCGCACCGCTTTTTGGCTGAGCTGGAGAATCAAAGCATCCTGAAAGGTGTGATCACACAAAATATCGACAATCTTCACCAGGAGGCCGGAAGCCGAAATGTCATTGAGTTTCACGGAACAGCAAAGACGCTGCTATGCATGCAGTGCCATGAAGCATATGATTTTACAAGCATCGATCTCTCTCAACTGCCTCCGCTATGCCCAAAATGTTCCGGTGTATTGAAGCCGGATTTTGTATTTTTCAAAGAACCCATTCCGGAAAAAGCCTATGAAGCATCCATCGAGCTGACCCAAAATGCCGATCTGTACATTATCATCGGCACAACCGGGGAGATCATGCCGGCATCACAGGTCCCCTATCTGGCAAAACAGGCAAACGTGATAGAGATCAACATTGAACCTTCTGCCTATACATCAACAATAACCGATCTGTTTCTAGAGGACAAAGCGACAGTGGCAGCCAAAAAACTTGAAGAATTATTACTGCAATAGAAGCAACGGAGAAGAATATGAAAAAAAATGTATTTAAGGCCAATAAAGGTGTGAAGATCGCCTTTACGGGAGCGGTTGCAAAACAGCAGGTCATCACAATGGTAGAGAACTGTTCGACAGGCAATTGTGAGTGTATGAGTGATGAGACCAGAGAGAAGATCAGCAATATTGAGGTAGATGGGCAGGATGGTAATGTTGAGTTGAAACTCACTGGGGATGTTGACACGGGAGAGATCGAAAAGGCACTTGCAAAATCAAAAGTGTTGAATAAAAAATGATCTTGGCAGGTAGTCTGGTTCAGCATAGGACTCTATATCGTGGTGTACGGACTGAAAAATGCAGGCTTGACGGATTATCTTACAATTATTCTGAAAGATCTCAGTACACAGGGTGATGTCATAGCGGTAGTGGGAACAGGATTCATTGCCGCATTCCTCTCTACGTATCACTGCTGACTATTTTTCCCTGAACCATCGAATAAGAAACACGATGAAAATATAGATATCGAAAGCAAAATCGATAACAAAAAATACAATGACTATTATCAGCAATACAATACCAAGTCCTGTGAGCACATATTCCGGAAATATCAAAGCTATCACAATAGCAGCGATCATTAGATATTTCCTATAATTCACTTGATCTCCTATTGTGCGAATTTGACAAAAAGACTTATAGCAAATAATAGCAACAAAAATATAAAGGATCATTTATCCGACAAACTTAACCGTCAGTATATGTCCGCACCGGAAAAAGAAAAAGGTGGAAACGGTTCCCTTTACTTTTCTAAAGCAGTTTGCCCATTTTAAAGTTTTTCAGGGGGTTTAAGGTGGTGACTGACCCTAAAGTTTCGATGATGTATTCGTGCTTCTGTCTCTCTTATCTACCGTTTTCTGAATCCTATTCTCTCTCCATCTCTATAGTCTCAAGAGCATTATCTATTTGAGAAAGTATTTCTCTGACCAGTTCTTTATCAGACATTTATTGCCTCATGTTCTATATGCTTTTTTAAATAGGTGTTCATTATGTCGCGAAATTGCACGATGTCGGTATGCTTGCCAAAAAGCTCCTCAAGCTCAATGCGGATCTTGGAGAGCAGAAAAAGGTTGGAGTGCTTGAGTTTCACAAACACATCTACATCACTCTCTTCTTTCTCCATACCTTTGGCGTATGAACCAAAGATGCCTATCTCTTCTATCCCGTATTCTTGTGAATGTTCCTGCTTATAGCCTTCTGCTCTCGGCATATTTTACTTTGCATTATTTGGGATTTGTCACCAGACTCCAAAGTTCAAAAGTGTATATTGACCGAAGGGAATGCCCGTGGTGCAACATCAGACCCCTTAGGTGGTCTCTCTGGAGCTCAATACCGTATAGATATCCTGCATCAATGGCACATCTATAAGCAGTCTCTTTGCCTCATCCACTACATATTTACTCAGTGCATCCAGCTCAGTTTTGCGATGATGCTGAAAATCAAAATGCATCGATGTAGATGCACTCTTTGGTAGCGATGAAGCTGTTTTGAGGGCTTTGTCTATCTCTATATCGATATCGATACCTTTGGCTTTTGCTACAGATGCGATCTCTCGCAGGAGCGCATAAGCTGCTTCATAGTGCAGGTCATAAACTTCTTTGATACTCATATCATAAAAAGAGGTCAAAGAGGCAAACGCACTGATAAACAGATACTTTTTCCACATGGCCCTGTCTATATCTTCGGCAAACTTCGTCCGAATACTGGCATCTTTGAACATATACTCTACATAGAGGCTCTCACCGATAAGTTCAGGATCTCCAAAAACAGTGGCAAACACGCTACCCTGCCTGCGGATCACTCCCGGTGCTTCTATATGTGAGAGGATATAGACACAGCCATTGATGACTTTGGCGTTGACCGTATCTGCTATGATCCGGGCATTGTTTACACCGTTGGCAAAGGGTATAAGCACGGTATCGGTACGAATATTTTTTTCAAGAGGCAGAAGAGCCTCTTTGATGGCATAACTCTTGACGCATACCAATATCAGATCAAAGCTGCTTTCCGCCTCCTCTGCTGTACAGACAGCAGTAGGGGTGACGGTGTATTCGCTATCATCTTCGATCACCCGTAAACCATTTGTTTTTACTGCTTCTGCATGTTCGCCGCGAGCAATAAAAACGATTTCATATTTTTTCTTTTGCGTACCGATCAGACTGCAAAGCTTTGCTCCGATATAGCCGCCCACTCCGCCAATTCCTACTACTGCAATCCTCATATGCAATCCATTCGAATAAAGTATCGTGATTATACTTACTGTGGGATAAAATCCTCTTTAACATATGGACACCACCACTGCCATTGATCCAAGGAATCATTCCGGAACACCCGGAAGCGGAGACTTTAGTCCCGCAGTCCATACAATGGGACTTTTTGTGGAAGCAATAATCTTTTATCTCCCCATACTCCAACTCAAAATGTACACAGAGAGTTCTGATGGCATTAGCATCACCACCCCTTTAGTCTCTCTTTGCCTCTCTAAGCAAAAATATACTACACTGCCATTAAGATCAATTTTATTTGATGGCTTATACCAATTCAAAGGAAGACATACTCCTATAGACACTCTGGAGTATGTCTTCCTTTGATTTTGTATTAGTTCTTCGGAGGCAAACAGTGTACTATTTTGCATACGGTTCAAACATGTCGCAAAAGAGGTTGTGCGCGAGAGTACCCTCAGCCGATTTTATCGTCGTGGCGCTACTGGTAGAGCATGAGCTGAGGTTTCACAAGATCGGTAAGGATGGTTCAGCCAAATGCGATGCCGTCCACACGGGTGATACGGAGCACGCTATCATTGGAGTGCTCTATAAAATCTGCGAAACGCATAAGCCTATCCTTGATCAGATAGAAGGACTGGGCAAGGGCTACGAAGAGAAGATCATAACGGTCGTGACGGATGATGGAGAGCATCTGGAAGCCACCACCTACTACGCCACCCATATCGACCCTGAGCGTCAACCTTTCCACTGGTATAAAGAACACGTCCTCAGAGGCACTAGCGAATATGATTTTCCTTCACATTACGTGCAAGCAATTACCGATGTGAAGTCGGTGGATGATCCTGATTTTGAGCGCCACAAGGTAGAGATGGGGATATATCTATAAGGGATTTTTTCTCAAAGACTTTGTTCTTTTGTTTCTATACCTCTTTGGTCCGCCATAAAAATCGTACGCTAATTTTTAGTTCCTGACCCCAAATTTTTGAAATAACTCCTTCAACACAATAAAAAAATAAGAGATTCCAAGAACAAGTTTATTGAATTTAATTCATTAA
>JAYEND010000002.1:0-2832 GCA_034721895.1 Campylobacterota bacterium | reverse complement strand
TCAGCAAAAATCTTCAATCGGAGGGATAGGCAGATAGAGTATCGAAGGGTAGCGTTAGAACACGGAGGTTGAAGATGTAACAATCATGTACTCCTTTAGTGATTAAAAAGATAGCGCAAACCGATAGCGACACTTGTATTCAGCTTGTCACCGTTTGCCAACTCTCCTTTGGGTATAGAGACCTCCAGGTAAACGATATCATCAAAGGTTTTCTCTCCAAAGGTATACTGCAAAGAGAGGATCGTATTCTTGATGTTATAGTCTCCCTTATAGTCATTGTCGCTTGGGATAAGCCAGTTACCGCCACCTGCCAGACGGAAACTTTCGCCAATATTGTAGCGCAGATAAAGTTCTGCACCTACACTGTCAAAATAGATACCCTGATCATCATTCATATGGTTTTCTGTATAGGAAAGGATGGCATTGGCACTGAATTTTTTATGTTTGTAAGCAATCCCAAGAATAGAGGAGAGATCATTTCCGTCAATACCGATGGTGCGCATCTGTGGTGTAAACTCATCGAATTTTGCATAAGCAAATGAAGCACCTACCATGACATCAGACCACTCTTTGTAGAAGAGGCTTCCTGACACGCCGTAGCTATAGTCTGTACCGATGCCATCAGGTGCATCATGCTTTGTCTGAACCTGTACTGCAACATCAAATTTATTTCTGCTTGTTCGTACCTGTACTACTCGTTCTGCCCGACCTGTACCGGATGCATTACCATGCGTACCGGCATTAAAGGCTCCGCCTGCCTGACCACCAAAAGCCATATAGTTATCGGTAAGACCGGCAATATCATAATACACCGACCAGTTTTTTCCGAACAAAATACTTTCTTTGTCATGTTGAAGAGAAAAATAGCTCAACCGACGGCTTGAGTCTCCCCCATTTGAAATATTGATAAAAGGAACATCGCTCTTATGGTCGATAGCCGCCTCATAATGAAGCGATAACTGAAAATTATTTTTGAATTGCCTATAATAAAAGAAGCCTCCCCTTGTCCCCCCGTTTTGCAGGCTCATGCCTTCCTGTTCACCATTGTTCGCCAATTGCGGTCGAAAACTGACATAAAGTTTTGCAGGCAAAAGTTTGTTGATGAACCCTGCATAGAATCTATTGTTCAGCTGCTGCTTGGCCGAAAATCTGGCCAATATGATGTTGTTGACATCAGATTGAGGGATTCTAACCGTATAGACCACTCCTTCATCCGTCCGGTCTTCGATACTGCGACGCAATCGTTCAGTGTCATTCTGTCCATATAATTCATCATCATTTTCCTCTTCTGCATCCGGGAGAACAGCATTTTTATTACGACAACGATATTTCACAAGATCTTTGAGGTCTTTCTTTTTAACAAGGCTGACAGGAGAACATTCAAGTGTTTCTCCCTTATTCTTAACAGAAAAGGAAGGGGCATCCGGAATCGAGCTTTGGGTACTACCTGGCTGAGGATTTTCACTTTTTTTATCTGCCATCAGGGGCAAAGCTACCAAAGTGACAAGAGATAAAAATATAATAGTTTTACGATACTCCGCAAACCTGTACATGGATCACCCCCCCCCTATTATTCCTCTCAGTCTATAAGACCAATAAAAAGTTTGACAATTATAGCTATTCATTATCGGAAATGTACTTAGCCTGGCTGCACTCAGCCTTGGTCAGAAGATATGAAATGGCAATTCCATAATATTATTTCAAAACTTTCATGACCCTGTCTATCATCTTTTTTTGTGTTTTGGTATCTCCGTGCTCGACTTCGATATTGATATAGTCAGCTCTGTTTTTTTGCAGAACGATATAGTTTGACATCGAGTTGTCGTTGGAAGCTGCTGTGACAGTTTCATATTTGACATGCAGTCCTGCAGAGTTAAATTGTTTTATTTTTTCCCTGTTGATTGTTTTACCTGCAAGATAGATCAGGCTATCTTCATCGTGCAGTCCTTTTTTTTGGCCGATCTTGATGCTTCCGGCAGGGAAGGCGTGTACATTTTTGGATCTATCGCGCATGGACACTGTTCCGCTGCCTCCATACTTCAAGTGACCCTCTTTGTTGCTGTGCAGGGCCAGGTAGGGCATTGTACTGCTTTTGTATGTATCAATGATCCTGAAAACAGTTTGACTGTAGCGGGAACCTCTTTTAAAGTTTCGATTGGGATCTTTTCCTGATGCATGGCGTTGACCGTTTGACTCTACAGCCAGGAAACCGCCCCCATAGCGTTTGGCGGCATAGATCGCAGCATCAAAAGCACTCTCCTCATCATCATGCGGAAGATACCAGAACGGTCCTTTGGGGTGAGAAGGATTCCAGACCAGTAGAAAATTCCACTGCTGATTCCCTTCGTGAAAAGCAATACGATTGGCACATAGAGACCCCATGCTCCTACCGTTTCGTTTTAGATCCGCAGCCTCTTTGTAAGAGTTGAGATGTATTGTTTTGACTCTATTACTCAAATCCCCGGGAAGCGGGCAATTTGTGTCGACACATCCTGACGTCAAAAAGAGCAGTGAAGAGAGGGCCGCACAGTGAAGCAAAGATTTTTTTCCGATCATGATAAAGCTACTGGTAGAGACCAAAGAGTTCTCTATAGGCTTCCGGTATTCGGACGGGCTTACCCTCTTTTACATAGACCAGAAGAATCTCCATCGTGAAGAGTTTGCTATTCTCTCTATAGACCTCTTGCTGAAGCAGTGTAGAACTGTTTCTGAGTTTAAGGACGGTTGTCTTGACATCGAGCAGGTCTCCCAGTGCAGCAGTAGCCAGAAAACTTGCCTTGATATCTTTCACCACAAACCCACTCTGTTCATCCTCAGCAGGCATCATCCCCC
>JAYEND010000001.1:0-132476 GCA_034721895.1 Campylobacterota bacterium | reverse complement strand
GCCTCCCGTAGGAGTCTGGACCGTGTCTCAGTTCCAGTGTGGCTGATCATCCTCTCAGACCAGCTAGGTGTCATTGCCTTGGTGAGCCATTACCTCACCAACAAGCTGATACCATATAGTCTCATCCCCTAGCGAAAAGACATTTCCCGACTCTCATTAAGAGAGAAGGAGTATGAGGTATTAGCAGTCATTTCTAACTGTTATCCCTCTCTAGGGGGCAGATTAACTATACATTACTCACCCGTCCGCCACTTAGCTGACATCCTAGCAAGCTAGGACCGTTCTCGTTCGACTTGCATGTGTTAAGCACGCCGCCAGCGTTCACTCTGAGCCAGGATCAAACTCTCCATTAAAAGTCTTCTTGGGCAGCGGCAAAGCCACTGCCCAATTCATCTCACTGAAGCTGCCGCCTTGCGGCGAAAGAATCAATTTGACTAAAGACGTTTGGATGTTTTATCCATTGTCAGAATCACTTAAATATTTCTATCTAAGTTAATTCATATCACCTTTTTTAAAAAGGTGCAAAAATTAAATCTCAAATAGACGTTGATATTTACTTATATTTGGTTGTCAAAGATCATTAACTTTTTACAGTTAGACAAACCCATTTTACGATCCCTAAACGCTAGGTCTCTGTGTTTGTGGACGCGTATTATAGCACCGAAAACTTTATTTGTCAAGGGATTTTGGGAGAAAGTTGTGAATTTGTTGGAATTTGTTTAGGTTTTTTGTTTTACTTACATTAATATATGATAAACTATGCAAAAATGTATCACCTTTCCATTTTCTTTTTTACTGCTTCATTTCAGACATCCTCTCTGTGCTCAATGTTTTCTGATTTGATAATTCTAAAATATTTCTTAACCTCACTTTAATCTGTAATAACTATACTTGCACAAAATATCATAATTAAAGGATACCTAATATGGCTCTATATGACAGAGACTACACACAACAACAAACTCATTCACAAGTAGAAGTGGGTTCCAATGTTGCATTTATGAAAAAGACTTATCAGCTTTTGGCTGCCAGTATGATCGCGGCGGCGGCAGGTGCTTATGTCACTATGCCTTATGCAGAGGTAATTATGCAATACAAATGGTTCATTTTTGGTGCGGAACTTCTGATACTCTTCTTTGGCCTGAGTTTTTCACGAGGTAAACCGGGAGTCAACCTGTCAATGCTCTTTCTTTTTACATTTTTGACTGGTGTTTCACTCGTTCCTCTTCTTGCGTCATTGATTGGTGCAGGCAATGGAGCAGTCATCGGAAATGCATTCCTCATGACTTCTGTGCTTTTCGGTGCATTGAGTCTCTTTGCAATCAACAGCAAATCAGATTACTCACACTGGGGCAAAGCGCTCTTTATTGTGCTCATTGTTGTTATTGTTGCTTCACTTATAAACTATTTCCTTCTCCAGAGTCCTATGATGCATATCATCATCACAGCAGGAATACTGATTCTTTTTGGATTCTTTACAATCTATGATACACAAAATATTGCCAATGGTGCCTATGAGTCTGAAGTCGATGCAGCCGTATCGCTTTATCTCGATTTCCTAAACATGTTTACAGCAATTCTTCAGCTTCTCGGTATCTTTGGTGGAGATGACTAAGAAAGAATCCTCTGTCGGGCTTGAGCGTCTCATCGATGCCAATCTCAACAGACTCAAGGAAGGCATTCGGGTCATCGAAGATATCAACCGGTATATTCATGATGATGCCGCCCTTACTCCTCGATTTAAAGCGCTCAGACATCAACTGCAACAAGCTTATGATCCCCAAAGACTGATCCATCGGGATATCGAAAATGATATTCAGAAAGAGTCTATTGCCAGTGAGCTGAACAGGGAAACACTCAATGATCTTGTCATCGCCAACTTTTCACGTGCCCAGGAATCTGCCAGGGTACTGGAAGAGAGTTTCAAACTGACCGACACTGCACTCTCCGAACTCTTCAAATCACTGCGTTATGAACTCTACGCTTTGGAGAAGATCTATTTTCAGGCAGCACAAAGTTAATACTCAAAACCCTTCCGCAAAGCACTTCTTAGGTTAACTGATTATAATATTCAAATATAACCAACAAGGAGAAAATCAATGAAATTTATTACAGCCATTCTAATCACACTGTCTATGACTTTCGCATTGGCAGAGACTGAAAAGGTCTTTTATCCTGACGGCACCATAAAATCTGCAATCACTTATAAAAATGGAAAGAAAAACGGTGTTGAGCATGAATTCTATCCTGATGGAGCGACACTCAAGTATTCCAAAAATTATGTCCATGGCAAACTGCATGGACTGATACAGGAGTACAGTCCAAATGCACTGCTGATTCGTGAAACAAGCTATAGTCATGGGGTTCTTTCTGGGCGCAGCCGCAGTTATGACGAGAATGGGCTGCTCAAAAGCGAAGCGGATTATAGAAATGGTTTACCGGACGGAGCAGTCAGGGAGTTCTTCCCCAGTGGTCTCATGAGTATGGAAACATTCTGGAAAAAGGGGAAAATTCAATACGGCTACAAATACAATGAAGAGGGCAGCAAAAGATCCTTGACGGCGGAAGAATTAAAGGTGTTTGGACTTGGCAAGCAATAACCAACTGTGGTCAAGTGAGGTACAGTAGTGGCGATTCTTCCCAACTATACCCATATCATCAATCCAAAACTCAAACATATCTATCTGACCTTTGATCCCGAAGGTGACCTGATCATCAAATCTCCCAGAATTTCACAGCGGGAAATCGAAAAAGTTTTGATCAAAAAAGCGGCATGGATCACCAAATCGAGGCAAAAGATCCAAGACAAAAAGGGGAAGCCTCTCAGGTTCAAGGAGGGAGAAGAAGTTTTTTTCCTTGGAAAGCCCTATCCTCTGCAATTTGAAAAGAGCGAGAAGATGAGAAGTTCGCTGCGCTTTGATCAGACAGACGGGTTTATCCTGCACTATAAAAATTTTGAGCCGGAACGCTTCCAAAAACTTATCGAATATTTTTATAAGCAGGAAGCCCAACTTCGTCTTCCTGAAATAACCCAATATTATGCGGCACGTATGCAGCTTTTTCCCTCCAAAATCTCCTTTAGAAGAGCAAGTAAACGCTGGGGCAGCTGCAGTAGCAGCAATGCGATATCTTTCAACTACCTCATGATGAAACTGCCGCTGCCTGTGATACAATACATTATTGTTCATGAGTTGGCACATATCAAATACAAGCATCACCAGAGGGATTTCTGGGAGCTGGTTGGGATATATTTGCCGGACTTCAAAGAGCGGGAAAAAGAACTTAAGCTTTATATGTAAGAGCTGGAACAAAAAAGGAGCCCCTATCGATACAATCTATGTTTTACTTTTTATGTTGATTATTCTTGCTGGTTCTGTGCTGGGATATATCTACTACCTTAAAGAAAAAAAGGAGCAACTCGACGCTATCAAGCGTGGATATTGTCCCTCTTGTCACCAGAAATCGATCGAAATCACAGATCAGAGAAGTGCCGGGTGCTGCGGCCCCAAGATCGTCACCTTCGAATGCACCAACTGCGGATATGAAAACTCCTTCAGTATAGAGAGCGGAAGCTGCGGGTTATGAGTATTATTTAGAACCGCTTCATATAAGCATGACAATAGGGTTTCTTACCATGACGGTCATAGTAATCCTGATGATACTCCTCTGCCTTGTAAAATGGCGATTTGGGGAGAATTTTGGTCACAATTTTGTACCCTTTCTTTCCTAAAAGTGTGATCAGCTTTTCTATCGTTGCACGCTCCTCATCATCGGCAACAAAAATTGCAGAGCGGTACTGCTCCCCGATATCCGGTCCCTGCCCATCCTGTTGAGTAGGATCATGAATTTCAAAGAAGGTCCGGGCAAGCTTCTCATAAGAGGTCTTTTGTGGGTCATACACTATCTCAACCGTTTCCAAATGACCGGTTTTGGTTCTCACCACTTGATAATAAGTCGGATACTCCACCTTGCCTCCCATAAAACCTGAGGTCACCTCTTTAACACCATCCAGCTTTTCCAAATAGTACTCTACACCCCAGAAACAACCACCGGCAAAATAAGCACGTTTGTATTCGGATTCCTTGATCGTCTCACCTTTGTCAAATGTCAAAGAGACAGAGTTGACACAGTGTCGTATATTTTTGGGCGTCAACCCCTCTCCTTCAAAAACGTGTCCCAGATGCGCTCCGCATCGGGCACAGAGAATCTCGGTCCGTCTGCCGTCAGTATCCTTCTTGCGTTTGATCGCACCGGGAATGGCATCATCAAAACTCGGCCAGCCGCAATTGGTCTCGAACTTGTCATCCGAGTTGTAAAGCGGTGCATTACAGACTTTACAGCGATAAACGCCTTTCTCATCACTGTTCACATATTTCCCGGAGAAAGGCTTCTCTGTCCCTTTATTGATGATCACTTCTCTCTCGGCCGGAGTGAGCTTCTGCAGAGCCTTTGACCAGGGCTTTAAATCACTGGCATGATTGCATACCGACAGCATCAATAGAATAATAAGATAGATGGCTTTCATGCTATTCCTTTTTTCGGGAAGTATAATCGGCTTCTGTGTACTTTGTGTGCATCAATCTGCGGAAACGGCATACTTTCCTGACCCCAGAAAACTGATAGCCAAAGCCCCAAGAAGGAACATCATCGGTGTCTCTATCGACCAGGAACCATGTGCACCAAGAGCAAAAAGAGATTTAGCATGCGACAGATAGATCGCTGCAACCATATTGAAGACAATGATCCCTGCCCACCAGCGGCTTCTCCAGCCGATCAGTACAAAAATCGGAGCAAGAATCTCACCAATATAGACCCCAAATGCCAGATAGTGTGGGAGCCCCTGAGCCTTTAGCATCCCCTCTATAAAACTGATTCCATGAATAAGCTTGTCAATACCGTGAAACAGCATTAAGCCACCTACCATAATTCTTATTAGCAATTTTCCTATACTTTGAGAATCCATTGAAGAGCCCTTTTAAATCTATTTTATTGTATTATCATAGCATAAGAAAAAAGAACACTGATATTTCTCGTACTGAAGTGTCCGGAGGAAAGATGATTGAAAACAGTTAGTTTGACTGATGACCATAGTGACAGCGAAGAGATAAGGCAGTCCAGTGTCCGTCTTGTATTTATAGCAATCGTTTATCTCGGAATCTATATTTTTTCAGACTTTTTTACCAAACCTATAGCAGACCATCTGTCTTATGGGCAACTCTATCTGCTTTCACTGATCTATCTCATTCCGGTATTGTTCCACTATTATATGATTAAGCGATACCCGGACAGATGGGTATTTGGCCGAAAAGTTTTTATCACGTCTATCGACTTGATCAGTATTACTGCACTGCTTTATTTTTTGGGTGCTGATGGAGCGGTCTATACTCCACTTTATCTATGGTTGGTCATGGGGAACGGTATGCGTCATGGCAGAAACATGTTCCTGGTCGGTATACTCCTTGCCTTGCTCTCGCTTTCTTCTCTCTTGTTAATCAGCCCCTATTGGCGTGAGAATATCAATGTCATTTATGGCCTTGCAATTGCTTTGATTCTCTTGCCGCTTTTTTATCTGAGGCTTATGAATCGTTTATCAGAAAAGAACCAGGAATTGAAAGATCTTCTGGCTCTGACGGAATACCAGGCCAAATATGATGCAATGACAGAACTCCCCAACAGGCAGACATACGAGAAAAGAATCACGCAGTATATACTCAAAGGAGAGCCATTTTCACTTTTTTTTATCGACCTTGATGGCTTCAAAGATGTCAACGATACCCATGGTCACCACATCGGGGACATGGTACTCAAAGAGGTGGCCCGCAGGATCGGGGCTTTTGTTTCCAACCAGGACATGGTTGCCCGTTTTGGAGGCGATGAGTTTGTATTGATCAAGCATGGCGCGGGAGGGAAACTTGAGGATTTTGCCACTTCCTTAACAGATATCATCACCCATGAATACTCCATTGAGGGGCTCGATCTGGAACTCAGCGCCAGTATCGGAGTCAGTTTCTATCCTGACGATACGACAGATGAGATCCAACTGAATTGCTATGCAGATAAGGCGATGTATGAGGCAAAAAAAAGAGGCGGGAACCGATATGTCTTTTTCCAAAATATACAAAAAGAAGAGGATGTTCTCTCAGGACATCCTGCTATTGTACCGCTCTGACACAATCCTTTTGGCGGCCCATTATTATTTTAGAAGTGCCCATTGGGTATAATCGCAATTATTTCTCTACAGAAAACACTTTAGCATACAGGAATTTGATTTGGAACAGGAAATATTAGCTTATCTTGATAATGACGGAAATATCGTTGACATACAGACTGCGGCACAGCAAGGCACCCCCGAAACGATTATCCCCTTTGACAACAGCGATAAGGCACTCGAAGTGATCCGGCACTCTACGGCCCACCTCATGGCTCAGGCGATCAAAGAGCTCTATCCCAGTGCACAGTTCTTCGTCGGACCAGTCGTTGAGGAAGGATTCTACTATGACTTCAGGGTTGACGAGAAGATAGGGGAAGAGGATCTCAAAAAGATCGAGAAGAAGATGAAAGAGCTGATCAAAAAGAAATATGCTATTGAAAAGTATACGATCAGCAAAGAAGATGCAGTTAAAAAATTTGAGAATGACGACCTGAAACAGGCAGTCCTCACCCGCATCCCTGACAAAACCGTTTCAATTTATAAGCAGGGTGAATTCGAAGACCTTTGCCGCGGACCACATGTCCCTGCTCTTAGATATCTCCACAACTTCAAACTGACACGTGTCGCCGGTGCTTATCTTGGCGGAGATGAAAATGCCGAGATGCTGACACGGATCTATGGAAATGCCTTTGCAGACAAAGAATCTCTCAAGGCACACATGACTATGATCGAAGAGGCAAAAAAGCGTGACCACCGTAAACTGGGAACCGAGCTGGAACTTTTTACTTTTGATGAAGCATCGGGAGCCGGACTGCCGTTCTGGATGCCCAAAGGAGCCAGACTCCGTTCCAAGATAGAGGATATTCTATTCAAGGCCCACAGGCGCAGAGGCTATGAACCGGTGCGCGGACCTGAGATCCTCAAGGCTGACATGTGGAGAACTTCAGGGCACTATGCCTGCTATGGCGAGAATATGTATCTGACTGAAATAGATGGTCAGGAATACGGGATCAAACCGATGAATTGCATCGGCCACATTCAAGTCTTCAAGCAGACAGGAAAGAGCTATCGTGATCTTCCGGTGAAATATTTTGAATATGGCGTTGTGCATCGACATGAAAAATCCGGTGTACTTCATGGCCTTTTAAGGGTCCGGGAATTTACCCAGGATGATGCCCATATCTTCTGCACCCCGGAACAGATCAAAGAGGAAGTGATGGAGGTTGTGGAGTTTGTAGATGCGGTCATGAAGAAATTTGACTTTAATTACACCATGGAAGTCTCTACCAAGCCGGAAAAAGCCATTGGTGACGATGACGTTTGGGAGCTGGCTACGGAAGGTCTTAAAGAGGCACTGACTGAAAACAATCTCCCCTTCAGTATCGATGAAGGAGGCGGTGCCTTCTATGGTCCAAAGATCGATATCAAGATCACCGATGCACTGGGTAGAAAATGGCAATGCGGTACCATACAGGTCGACTTCAACCTGCCTCAGCGTTTCGATGTTGAGTATGTCGCAGAGGACAATACCCGCAAACAGCCGGTGATGATACACCGTGCCATCCTTGGTTCGTTTGAGCGGTTTATTGCGATTCTGACAGAACACTATGCCGGAGAGTTTCCTTTCTTCATCGCACCTACCCAGGTGATCTTCGTACCGATCGCAGAAGATCATGCAGCCTATGCCAAAGAGCTTAAGAATCTACTGATCGAAGAGGGAATCGACAGCGAAATCTATGATAAAAACGACAGTCTGAACAAACGGATCCGTCTGGCAGAGAAGCAGAGAGTCCCCTATGTCGTGATACTCGGGGATGAAGAGGTAACAAATAAAACTGTTGCGATCCGTGACAGAAGAGCAAAAGAACAGTATAATCTAACCCAAGATGATTTTATGGTAAAATTAATGCAACAATTAAAAGAAGGAAAAATTTGAGCAGACAACACACCAACAACAGAGGTAGAGCCAAAAAAGACGACACAGTCATGAATGAGAATATCAGAGCCACAGAGCTGAGAGTGCTTGGTGATGATGGAGAGCAATTTGGAATTATTTCAAGGGCTGATGCTCTGCAAATCGCAGAGGACAAAGGGCTCGATTTGGTACTGGTCTCTCCGGACGCCAAGCCTCCTGTTGCAAAAGTGATGGATTACGGCAAACATAAATATGAAGTTGAGAAGAAGAAGAAAGAGGCCAAAAAGAATCAAAAGAAGATTGAGGTCAAAGAGGTCAAATTCTCTTGCAAAATTGCCGAAAATGATATCAACTACAAAGTTAAACATGCCAGAGAATTCCTTGAGAAAGGAAAACACGTCAAATTGAGAGTTTTCCTCCGAGGACGTGAAATGGCAAATCCTGAGTGGGGTGTCGATGTACTCAAAAGAGTTTGGCCAATGCTCGAAGATGTAGGCAATCTGGAAAAAGATGCCCATCAGGAAGGACGCTATATCAATATGTATGTGACGCCGCTCAAAAAATAACTTCCGGGTCGGACATGATCTACCCTATCCTGCACTAAGGAATGCGAATTAAATAACATGCTATTTGCATTCCTAATCCATTACTATATAGCGACGCATTTTCTTTATTTCACGTAAATCCACAACACCCTGGATAGAGGTTTTACGGTCATCCTGTATCACTTCACCGTTTGGTGAAAAAATTGCAGAAGAGCTTGCCATATCCTCATCGCTGCTGTTTGAGACAATGACATAGCATTGATTCATCACGGCAAGTGCTCTCGGAAGGATCTCGAGATGACTTTTACGCGGCAGCCCCCATCTTGAAGGGACCAGCACCACATCCACTCCCTCGATCTGTTTCCATAGTTCCTTAAAACGCAGCTCAAAACAGATCAGTAGAGCATATTTCACACCATCGACCTCAAAGGGCCTGATCTTCTTTTTCTTGCCTGGTATCAGGTAGCGATCTTCATCGCCCAATTTAAAGAGTTTTACTTTTTCCTGCCTATGGACTATTTTATGGTTATGGATGACCACTGCCTGATTGACAAAATAATCCCCCTCCTTCAATATAAGCGTCAATACAACGATCTGATCTCCAACTTTTTCTTTGAGGATATTGAGTGCTTTGGCAGAAAATTTAGCAGCCGTTTCTATATGTTCATAGTCATAAGCCGTCAGATAAACTTCCGGTGCTACGATAATATCTTTGTTTTGATGTTTTTTCATCAGAGAGAGGAGCCTGTCCAGATTATCCTGATAACGTTTTTTGCTTGGAAGCTGCAGGACAACAACTTCCATCTTTTTGAGTTTACTCATGCTTGCTCTCCTGGTAACATTATTTTTTGCCATAGAAATCGATTATACTTCATTCCCTCTTTGTTTTTCCCAAAGATTTTGATACACTCCGAAAAAGCTTATCAAAGGAAGACCCATGAAGCAGCTTGAAGAAAAACGAATCGACCAACTCCTTGGCATCATCAACCTCTACCCCTCTATCAGGATCATGCACTTCAGTGACGGCAGCCACCTCCTGACCAAGAAGATCAGTCAACTTTGTGAAGAGAATGACTATGAGTACCAGCTCAACTGCACCAATGATATCTTTTTCCAAAAGTCAGCCCTCAAATATGCCGATATTGATCACATCAAGATCAAACAGATCAATCTGGCTCAACCCCGATACGCCATCCAGGCAAAAATGTATGATTACCTCTTTGTCACTTGCGAGATACCCGATAAGGAGAAGCTCTCCTTTCTCAAAAAAACTTATGGTGTTATCAAAAATGCCGGGAATATCATCATCTTTGTCCCCAAAGGGGATCGTTCCCAGATCTATCTCTGGACACAACTGCTCGAGGAAAACAACTTTGTCGCCACCAATACCCTTGATATCTTTTCAGAATATGATGTGATCATCTCCAAGAAGATGCATGGGTGGGGAGGTTAAAGAGCACCTATGCTATTATTTCCCCATATGACAAACTAATCATTGTTCTTTATTGTGGCACTTGGCAATAGAGGATCACTGGTTGTCCTGGCTATAAATCAGAGATAAGGTTATAACAAATGTCAGCACAAAAAAGTTCAAGTATTCTACGATGGATCATCCGAATCATTGTTGCTCTGGTTCTCCTGGAGGTCGCCTATCTGGTTCTTTTCAATGCCGCATTAAATATCGCCTATACTCAGACACTGGTGAACAAGATCAAGCCGGATAAATTTAAAATCTACTGGGAAAGTGCCTGGACCCCCTATCCGCTCAGAGTCCATGCAAACGACCTCTCTGTCAATGGTGAATCAAGATCGCAGCAATGGCAGGTCGATGTACGAAGTGCTTCAGCTTCTATTTCTCTCCTGTCACTCATCAAACACAAGGTAAAAGTCTATAATATCGAAGGATATGATGCAGACTATTTCCAGCGCTCTAAAATAAAGACCGACAAAGACATCTCCCGAATCGCCAAATATTTTCCTGCTATTAAAGGACGGGATACGAACAAAACAGTCTCTATGAAAAAGAAAACAAAAAAACATAGCAAAGCATGGCATATAGAGCTGGATGGAATCATTGCACATGGACATCACACCCTTTGGATCAATCAAATCAAAGCCGATCTCAATGGTGACGTCGATGGTGATCTCTCTATCGAAACAAAAGGTGGTCCATTTTCCATCAGCAATGCGAAAGTGGATATTGTTTTGAATGCGTTGACCATCAATGCTGATCAAGCAGTACTGCAGCAAGCTAAAATCAAAGGAGATTTTGAAATAGCGCCTATCGTTTTTTTACAGAACAAAGGGATCAAATCTCTGGCGTTTATCAAGATCGATAGTGACATCAATGCACAAATGGGGAATCTTAATTTTCTGGATATATACTTGCAACAGTTTAAGGGCATGAAACTTGATGGCAAAGGAGCGTTGGATGGGCACATTCGTTTTGACAAAGGGGAGCTGCTCCCGGGCACAAAGACAGGAATAGCTGCCCGGAAACTCTCAGTTTCTATACTTGAACACAGAGTAGAAGGAGATGGCCGTATCAATTTTACTGTGACAGATGATCATCCAGACGAATTGGATGCTCAAATCATTTTTGACAATCTCAGTGCCTATCATGAAGAGTCGGAACCAAACCAAACAAAAGAGAATACTCCTCTTTTCACCGGTAAAGGTTTAGCCATCAAAGCAAAAGGAAGCCCCTCGTTATTACCGTTGGACCCCAATGCTTCTACTCTCTCGCATCTTGGTGTAGAGATCCCCTCCGTTAGCGTGAGTGATATCGGTGAATTTCAACGCTATATCCCAAACAAGTGGAACTTTAACCTCCATAAAGGCGAAGGGAGACTGCAAGCAAAAGCAGATTTGTTCAAAGATAGCCTTAGTGCTAATATGCAACTGCTCTCCACGGGTGCACAGATAGGAATAGAAAAAAATCATTTTCAAAGCGACCTGGATCTCGTATTCAAGTTGGATATCCCCTCTATTCAGGCACTTCATGTCGACGTATCAGGCAGTTATATCTCTCTGAGTAATTCAAGGTTGTCCAATCAACAATTATCAAAAAATAAGCGGTCAAAACCCTGGAATACGAAGCTGAAGATCGATAAAGGCACACTCACGCTTCATTTGCCTGACTCGGCCCAGGAATATAACACTACCAAGAAACTCTCCAGGGAAATTACAGAATATAAGATCAAGGAGCTTCTGGAAGATGCAGACGCTCAATTGAAAATTACGGGTACTGTTTCACAACTTGAATGGATCAATTTTTTACTAAATAACTCCCTCAATCTATCCGTTTCAGGGAGTGGAGAATTGGAAACTGATCTCCTCCTTAAGAGAGGCTGGCTCGCCAAAAAGAGTGTCATCAAAGTCAAACCAATAGATCTTAAAGTGGGCATACTTGATTATAGATTCGCAGGTAATGGTGCTTTGATATTTGATGTGACCAAAGGCGGTCAACATCCGGATCTGCGCTTCAAACTGGATCTTTCCAATGCCACACTCAAAAGAAAAAATGAAACACAGGCCATGATAGGAGATGTCGTATTAAATCTTCAAGGCGCAGTAAAAAATCTCAGTTTCAAAGGTCCCGAAAAAGCGCTTGAACTGAAGTTGAAAATCTCCTCTGCCAAAGTCAAACAAATCTCAGTTTACAACCAATATTTACCCAAAAACTCACCCTTGAAGCTCATCAAAGGAAGTGCTGACCTTAAAGCAGATATCCTACTCAAAACTCATGATGCTCGTGGATATGTCACACTGAAAACCAACAACCTCACGATGAAGATCGACAAACAAAAGATCGCTGCAAGACTGGCACTCAATGTGAAGCTTTCGGGGGGCAACCCAAAAAACATGGATTTTGATATCTCCGGATCATCGATTGTACTGGATCATGCGAGAGTTGTCGGAAGCACGACAAGTTACAATCAGCGCGATTGGAGTGCCACTGCCAAACTGAAAAAGGCACATGCCATATGGAAAAAACCTATCAAGCTCCATTCAAAAAGTACAATCAAAATTAAAGATTCAAGACCCCTTGTCGCTATGATAGATAATCAACGCGGAAAACATGGCTGGATTTCAAAACTCCTCACGATCCAAAATATTCAAGGGATAGCCGATCTCAACATTGTCAACAATGTCATTACTATCCCCTATGCTTTCGTCAGAAGTGATAAAATCGATCTGGGTGCCAAGGGCATCATCAGCCCCTACCTCCGTGACAGCATCTTCTATTTCCGCTATAAAAAACTAAAAGGCCTATTGAAAACAAGGAACGGTAAAAAGAATTTTGATATTCTCAAGGTGAAAAAGAAGTTTAATAACTACGTGATCCCCCGCCATTAAACAGAGGGAACTCTTGGCGGTTCTTATTGCTCTTCTATCACTTTTTCAAGCCCGTCTCTCTCCACAAAGTCAATCTTTACTATTTTGCCCTCTTTCAAATGATATACCGTTATTTTTCCATCCCGATAATTGAGCTTTTGTGAAAATTTTTCATCTTTGACTAAGAGAATCGAGAAAGGCTTTTTCTGCATATTTGGCTTGACGAAGAACTTCAGGATATTTTCGGGCATGGCAGAGATATCATTGAGATACCTGATCTTCATTTTCCTGAGATACCCTTCCCTTTTGCTCTTGACAAAGGCATTGACATCATAATACCCAGCTTTGTCAAAAACAACTATGACAACCTGATCCTTTGTCAAAATGGAAACATTCTGATCAAACTGATCAGTAAAAATTACCGGAAAGAAGATATCCCCCTCCTTGAATGCACCTACTAAAAGCAGGGGGAAGAACAGAAGTATGAGCAGGCTACGCATTGAGCTGTTCAGCACTCTCCAATTCCTTGATCCTTGCAACACAGGCTCTGATCTCGATACGGTACTTCTCCAGCTCCTCTTCGATCCAATGCTCTTCCATGTTATCTTCCGCAAACTCCAACTCTTCTTTTTTGGTATGGTAGCGCTTCAGGAGTTTTCGTCTATAAACCTCTATTTCTTCTTTTGTCATCTTTTCCATTACTCTTCCTTTAAAAAACTGCAACAGTAATCTGTCATACTTTGGACTCTCGCCTGAAATTTGGCATCTCCCTCTACATTGAAAGATTCTCCGCCTCTGACAGTCTGCCACACATCAGATCCGGGAAGTTTTACCTCCAGATCACCACTATAAATCTCCATCAGCTCTGGGTCACCCGTACCAAACTCATATTCACCGGGCAACACCACATCCAAAGTCTTGATCGACCCATCTTCAAGTATCAATGTACGGCTTGTCATCCTTCCCTCAAAATAATTGTTAACCTCTTTGGTCACCTTGACATTTTCAAAACTGTTCATGGTATCTCCTAAAAATTTTTCATTACCACTGGCAATATCATACCCAATCGGACTTGAATTATTGCCGCATCTGCCAAGTACACACAAAATACACACAATCGCATTACACTATAACAATTTAATATCCATAAAAAGAAGGAGAAAAAGATGAGCACAAAAGAGAGCATGACCATCACCGACAACCGAAACGGAAACAGTTATGAATACCCTATTCTGGACGGGAACAGAGGACCTTCCGTCGTCGATCTGCGGAGCTTCTTCAGCGATACCGGTATGTTCACCTTTGACCCCGGCTATACTTCGACAGCCAGCTGCCAGTCTGAGATCACTTTTATCGACGGAGCAAAGGGGGAATTGCGCTATAGAGGCATCCCCATCGAAGAGCTGGCAGAGAATCACACTTATCTCGAAAGTTGCTATCTTCTGCTCAATGGCCGGCTTCCCTCTGCCGACGAGCTGCTTGACTTCGATCTCGAAATACGTCATCGCGCTTATATCCCGGACGGATTGAGACATCTCTTCTCTGCTTTTCCTGATTATTCTCATCCGATGTCTACGCTCAGTGCCTCAGTGACAGCCCTTTCCTCCTTCTATCGTGACCATCTTGAGATCAACAATGAATCAGAATATCTGGAAATGGCCCATCGTATCATCTCCAAGATACCGACACTTGCCGCCGTTGCATACAGGCACTCTCTGGGAATTCCCTGTATCCCACCAGATATCGACTTGAGCTTCACGGAGAATTTCCTAACCATGATGCGCGCCTACCCCGGAGGCAAAATGAAATTGTGCAGAGATGGCCATCAAAAGATCAGTTCGCTGGAGATCAAAGCACTTGATACGATATTCACCCTTCATGCCGACCATGAGCAGAATGCTTCTACAACAGTTGTGCGCGGTGTTGCCTCCACAGGTGCACACCCTTATGTCGCTATCTCTTCGGGGATTTCAGCTCTTTGGGGCCGTGCACACGGCGGTGCCAATGAGTCTGTCATTGAACAACTGAACATGATCGGAAGTGTTGAGCGCGTTGACGAGTTCATCACCAAAGCCAAGGACTCCAATGATCCTTTTAGGCTGATGGGATTCGGTCATCGTGTCTACAAAAACTTTGATCCACGGGCAAAAATCCTAAAAGGTCTTCAGGATCAGCTCAAAGAAGAACTTACTCTCGATTCAAATCTGCTGCAAATTGCCCACCGTATCGAGGAGATCGCCCTGAATGATGACTATTTCATTTCAAGAAACCTCTACCCTAATATCGACTTCTATTCAGGGATCATCCTGACAGCCCTGCAGATCCCCAGGGAGATGTTCACCCCGATCTTCGTGATCGGAAGAACGGTAGGATGGATCACGCAATGGATCGAGTTCAAAAAAGATCCGATGTCAAAGATCGCTAGACCGAGACAATTGTATATAGGGGATTAGCGTTCAGTGCTAAGCGTTGAGCACAGAGAAATTCAAAGAAAATAGTCTTTTAGTTTATTGCGGATTTGGTCTAACGGCGTGAGTGTAGTGAAGGAGCATACATCAGTATGTGACTGAACGAAACGAAGCCGTTCAGCCGAAGATGCAGTGAAATAGAGAGCAAAGAAATTATTGGCAGCCGATGCATTCCTGGCTACGGTCTTCTACTCCCTCACTCTCCTGTACAGCTTCCGGCGACTGACTTCTCAGATAATATGTAGATTTGAGTCCAAACTTCCATGCATCCATATAGATATCGTTCAGATACTTGCCGCCTGCCTTGTCCAGCGTAATAAAGATATTGAGACTCTGCCCCTGGTCGATCCATTTTTGGCGGATCGCTCCGGCTTTGATCAGCAGACGCTGATCGAGCTCATAGCTCGGGATATAATATTGCCAAGTCTCCGGAGAAAGATTGGGCACTACCACAGGAATCAGGCCGGAAAGATTCTCTTCAAACCACTTCCGCTTGTAGACCGGCTCGATCGCCTGTGTCGTTCCGGTCAGAATAGAGATCGAACTGGTTGGAGCGATCGCCATCAGATAACCGTTTCGCAGACCATCCGTTTTGACCTTCTCTTTCAGGGCCTGCCAGTCATAACTGTAACCGAAGAGTCCGCCTCTGTCAACCAATTTACACGCTTCAGGGTTGGCTTTGTCAATAGGGAAGATACCCTTCTGCCAGTCTGAACCTTCAAAGGTCGGATAGGCGCCTTTTTCCAGAGAAAGATCACTGGATGCGCGGATCGCATGGTAGCTGACTGCCTCCATCACCTCATCTATCTTGTTGAGGTGATCATAGCTTCCCCATTCGATTGCCTGCTCTGCCAACATCTGGGCTTCACCCATCACTCCCAAGCCGATCGATCGGGATTTGGAGTTGGTCTTTTTGACCTTCGCAAGCGGATAAAAGTTCAGATCGATGACATTATCAAGCATACGAATAGCTGTCGGTACGACACGGGCAATATCTTCAGCTGTGTTTATCTTGGAGAGGTTGATCGATGCCAGGTTGCAGACAGCAGTATCTCCATCCTCTTTCTCCTTCTCAACGATCCAGACCTGTTTCCCGTTGATGGAGTCAAGTGCTGTCACTTTTTTGCCCGGTTTGACCATCCCGCTGTCAACCTTGACCATCTCATACTCATCAAAAAGATCGAAAGTTTGATCACCGTAAACCACTTTGATCTTATACGTATTCGGCCCGGTATTCTGGAAAATCTCCGTACAGAGGTTGGAACTCCGGATCACACCTGTATGTTTGTTTGGATTGGATTTATTCGCTGCATCCTTGAAGGTCAGAAAAGGATTTCCTGTCTCAAAGTAGCTTCGGAGTATCTCTTTCCACAGTCCCTTGGCAGAGATCACCTCTTTTGTAAGCGATTCATCATGCTCCAGTTCCTGATAGCGCGCTTCAAAAGCATCTCCGTAAAGCTCTGTCAACCCCTTGACTTCATAGGGGTCGAAGAGTGTCCAGGTTGCATCTTCTTCCACGCGCTTCATAAAGAGGTCATTGAGCCAGAGTGCAGGGAAGAGATCATGTGCCCTCCGGCGCTCTTCTCCCGAGTTCTTTTTGAGATCGAGAAAATCTCTGATATCGATATGCCATGGCTCGATATAAACGGCTATTGCCCCCTTCCTTGTTCCCAGTTGATCAACAGCGATCGCAACATCATTGGCGATCTTAAGAAAAGGAACGATACCGCCGGCTGCATGTTTATGCCCGTCGATAAAAGAACCCATCCCCCTGACAAGTGACCAGTCCCAGCCGATACCGCCGCCAAATTTGGAGAGTAACGCCATCTCTTTGTAGCCGTCGAAAATCCCTTCGATATTGTCCGGAGTCGAACCGATATAGCAGGAACTGAGTTGATGTCGGGGAGTACGGGCATTGGAAAGTGTCGGTGTCGCAGCCATCACTTCAAATTTACTCAAAATGTTATAAAATTTCTTAGCCCAGGTTTGACTGTCAAACTCATTTTGAGCCAGGAACATGGCAACCGCCATAAAGAGCTGCTGCGGAAGCTCTATGGGAACTCCCTGCTTGTCTTTGATCAGATAGCGGTCATAGAGTGTACGAATCCCCAGATAGGTAAACTGAAGATCCCTTTCGGGCTTGATATACTCATTGAGATCATCAAGGTCATACTTCTCTTTCAGGCCCAGCACGATACGTCCCTCTTTTTCCCCACGCTCCATATACTCTCTCATATGGTTGTACCCGGTAAATCCTGTCGCCTTGTGATAGATATCGTAGAGGAAAAGCCTGGCTGCAACAAACGTCCAGTTTGGCCTGTCGATGTCGATCTTGTCAACTGCCGTCTTGATCAGCGTCTGTTGAATCTCTTCTGAATGGATCATATCACGAAACTGAAGCTTTGCATCCACCTCCAGTTCACTCTGACTGACGGCATCCAGTCCTTCCACCGCAGCAGCAGTATATTTCTGAATTTTGGTTACATCGAGTGTTTCGATTCTTCCGCTTCGTTTTACGACCCTTATCATACTTTCTCCTATCTCGTGCCCCGCTTCCCTCATTTATTGCAACACAAGGCAACTAGGTGACTCAATAAGAGGGAAGTGAAAAATTAGGTTGATTCTACTCTAATTTTCCTTGTTCTCTTTTTAAATTTTAACTCATTTTTCACCATATTTTCTATAATAATAAATTATACTTAAAAGATGATTCTCTTAGGTAATATTTGTTATTTTGTATTGTAAATACTTAAGAATTTTATACCCCATTTTACGATACAGAAAGAACGCCAGTAAAAGCTTTTATACAATGTTTTCAAGGAAAGAAGATATAATATTCTTCATTAAATCGTATGATGCGAAAGAGACAGAGGGGAATGATGCTTTTCAAATATAAAGGTGTTGACAAAACAGGGAACAGCGTCAAGGGTACTGTCACGGCAATCACTCTCGAAGAGGCAAAGCAGAAACTCCGCTCCCAGTCAATTTATTACCAGACGCTTACCCCAAGCCAAAGGCTCTCATTAGACGTTTTTTCCAAACGGCAGATGCCCGGTCCCATGCTCAGCAGTTTTGCCAAAGAACTCTCCTCTTATCTCAACTCGGGGATGACCGTCATCACAGCTATCAAACTGCTGGAAAATCAACATCAGAGTGAAAAAAAATACAGCGATTTCCTCAATTCCGTCAAGACGATGATCGATGAAGGAAAATCTCTCTATGTCGCATTGAGCTCCCAGAAGGTTTATGCGCTGCCTGATTTTTTTCTCCAGAGTATCAATATCGCCGGGCAAAGCGGACAGATAGTTGAGGTCCTAACCAATATGGGAAACTTTTTCTCCGCACAAAGCAAAGTCAGGAAGCAGGTGGGCAATGCAATGGCCTATCCGCTCTTTATTTTTATCGTCGCGATCGGGATGAGCGGATTCCTCATCGCTTTTGTTGTACCAAAGATCACCAGTATCTTCAAGGATACAGGACAGGCTCTTCCTCCTGTCACACAGTTTGTCCTTGGTGTCAGCGATTTTCTGGTCAACCACTATATCGTTCTTCTTGTAGGGCTTATTCTCATCATTGTCGGATTCAAACTCGCCTACAGTAAAGTCCATGCATTCAAAAAAGCTACTGATACACTCCTGCTCAAAGTCCCCGTTATAGGGACACTGATACAAAATTATGAACTCGGACGCTTCAGCTATATCCTATCTTTGATGCTCAGCTCCGGTGTCTCTTATGCGCATGGAGTGAAACTTGCCGCTTCAACATTTAATAACAGTGCGCTCGGAGAACTCTTTGACAATGCTGCAACCAAGGTTATGGAAGGGAACAAGCTCTCCAATGCGCTACAGATAACCAAAGGTGTGAAACTCAAACGGAATTTCATGCAGGCCTTGGCCCTGGGCGAAGAATCCAGCGAAGTTGCCAATATTTTGGATAATATTTCAAAACTCTATTATGAGGAAAATGAAGATCGTCTCAAGTTGCTTCTCAGTCTGCTTGAGCCCTTCATGATGCTCTTTATCGGCCTGGTCGTCGGGGTGATCGTTGCCGCGATGCTTTTGCCGATTTTCAGTATGAGTCTCGGACCGCAAACATAAACACAAGGAAACAGTTAAACATGACAACTATCAAAAAACTGACAGTTACAACTCTATTGGGGGCCACTTCCCTTTTTGCCGATACAATTGCCGGCGGAGAGATCAGTCTTGGGTATTATAGCCATACACCGAGCGGAACAGCCTCCTACTCTCCTTTTGGCATCATCAACCCAAGCGTAGATGTAGAGGATGATTTTGGCTGGTCCGCAGAGCAAAATATCTTTTTGAAAGCCTATATAGAGCATCCTGTCCCCATGATTCCCAACATCCGTCTGGGATATACAGATTTTTACCAAGATGGCCAAAACACAGTCGGCGACTTCTCATGGGGAGACATCAGCCTTCCCGTCGGCGGCGAAATAGATTCTGCCCTGGATATGCAATTCTATGATATCGGCCTCTATTACGAACTGCTGGATAATTGGCTTTCGCTTGATGCCGGCTTGACATTGAGATACCTTGACGGAAACATTGCCGTTGACACTTTGGCACACTTTGGTCCCATTTCAACACCAACACTGGGCGAATCGACTGATTTTTCACTCTGGATACCCATGCTTTACGGAAAAGCACGATTCGATATTCCCAATACTGATATCAGTATGCAGCTTGAGGGAAATGTCATTAGCTATGAGGATACAACCCTCTATGACTATGAAATAAGTGCACGCTATACCCTCAGTATGGGCCTGGGAATTGAGGGCGGATTCAAAGGCCTCCATTTTGACACTGTTGATCTCGTTGACGGTTTAAACATCGATGTTGATGCCAGCGGTCCATTTGTCGCGGTCGTCTGGGACTTCTAATGGCTCGGCAGAGGCGTTTTCGGGATGTCAAACAGGGAAAGCATGAAACCGTAACCCCGAAGCAGGCGAAGAAAAAGAGAATAGCAGAGTCAAAGCAGACAGGGGGACTCCCCTATGCTTCCATAGCCTCAAAGATCAAAGCCTTTATTACAGACTCTTTCATGCTTTTGATGCCGATCATGTATGTCGTTACCTACCTCGTCATGGGAGGACTCCAAGGCTTTACAGAGCATAAAGCAGAGGGGTGGCTCTATATCCTGATCCCCAACTTTATCGTCGTTTTTCTCTTCTTTTGGAAGAGTGGACAGACGCCTGGATGCAGAGCCTACTCTATCAAACTGGTTGACAGCAAAACCGGAGAGAAAGCCCATCCTGTTGCAATTGCCCTGCGCTATTACTTTGAACTGATCTCAATGATTACAGTGATAGGAATGCTGATGGCCTTTTTCCGAAAAGACCACAGGTGTCTGCATGACCTTCTCTCGGGTACCGTCCTTATCAAAACAGAACAGCCATAAACAAGCATGAATCAATTTCATTCAAAATTCAAAATTCAAAATTCAAAATTACCCATCGAAATCCCCCTCGCCCTCTTCTACTTTTTCTATTTTGCCCTGGTAGGGGTCTATATCATCTTTATGCCCAAGATACTGCTGGAGTTTGGCTACAGCAAGGCTGAAGTGGGAGTCATTTATGCCGCTGCACCCTTCATGCGTTTTCTCATCCCTTTTGTTTTCAGACGCTTTATCGCTCTTGATCACAGGGTGTTCCTGATCTCTCTGATCCTGACTCTGATCGGGACAGTGATCTTCCTGGGGACAGTGGAAGACTTCTGGCTCTACCTGGCTGCCAACCTCCTCTTTGGTGCAGCGATGGGCATCTCTCTCCCCTATGTCGAAACCATCTCTCTGCATACCCTCTCCAAAAGCCGCTACGGTAAAGTACGACTTTATGGATCGATCGGCTTCATGGTCATTGCCCTCTGGCTGGGAAAAATACTCAGTGCCCCCTACGAAGCACTCTATTATCTTTCTGCTATGGCCTTTTTTACCCTTCTCTTTGGTGTATTGATCGCCCATTTCGATCGTGATACCAAGATGGAAACCACAGAAGACAACCGCTCCTTCTCTCTGCTTCTTTACCCCTGGTTCTGGCTGAGTATTTTTCTGATGCAGGTGGGCTTCGGCGGTTTTTACAACTTTTTCACTATCTATGAAACAGCCCACGGCATTTCACTGGAGATAACCAGCTGGATGTGGAGTTTCGGTGTGATCTGCGAAATTGTTATGCTCTACTTCCAGGGGCCACTGTTGCAGAGAAATCTTTTGACTCTCTTGAAAATTGCCACTTTGATCACAGCGATCCGGTGGCTGATACTCTATCTCTTCCCCGATTCGGTATCCCTGACCTTTGCCTCACAGTCTCTTCATGCCGTCAGCTTCGCACTCTATCATACTGCGGCGATCTCCTACGTCTTTACACTTTATACCCAGAAAAAACTGGCGCAGCAATTCTTCCTCGGGATTGCCTTTGGTCTGGGAGGATCCGTCGGAGCACTTCTGGCCGGCCAAATCTATGGCGAGACAATGTTTCTGATCGAAGCGATCATCACACTTTTTGCTTTTGCCGCACTCTTCGGACACTCTTTAAGAAAAGAAAAACAACTCTCGGGAGCTTCTGCCCATGACTGATAATTTAAAATCCAAACGTACAGCCATTATCTTTGCTGGAGGAAAAAGCTCACGCATGGGCAGAGACAAATCTCTCATGCCTTTTGGTGGCTATACTACTTTGTCAGAATATCAATATCAGCGCCTTTGTAAATTCTTTGAAAAAGTTTACATGAGTACAAAAGAAGAAAAATTCAATTTTGAAGCCATGCTGATTCGCGACATTTATCCCGAGAGTTCACCTCTCGTCGGCCTGATCTCCATTTTCGAAACAATCCCGGAGGATGAATGTTTTATCCTCAGCGTTGATGCTCCCTTTGTCAATGAAGAAGTGATCGAAAAACTCTATAAGGAGAGTACTGACCCTGCACTTGATGCGATCATCGCCCAAAGCCCGGGAGGAACACAGCCTCTCTGCGGTATCTACAGACGATCGATCATCCCGCTCGCCAAAGAGTTTATCAATAAAAACAACCATAAACTCAATGCACTTTTACGCCTATCAAAAAGCCATTTTGTGAATTTTCCGAATGAGGACCCCTTTGTGAACCTCAACCATCCACACGAATATCAAGCAGCAGTAAAACTCATATTAGATTAATGTGCAGCCAGCATCTGCGCCATCATTGTTTTTGAAAAATAGACAAATTTTTCAAATAGGCCGCTGTGATATTTATCTTTATGATAAATCATCAGGAAGTCGCGTTTGCATTCGAAATTGCGTATGTTGACCTGATAGAGTCGCTCCTTTTCGATCTCACCCTGTACGGCAATCTTGGAGATACAGGTCAGGCAGCTGTGATTGATCAGAATACTCTTGATAGACTCCGTATGTCCCAACTCAAGAAAGATATCAAGAGGCCCTGTCTTCTCTTTAATATAGTCGAGGAATACTTCTCTCGTACCGCTTCCCTCTTCTCTAAGTACCCACCGTTTACTGGCAAGCGAATCAATAAAGTATTGATCGGTGAGTTTCGGATCTGCCGTCACCACGATCAATTCATCTACGCCGACTTTCTCCGAAATAATCTCCGGATCTGTGACAATGCCTTCAACAAAACCGATATCGATACTGCCCTCTTTGATCATGTCAGCGATCTCTTTACTATTTCCCTCTTTCAGCGAAATCCTTACATCGGGATAGTTATTCATATAGTTGCAAATGATCGGCGGCATCAGATAATCGACGATCGTAGTGCTTGCTCCCACACGTATCATCCCTTTGTTCAGGGAGTTTTTGAATTCATATTCGATATCTGTAAGCTTTTTGAAGATCGGATCGATCTCTTTATAAAAAGCCCGTCCCACTTCATTGAGGATCAATTTTTTATTAATCCTGTCAAAAACCGGCCGCCCTAGAATATTCTCCATTTCTTTGATGGACATTGAGACAGCAGATTGGCTGAGCTTCATCTCTTTTGCAACATTGGTCAGGTGGCCGGATTGGACCACATTAAGAAAAATTTCCATTTGGCGCAGCGTTAATTTCATAGCGACTCTTTCATGATATACATAAATTTTGATTATGCTCTTCGATTATATTGATTTGTCAATTGTATCAGAATTATAGTATAATTTTCAAATTATTATCAAAAAAACTGAAGGATTTCTATGGCTTTCTCGCCAGAAAAACGAAAAGGTACCATCAGCGGTATCATTTTTGTTGCTATTTTTGCTGCTGCTGCAACCTATATAGCTGGACTGGGTCCCGTCAAAGCACTGGGACTTTCACCCCTGGTCATCGGTATCGTGATGGGTATCTTTTATGCCAATACCCTGCACAATCAAACACCCGAGGAGTGGCATAGCGGTATTACCTTTTCCGGAAAAAAGATATTACGATTTGCTATTGTCTTTTACGGATTTCGCATCACCTTTCAGGAAATTCTGGAAGTAGGAATGGACGGATTTCTTGTTTCACTTATCATGCTTTCATCGACGCTGATCATGGGCACATGGCTTGGCATCAAAATATTCGGTATGGACAAAGACACTTCCATTCTGACTGCATCAGGCGCATCGGTCTGTGGCGCCGCAGCAGTACTCGCTACGGAGCCGGTACTTAAAGCAGAAGAGTATAAAACTGCTGTGGCCGTCTCGATGGTTGTACTGTTTGGTACCATCTCCATGTTTCTCTATCCGGTACTCTACACCACACTCATCGAAAATGCGACAGGATTTCTCCATATGACAGCCAGAGAGTTCGGTATCTATGTAGGGGGGACCATCCACGAAGTTGCACAGGTTGTTGCTGTGCCGGCATCCGTTCCCGGCTCCCCAAAGGAGATGGCAGACGCTGCGGTCATTGTCAAAATGACGCGTGTCATTATGATCGCACCGATGCTCATCATCCTGGGGCTCTATCTCGCATGGGAATCAAAAAGAGCAGGTGGTGAAGGCGGCGGAAAGATGAAACTGGTCATCCCCTGGTTTGCTGTCTACTTTGTGATGGTTGCGGGCTTCAATTCGCTGCACCTCATTCCACAGAATATAGTTGACATTATCAATGAAATCGACACTTTCCTTCTCACTATGGCAATGACCGCTCTTGGGATGGGAACGATCTTCTCCAAATTCAAAGGGTTGGGCCTTGCTCCAATTTATACGGCAGGTGCCATGTTTATCTGGCTCGTCGCAGGTGGATTTATCATTACAAAACTGGTGGTTGAGGTGCTCTAAATTGACCCAACACGCCCGATAATCGCTTTCGCAGCCCGCATACCACTCACCCAGGCAAAGTGAAAATTGAACCCTCCCCTGTCCCCGTCAACATCGAGAATCTCCCCGGCGAAGTAGAGATTTTTAATCAATTTTGACTCCATGGTGAGCGGATCTACCTCTGTCGTATCTATGCCGCCGGCAGCTACCTCGGCACCCTTAAAGCCCCTGGTATCACTGATAGAGAGCTTGAGATTTTTTAGAGCATAGACGAGTTTCCCTATTTCTTTTCGATTGAGTTCACTTTCGATTGCAGCCCTGCTCCCGGACTGCTCCAATACAATTGGGATAAGCTTTTTATTCAATATGCCCTGCAGCCAAATCGGCAACGGTTTTTGGCTTTCTTTCCGGATGTGGCCCAGAAGAAAATGGCTGAGTTTCTCTTTGCTGAAATGAGGCATCATATCCAGGCTTAGCTCACAGTAGACAGCTTCCGCTAACCGCACACTCACTTCTCTGCTGATATCGAGAATCGCCAGTCCGCTGATACCGTAGTTGGTAAAAAGCAGATCACCTTTTTTTTCCGTAATATATTCACCATTGGCGTAGAGTTTGGCTATCCCTTCTGTCTTTACACCACCTGCCTGATTGACCCACTTCTCTTCCGAGCAGAGCTGCACGAGTGAAGGATGTGCAGGAATAAGCGTATGGCCCAAAGACAGGGCAAAGCCTAAACCACTATCATTGCCTCCGAGTTGCGGTGCAGCAGAGGATCCCGATGCCATAAGCAGTTGCGTACATATTTGAGTCCCCTGAGTTGTTTCCAAAGCAAAGACTTCTCTCGCTTTGGTGATGCTCCCAACAGCACAATCACAGATGATCTTCACGCCAGCCTGCCTGGCTTCATATTCGAGTATCTCCGCCACTGAACCGGCCCGTAGGCTCATAGGAAACATCTTTCCTTCTTTTCCTTCAACCAAGGGAAGCCCAATAGAATCAAAAAATGCTTCTACCTTTTCAAATCCATACCCCTGCAACAGATCATGTACAAAAGTTGGATTTTGTGAGTGAAAATGATCCAGCGTAATATGGCGGTTGCCAATATTGCATTTGCCATTGCCACTCACCAGTATTTTTTTGCCTACTTTGTTGTTTTGCTCCAAGAGGGTCACCTTTTTACCACGCCTTGCAAGCAATATGGCGGCTATCAATCCAGCGGCACCGGCACCTATGACTATCACGAATATCCATTTTGTGATAATTGAGTGAAGAATGAAGAGTGAAGAGTGAAGAATTTTTGGATTTCTTTAATTAACATATGGCTATTATAGCTTTTCAAGATTAAGAGAAAACCATTACATTTAAACCAGGAGTATCAATGTCAGCCTTAGTAGAATTCGCCATGTTCCCCACAGAAAAAACAGAAAGCAAAAGTGCTTTTGTCGCCAGAGTGCTTGACATCGTTGACAAGAGTGAGTTGACTTATCAATTGACACCGATGGGAACGATCATCGAGGCAGAAACTGTCGGGGAAGTCTTCTCTGTGATAGAAGCAGCCTATGCCGAACTGCAGGTGGATTGCTCCCGTATCTACTCAGCCATCAAGATCGACTATCGGGAAGGTCCCGTAGGCCGGCTGAACAAAAAGGTTGGCTCTGTTGAGAAGAAGCTAGGGCGGAAACTTAGAAGTTAAATTTTGTTATAATCCTCAATATTTTTTCCGAGGAGAAACCTATGTGTTTAGAGAGAGCGCAACGATTATTGACAGCGATTATGCTGGGCTTTGTGATGATGGCTGCAGGACTGGGAATGCTCAAGATAGCATTTTTACTGCAACTGTTCATTATGATCATGCTGATTATCTGGGCATTTACCAATTTTTGCCCTTCCATCTATGTGCTGGGAAAAATTCTGCCTCCTTGTAATTTTGATAAAAAAAATGATAGCGAGTAATTAATGGCAAATATTTCCTATAAAGATGCCGGTGTCGATATCGATGCGGGTAACGATTTCGTAGAGGCGATCAAAAGTGATGTCAAGTCGACATTTGACAAGAATGTCATTGGAGGGATCGGTTCATTTGCCGGAGCCTATGCTCTGCCAACCGGTTACAAAGAGCCTGTTATCCTCTCAGCAACTGATGGTGTCGGCACCAAACTGAAACTTGCTATCGAAAGCGGTAAACTTGATACCGTGGGAATCGACCTGGTTGCGATGTGCGTCAATGACCTGATCTGCAACTTCGGAACCCCAATGTTCTTTCTTGACTACTACGCAACGGGTAAACTTGTCCCCGGAAATGCCAAGGATGTAGTAGCAGGGATCGCCGAAGGGTGCAGGCAGAGCGAATGCTCACTGGTAGGCGGCGAAACCGCAGAAATGCCCGGCATGTACAGTGAAGACGATTTCGATCTGGCCGGTTTTTCTGTCGGCATTGCAGAACGCAGTGAAATGGATACGGTTTCCAATGTGCGTCCGGGACAAGTACTGATCGCACTGCCAAGCTCGGGTGTCCACTCCAATGGATACTCCCTGGTGCGTAAACTTTTCTTTGATAAGCTGGGCATGAAGCTGGAAGATGACTTCAACGGCAGGCCACTGATCCAAACCCTGCTGGAACCAACACGCATCTATGTCAGGGATTTCAAAGCGAACAAAGCCCATATCAAAGCACTGGCACACATCACTGGCGGCGGTATCGTCGAGAATCTCCCCCGTGTCCTTCCCGAAGGGATCAAAGCCGTAGTTACCAAAGCAGATATCCGTGTTTTGCCTATCTTTGAATTCATGAGTCAGCATGTGGATGAAGAGGAGATGTTCCGAGCCTTCAATATGGGTGTCGGCATGGTCTGGGTTGTCGAAGAAGAGAGTGTCGATGCCGTATTGGCTAACACAGACGGATATGTCATCGGAAAACTTGAAAAAGGAACCAAAGGAGTCGAATTTGTCTAATGTACCAGAAGATATCGGATGCGAAAACAGCGTATGTATCCAGCATGATGAGTGTCAAAGAGCCGTCATTTTTCACAATGGAACCGCCAGAGAGGTAAAAAAGTTTGGCGGCACACCTGATAAAGGCTGTGGAAAGTTTCTGAAAAAGAAAGATTTATCCAAGGATACCCATAAGAGCTAGAAAACATCACTTCTGTTTTCTGATCGCTTCCTCATCCAACTCTCCGTCTTTCCATTTTACAAGATAAGCTCTCAGGTTTTCCCGGACATCGCCCTGCAATATATAGAGCCCTATTAGGTTGGGCAATGCCATGGCCAAAACAAGCAGATCTGAAAATTCCAACATGTTCGTAGCACTGCTGACAGATGCCATGACAGTAAATGATATAAATATCAATTTATAGATCAGCGTATATTTTTCACCGAAAAGATAAGTCCATGAACGCTCACCATAGTATGACCAGGAGATCATGGTACTGAAGGCAAACAGTATGACGGAGAAGGTCAGGATGATCGGAAACCAGGAGATGACTGTCCCATAGGCTGCTGCAGTCAGTGCCGCACCTTCGTTTGAGGCCACCAAAGAAGCAAACTCTCCGGAAGGATCATATACCCCTGTGATCACTATCACCATGGCGGTCATGGAGCAGATAACGATCGTATCGATAAATGGCTCATAAAGTGCGACCATTCCCTGCCTGACAGGATATTTGACAGCTGCAGTCGAGTGCACGATCGCAGCTGATCCGATCCCTGCTTCGCTTGAGAATGCTGCCCTTTTAAAGCCTTGCACCAGCACTCCTATCATTCCGCCGGCTGCTGCTGTTGGGGCAAAAGCTTCATGGAAGATAAGACTGATCGCATGTGGTACCTGTGAAGCATTCGTCAAAATAATCCACAAAGAAGCGATAAGATAGATAAACACCATTGTCGGCACGATCTTTTCAGCAGTCTGCGCGATACGTTTGATCCCGCCAATAATAACAAATCCTACAGCTGCTGCCATGATCAGTCCAAATACGATAGGGTACTCTTTGAAAAAAGGAACACGATCTGCGATCGCCCCCATTGCCTGGCTGGTTTGAAAAGCATTGCCAGCGCCCAAAGAACCACCTATTGCCAAAACAGCAAAGGTCGCAGCCAATATTTTGCCCAGCTTTGCATGCCCCTTGATTGCCAACCCTTTGGAAAGATACTGCATCGCCCCGCCCATGATCCGCCCGTCAGGCCTTGTCTCTCGATAGATTTGCGCAAGGGTTACTTCCGTAAATTTCATGGTCATGCCAAAAAACCCTGCCAATACCATCCAAAAGGTCGCACCCGGTCCACCGATAGAGATAGCGATAGCAACCCCGGCGATATTACCAAGTCCTACAGTTGCCGAGAGTGCGGTCGTGAGAGACTGGAACGGTGTGATCTCACCTACATCATCAGCAGTTCGGTATTGGCCGGTAATGATCTTAAATGCATGCGCAAACATTCTCACATTGATAAATCCAAAACGGAAAGTTAGAAACAAGCCCCCCGCAATAAGCCATGCAACAATAAAGGGCATAGAGGCACCTTCAATGCTTCCAAAAGATATATCAAAAAAGAAAATCGAGGCTAAAAAACTGTTAATTTGTTCGAACATGCTATCCATAAATGCAACTCCACGATTAATCCGTATATTATACATACGTTAAGCCTAAACCATCTACTCATAAATATTTTTTTATTTTTTTGCCTCTATCTATTGACAATATGTAACTTTTTAACTATAATTGCACTCCTTTTTTAAGGTAACGGAGTGTAGCGCAGTCTGGTAGCGCACCTGGTTTGGGACCAGGGGGTCGAAGGTTCGAGTCCTTTCACTCCGACCATTTAATAATTAAATAATAAAACATAATACTGCTTTTTATTTATGGTGGATGTAGTTCAGTTGGTAGAGCACCTGTTTGTGGCACAGGTTGTCGCGGGTTCGAGCCCCGTCATCCACCCCATTAACAGCAGTAGAGCGCTAGTGGCTCAACTGGATAGAGCATCAGACTTCGGATCTGAGGGTTAGGGGTTCGAGTCCTCTCTGGCGTACCACCATTGACGACTTCAGCAGTCGGCTCATGTGACTAGTCACATTGAAACAAAACAGCTGCATAATCTATCAGTAATCACATTTTGATGAGATCGCTGAAACTTACTATTGTTATTTTTGCACCCATAGCTCAGCTGGATAGAGCATCGCCCTTCTAAGGCGAGGGTCTTAGGTTCGAATCCTAATGGGTGTACCACATGCGGATGTGGTGAAATTGGTATACACGCCAGACTTAGGATCTGGTGCTTTACGGCGTGGAGGTTCGAGTCCTCTCATCCGCACCACTATATCACTGTTATCTCATTGTTTCATAAACTGTTTCAATAATAGGTAGCATCTTCATTTTGCGCGCGCGTGGCGGAATTGGTAGACGCGCTAGATTCAGGTTCTAGTGTCCTAACGGATGTGCTGGTTCAACTCCAGTCGCGCGCACCATGCTTGATTTATCAAGATAAGATTTTTTAATTATATCTACTGTATACTATCTACTCAATTTACATTTTTTATTTTACGGAGAAACAATGAATAAGGGACTAATCACTTTTTTTGTCATCGGAGGGATATTGGCCTATCTCTTAACAGGCTTTATCGACAAACTGCAGAAAGAAGACGACCGCCTGCTTTCAGAAAATAAAATACAGATGCAGGAAGATATGAAATATTATAAAAAAGATGCGGTTGGTAATCTTATTCTTGTTTTTAGGGATATTCCGGAAACACAAAAAATTGCTATTTGGAAAAGAAGCCCAATGTATCAAGAGATGCTGAATTTCTTCCCCGATTTTTCAGAAATGAAAGCATTTGTCGATGATCGCATTATTGTTGATGATAGTTTCAAGCAAAAACTTACGAAACGCGTAAAGGAAGCGGAAGATGGTTATTTTTCAGGAACCATGACAGATATACAGGTCAAAGAGTACCTTGATTCGATCTGATACGCCCTATCAACACGAGCCGGTCCGAAGATCATATTCTACTTCTTTCCGGAAATGATTTTCTCTCTCCACTCAGCCAAATTCTTCTCAAAGCCAATGGCACTGTTTTCATAGAAGCAGAGAGGCCTCTCCAAATAAGACTGTTTTACCCAACCGCCGAAATCATGCGGATAAAGATAGTTTCTGGCATGGGTTTTGATGTGGGCCGGAACCGGGTAGATCATTCCCTCGCTGATACTCTTTTGGGCCTTGTTGATCGCCGTATAGGCACTGTTGGATTTGGGAGATGATGCGAGATAAATTACCAGTTGCGAGAGTGATATGCGAGCCTCTGGATAACCGATATGCTTCACAATATTGAGCGTGGAACTGGCCAGATTCAAAGCATTCGGGTTGGCATTACCGATATCTTCACTGGCAAGGATAGCTAGCCGTCTGGCAATAAACTCTGCCGGTTCACCCCCATTGATCAGGCGCGCCAGATAATAGAGCCCCGCATCAACATCACTTCCGCGAATACTCTTGATCATGGCTGAAGTCAGCTCGTAGTGACTGTCATCTTCACTGCTTCCCGCCTGCATCGCATAAGGTCGTATCTTTTTAAGAGTCTCCAGTCGTAGAGGATTCTCTATCTTGCTGCCGCTCTCCAGCAGATTGAGCATTGCTCTGGCGTCACCACTGCTTGACGTAATCAAAAAGGATTTGCTCTCACTATCTGTTATGATACTCTCTTTGGCCAAAATACGATCAAGGTAACTCTCCATCGCTTCATCATTGATGTGATCAAGCTCAAAGAGGTGAGAACGTGATCGCATGGCCGCCGCCAAAGAGTAGTAAGGGTTCTCTGTCGAAGCACCGATGATCAAAGCAGCGTTATTCTCCATAAAAGGAAGGAGCACCTCCTGCTGGTTTTTACTCAAACGATGTACCTCATCGATAAAAATCAGAGGCTTTTGGAGGGCATTGGCATACTCTTTAAAAATCTTTCGCAACTCCTCCACTTTGAGAGTGGTAGCATTCATTTCATAGAAGGGTAACTCCAGAACCGTCGCAATAATTCTCGCCAATGTTGTCTTCCCTGAACCTGGAGGCCCATAAAGAAAGGTGTGAGGAAGTGCTTCAGACTCGATCAAAATACGCAGAGGAGCTTCATCTCCCAGTAAATGCTCCTGCCCCACCATCTCATCAAGCGATTTTGGACGATACTTCAACGCCAGATTCATCCTGCTCTACCCTCCGTTACTTTTAATTATTTTTAAAATTAAGGGTGGTCATTTTTATCCTTTTTCTTTTGAGTTTTGGCACCCTGCTTTAAAAACTTATGCAGATCATCATACTCTCTGCGTGTATAAAAACGTGTTTTGTTCGTAGGCAGATTGTTCAGCCCGATATCTCCGAACGCTACTCGCTTTAGATCGAGAACCTGTGCATCAAAATGGGCAAAAAAGCGTCGGAGTTCCCTGTTTTTCCCTTCGCTGATCGTCACACGCAGCTTGGTAAAGTGCTTCCCCTCGGAACGCAACTCAAAGTGATCAAAGGGGGCAAACTCCATCGACGTGATCTTGCTTCGGCTATGTGCTCCCGCACGGGCATCATGGAGCATCAACCCCTCTTTCATCGCAGTCACCATCTCTTCTGTCAAGGGTTTATCGAGTTTGAGATTGTAGGTACGCGGCAAACTGCTCCTCATCAAGACCTCTGCCACAGTGGGGGAATCAGTAAGGATAAGCAATCCCTCCGAAGCATAGTCAAGCCTCCCTACCGGAACAAAATGTCTAAATTTCCCGGGAAGCTTATGATAAATGGTTGCACGGCCTCTGTCATCTTTTTTGGTGACCAACACACCCTTGGGCTTGTTATAAACTATCACTGTCAACTCGGTTTGCTGCTTGACAGGTCTGCCTTTAACGGCAATATGATCCTTGGGATCAACATCGTAACCAAAATCCTTCATCATCTTTCTGTTGACAGTTACCTCACCCTCTTCGATCAACCTGTCGGCATCTCTCCGGGAGTATCTGCTATTATGGGATATATATTTGTTGAGTCTCATTCTCTTCCTTGGTCTTTAGCTGCTTTTTATACCGGCGTTGACCAGATCATGAATATGCAGAATCCCCACAATCTTCCCCTCTTTGTCGGTAATAATGAGAAGCTGTATGCGGTTTGCCTCAATGATCTCAAGTGCTTCGCTGGCCAGCAGTTCTGTATTGTTGTAGCTTTTGGGGTTCAATGTCGCATACTTGAATGCCGGATGGCTGAGATCAAAATCATGCTTCATCAAAGCACGCCGAAGGTCCCCGTCACTCAACAGAGCAGCCAGCTTGCCTTTTTCATCAACGATGAGTACTGTCCCCAGCTTCCCTTCGCTCATCGTAACGATGGCGTCTTTTAGCGGTGTCTCCTGGTCGATGATAGGAAGTTTTTCTATTCGCATCAAATCCTTGATCTTCACAAACAGCTTTCTGCCCAGCGTGCCTCCCGGATGGAAAGAGGCAAAATCCTCCTCTCTGAATCCCCTCTTCTGCATCAATGCTACTGCCAATGCATCCCCCATTGCCATCGTCAGTGTCGTAGAAGTCGTCGGTGCTGCACCCAAAGGGCATGCCTCTTTCTCCACAGCAATAGAGAGCATCACATCCGCATAAGAGCCAAGCGAAGAATCTGTATCCGCCGTCAACCCTATCAAGGGAATTTCAAAACGCTTGATATGCGGCAGTATTTTTGTCAGCTCTTCACTTTCACCGCTGTTGCTGATCGCCAGCAGGGTATCTCCTTTGCTTATCATTCCAAGATCGCCGTGAAGTGCTTCAGTGGGATGTAAAAAAAAGCTTGAAGTGCCGGTGCTGGCAAACGTAGCAGCCATCTTAGCACCCACCAGCCCGGATTTGCCCACACCTGTCACAATCAGCTTACCCGATGTTCGGTGGATAAGCTCAATGGCATCCAGAAAACTCTGATCCAGCTGATCAGCAGCGTACAGAAGTGATTCCGCTTCAGTTTGAAATGTCTCTTTTGCTATCTTCAGGAGATCCATAGTTTTCTCTCTTTGTATGGAGTATTATATCACAGGTATTTACGACGGGACAATAAAAATCAGGCAACAGGAGAACAAGTTGCTTTTGCTCTTTCTCAATGCTCAGCGCTGAACGCTGAACGCTTGACACTACACGTAAAAAAGAGTAGGAATAATAATTGGGTAAAGTTTCTTCGTTCGGATAACATGCTTTCGGACTATAAGTCTGATTTCATTCTCGGCAATTTTTGATGTCAATACCTGATCAGGTTTTGCATTGAGCAGGAAAGTTTCGATCAACTGCGTAACCTCATCGGCAAACTTTTTATCCTGTTTGTCCGGAACGAGGCCATGAGAAGTAACAATTGGTTTACCCACTATTTTGTGAGTCTGCTCAGAGATTTGAACGATCACATTAACAATACCGTCTGATGCCAGTTTTTGCCTGTCAACGATGACATCATCATGGATCTCTTTATTGTTTTGGTTGTCAATAAAGGTTTTGCCGGTCTTGACTGATCTGACCTTTTTGAGGTATTTCGGTGTGATCTCTACCTGATCCCCATCACTCATCAGGAGAATATTCCGCTCATTGACGCCACACTTGACAGCGGTTTTGGCATGCTGGGTGATGTGGTTGTACTCACCGTGAACAGGAAGGAAGAACTTAGGCTGTGTCAGTCTGAGGATCAGCTTCTGTTCCTCCTGAGCCGCATGCCCTGAAACGTGAATGTCGGCAAAATCCTGATATCGAACCGTTGCGCCGGTCTTGACGATGTAATTCATCATTCTGGAAACAGATGCCTCGTTCCCCGGAATCGCTTTTGCTGAAATGATGATCGTATCACTCGGCTTGAGTTTGATATGTCTATGCTCGTTGGTCGCCATTCTGAAAAGTGCCGCCATATCTTCACCCTGCGAACCAGTCGTTACAATCATCACTTCATGATCAGCATATTTGTTTACCTCGTGCGCCTCAATGAAATGCTTGTCAGGAATGTCAACATACCCCAGCGCTCTTGTAACCTCGACATTTCGTTCCATGGATCGGCCGATCACACAGATCTTTCGGCCATGCTTGATCGCTCTGTCCATTGCCTGATAGATACGGTGTACATTGGAGGAAAAGGTTGACATAAGCAATCTCCCTTTTGCCAGCATATAGAGTGTGTCAAAGGTATTTCCGACAACCGCTTCACTTTTGGTGAATCCGGAGTTATAGGAATTGGTACTGTCACTGAAGAGACAGAGCACCCCTTTCGCTCCATAGTGGGCAAAACGCTGGAGATCAGCCGTATAGCCATCGATAGGCGTATGGTCGATTTTAAAGTCTCCGGTATGGATCAGGATTCCTGCCGGTGTCTCAATCGCCAGAGAACAGGCATCGATAATCGAGTGTGTCATATGCATCCACTCGAATTTGAAATCGCCGATCTCATACTGCTGACGCTTGGTGATATATCGGAAATACTGCGTATCATTCTTCAAGCCATGTTCATTGAACTTGTTCTCGATCATCGCCATGACCAACGGTGTTCCGTAGATCGGAAACTTCAACTCTTTGAAGAGGTAGGGAACTGCGCCGATATGATCTTCATGGGCGTGCGTAATCACGATCCCTTTGATCTTATCTTTGATCGCATGCAAATAGCTGAAGTCAGGCACCAGGATATCAACCCCGTGCATACTTTCATCCGGAAAGCTCATCCCCACATCAATGACCACTGCACTTGTCTCCGTCTCAAGAACGGCAATATTTCCGCCGATTTCACCCAGTCCGCCCAGAGGAGTAAAGCGGACCCTTCCCCCACTGTTGATATCGATCTGCTTCCAGGGATTCATACGTGCTTCCTGCACACCCCTGTTATCCAGGATCGACTTTTTCATCTCATCACTTACGTTTGTAGGCTCATTTTTTCTACGCCTACCTCCTCCCTTGCTTCCCCCACTCTTGCTTCCACCACCGCTTCTATTTGGGCTGTTTGGCTTTTTGGCATTGGGATTGGGACGTCTGCCCTGGTTACTATTGGGTTTTCTGTTCGGAGTGCTCCCCTGCTTCTCTGTTCTTTCTTCGCTACTCCTATTTTGCTGACGGCTGGGGTTTGGTTTTCTGTTTGGATTGGGTTTTCTATTGCTCCCCTGTGTATTCTCTTGTGTTTGGCCCTCATTGTTTCTGCTTCTATGCGGATTGGGTCTTCGGTTTGGATTGTTCGGTTTACGGTTAGGATTTTGTCCGTCGTTTCCGCTGCCTTGGTTGTTGTCCATCTAAAATATCCTTTTTCAATTCATTATATAAGTGATGATAGATAGATGTCTCAGCTTCATGCGGTCGCAGGTTCGGGTCGAGACCCAGCCTGGAAAAGAGGTTTGCAATCTTGTCTTTCGAAAAAGCAGCCATCAGATTTTTTGATAATTTTTTGCGCGGCTGCTGAAATGCAACTCTCAGTAACGCTTCAAAATTCTCATCATCTTCTGTATGGTCTTTTTCAATCAAAAGTACTGCAGAAGTCACTTTGGGCGGAGGGACGAATGCTTCGGGTTCCACCTCAAAACAGAGTTTTGCTTTCCCTGCTGTTTCAGCCAAAACAGAGAGGGCTGAAAACTCCTTCTGTCCCGGTTGGGCAGCAAACTTCACTGCGACTTCTTTCTGAACCATGACCAGTATAGACTGGCAATATGAATCATTCAGTGCTTTCAAGACAATATTGGTTGCAATGTAGTAGGGTAGATTGGCTACCAGATGATAGGGTTCATCCAGCAGGCTTTTCTCCCCCCAATGCTCAAGCACATCTCCACATTTCAGCTCAAAGCTTCCCTTTTCGAGAGGCTCTCCAAAAGTGGTTTTCAGATGCTCGCATAATCTCTTGTCAACTTCAAATGCTGTGACATTTCTCACTCTTACGAGTTCTTTGGTTAAATCACCTAAGCCAGGCCCAATCTCTGCAACCCTCAGGTCGTCATCGGGCATCGCTTGGATGATTTGATGTATATAATAATCACTCTTCAAAAAATTTTGGCCAAACCGCTTGTTGGCAAATTCAGCTAAATTGCTTTTTATCATACCCTAAAATGCCTTAAATCCAACTATAAGTCTATAGAGACAGTCTTTGGAGGCGGCCTTTATTGCTTATTTTGGATTATTTTTGTATAATTTTAACATAAACAAACTATACATATGGACTATAATGGATTATTTTGCCAAACGAATCATACCCTGCCTGGACGTCAATGAAGGCCGTGTCGTCAAAGGTATCAACTTCGTCGGACTGCGTGATGCGGGAGACCCCGTCGAAGTAGCAAAGCGTTATAATGAAGAGGGTGCTGATGAAATTACTTTTCTTGATATCGGTGCCAGTCATGAGGGCAGGGACACCATCGTGGATGTCGTAAAAAAAGTGGCTGAAGAGGTCTTCATTCCACTGACTGTCGGTGGGGGTATTCGAAAACTGGAAGATATCTACAGCCTGCTGAATGTGGGATGCGATAAAGTCAGCATCAACTCCGCTGCGATCAAACGCCCTGAGTTTATCAACGAAAGTGCCAAACGTTTCGGTTCGCAATGTATCGTCGTCGCCATTGATGCCAAGCGTATTTCTGATGATAAATGGCATATCTTTACTCACGGCGGCAGGAACGATACCGGTATCGATGCCATTTACTGGGCCAGGGAAGTCTATGAACGGGGTGCCGGAGAACTGTTGGTCACATCGATGGATGCTGATGGCACCAAAGCCGGTTTTGATAATGAACTCAACCGGCGGATCAACGAGGTGGTCAATATCCCCATCATCGCCAGCGGCGGTGCCGGAACCATGGAGCATATCAAAGAAGCCTTCACCATAGGCCAGGCTGATGCTGCTTTGGCGGCATCCATCTTCCACTTCAAAGAGATCGATATCATGGATCTCAAAGCCTATCTGTATAGTGAAAATATCCCGGTAAGGCGCTAGAGTGATTATTTGTGCAGGAGACAAAGAGCAGTTTGATTTTGCTACACCTATCGGTATCGGCATGGTTCACTCTGCTGTCAACCTGACGCGTCAATGCCTGCTCAATCCTCCTGAATTTCTCCTCTTTGTAGGTACTGCAGGAAGTTATGGCAATAGAGAGATTTTTGATATTGTCGAATCGAGAACAGCAGCCAATATCGAAAATAGTTTTTTCACCCACGGCAACTACACCCCGATAGATAATGTCATCTCAACTGCTGAGCCTTCGCGGCTTCATTTTCTTCCGACCGCTACGGTTCCGGACCTACAAACGAGAAGCAGTTCTCATTTGCTTGACGGTTCTCATGTTTCACGTGAAACAATTGTTAACTCAAGTAATTACATTACTATCAATAAAGAAGTTTCCAGGCACTACCTGGAAAACAATATAGAACTGGAAAATATGGAATTCTATGCTGTTCTCAAGGTTGCAGAAGAACTGGGCATTCCTGCCGGCGGTGTTTTTATCGTAACCAACTACTGTGACAAATATGCCCATCAAACATTTATGGATAATCACCATGAAGCAATGAAGCAATTAACTGAATATATGAGAAGGAGAATTGGTAATGAATAACGAGTAACGAGTAACGAGTAACTATGGATTATGATATGCGAGCATCGCTTTAAATCCTGCCATAGTTACTCGTTACAAGTTACAAGTTACTATTTGCTCACTGGATAATGAAGAAAATACTACAAGACTATACCAAAGAAGAACTGGGAGAAATGATCAAGCCCTCCTTTCGTGCCAAGCAAATCTATAACTGGACTTATCATAAATATGCCTCAACTTTTGAGGAGATGCGGAACCTCCCCAAAGAGATGCGGGCAAAACTTGAGGAAGAGTTCACGCTAACGCCTCTTAAAACGATTTTGGTACAAGATAGCAGGGATGGCAGCCGAAAGTATCTTTTCGAGCTTTATGACGGTCATACGGTCGAAGCTGTACTGCTTCTGATGAGAGGTGAACAGTACCATGAAGATGGATCGATCAAACACCAAAAAAGATACACCGTCTGCATCTCTTCCCAGGTTGGGTGCAAGGTTGGGTGCGCCTTTTGCCTGACAGCCAAAGGCGGCTTTATGCGTAACCTCACAGCAGGTGAAATTATCTCCCAGCTTTTGATGATCAAGAAGGATAATGATATCGATGCCAACCGCCGTGTCAATATCGTCTACATGGGCATGGGAGAGCCACTTGACAACCTTGAGAATGTGGCCAAAGCTATCAAAATATTTGCCGACCCGGAAGGTATGGCGATCTCACCACATAGACAAACCGTGTCAACCAGCGGACTCAGCAGCAAGATCGAAAAGCTTGGAAAGATGGAGCTTGGAATCAACCTTGCCATCTCCCTCCATGCTGTTGACGATGAGTTGCGCCAACAGTTGATGCCTATTAACAAGGCTTACAATATTGAATCGATTATCAATGCAGTTAAAAACTTTCCTGTCAATGATCGAAAGAGGGTCATGTTCGAGTATCTTGTCATCAAAGATGTCAATGATGACATCTCCGCCGCAAAAAAACTTCTCAAACTGCTCAATGGCATCAAAGCCAAAGTCAATCTTATCTATTTTAACCCTTATGGCGGCACAGAGTTTAAAAGGCCTGAAGAGAAAGATATGATCTGCTTTCAGGACTATTTAACACAAAGAGGATTACTATGCACCATCAGAGAATCCAAGGGACTGGATATCAGTGCAGCCTGCGGACAGCTGAGAGAGCAGGAGCTTTCATCAGAAACTAGTGATCATAAAGGATAAGTATGCCCGGTATAGATGAATTTCTTTTTCTTTTTATCGTAGCAGTCGTCGTCATCGGCGTTGGTTGGTTTATCTATGAAGCCCGGAGCGATGAAGAGAAGTAGCTTAGGAGCCCCAACAATAAAACCCTTTCCTGAACACTGAGTGTCCATTTCTCAACGCTTGTTAAACCTTCTCTCGACTTTCAGACAGATCAGCGTTTTCATCCCCCTGAAATCCACCTTGCTATGTATCTCAAAATCAGACTTGTAGTGAAACTTCAAACTTTGTGCATGCAGCATGAGCCGTGATGCTCCCATCTCTCTCATGCGCCCTTCATCGGACAGCCTTCCTTCGAGATAATCATTGGCAGCAGCAAAGGACACACCATAGATCGGATCGCCCAGGATAGGATGTTTCACGTGAAACAAATGCACACGGATTTGATGCGTACGCCCTGTATGCGGATAGCAAGCCAAAAGTGTCGCACCTAATTGGGGATCATACTCCAATGGTTCAAAAAACGTTAGTGCGTGTTTGCCATCAGCACTGACACAAACCTTGTGCTTATTAGCGCTATAGTCATCCCTGACCCTCAAAGGAACTTCTACCGAAAATGACTTCTCTACACAGCCGTCTACCCAGGCAAGATAAGACTTTTTAATGGTTCTCTTTTCAAAAGAGGTTTTGAGAAAAGACTCTGCCCTTTTATGTTTGCTTGCCATCAAAAGCCCTGAGGTTTCCATATCGATACGATGCACTGCATTGGCATGATCACCGGCATGAGTGCGTATCTCATCAAGTAGAGAGTAGGGGGTTTTCATGGTTTTTGGATGCACAAGCACACCGCTCTCTTTTTCATAGAGTGCAAAATCCTTATTGTAGAAGAGTGGTTTCACTCCTCTGTCTTTGGGTTCAAAATATACGATCTCTATATCGCCTTGTATATTACCGGCCCTGTCGATCATCGACTCTCCGGCAACCAAAAGTCTTCCTCTGGCGATCAGTCGCTGTGCTTCGCCCTGACTCATGCCAAAATGTCTTATCAGAAAAAGGAAAGCACGGATTTCCTCTCCGACATGAAAGTTCTTTTTTACAAATGGCACATTTCACCTTTCCGCAAAAAGGAAGTGGAGACTTTAGTCCCACCAAATATATAGATGGCGAGAGTAGATCTCTCCGCTTCCGAAGTCAACAAACTAATAGTTTTTAGAGGTGCCCTTTACCGTATTATAACTACGGTTTTGGTAGAATAGTACCCTAATTTTTGTAAGACAGGGGTGATGAAATGGTCGAACGATATGCCAGAAAAGAGATGAGCGACAAGTGGACAATGCAGGCTAAATACCAGGCTTGGATGGATGTAGAGAAAGCAGTGGTCAAAGCCTGGAACAAGCTGGGGCTTATCCCGGATGAAGATTGTCAGAATATTGTCGAAAAAGCTGGATTTTCAGTTGAACGAATCGATGAAATAGAAGCGATCACACGTCATGACCTTATCGCATTTACAACAAGCGTTTCCGAGACTCTGGGAGAAGAGAGCCGCTGGTTTCATTACGGAATGACCAGCAGTGATACCGTCGATACTGCTGTTGCACTCCAGATGAAATCCAGCCTTGAACTGGTGATCAAAGATGTCAAAATGGTCATGGAATCCATCAAGATGCGTGCTGAAGAGCATAAATTTACACTGATGGTAGGAAGAAGCCACGGTATTCATGGTGAACCGATCACCTTTGGATTAGTACTTGCGGTCTGGTATGACGAGATGGCAAGACACCTTGAAAATCTGGAGCAGACCATGAAAGTCATCTCCGTAGGTCAAATCTCGGGAGCGATGGGGAACTTTGCCCATGCGCCATTGGAACTTGAAGAGTATGCCTGCGAAGAACTGGGACTTGAGCCAGCACCCGCAAGCAACCAAGTGATCCAGCGTGATCGCTATGCCAGACTTGCCACTGCTTTGGCACTGCTCGCATCAACGATTGAAAAATTCGCCGTTCAGGTACGACACTGGCAGCGAACAGAGGTCTATGAATGTGAAGAGTACTTTGCCAAAGGACAGAAAGGAAGCTCTGCGATGCCGCACAAGCGAAACCCGATCCTGACAGAAAACATCACAGGACTGGCACGTATCATCCGAGCCTTTGCTGTTCCCGCGATGGAAAATGTCGCACTCTGGCACGAAAGGGATATTTCACACAGCTCAACGGAGCGCTTCTGGCTGCCTGATTCATTTATCACGACTGACTTCATGCTGCACCGCTTCGACAATGTCATCGCCAACCTCACCGTCATGCCTGAAAATATGATGAAAAATCTCAATCTTACCGGTGGGCTTGTCTTTTCCCAGCGTGTACTTCTTGAACTTCCCAAGGCCGGTGTCAGCCGCGAAGATGCTTATAAGTTCGTTCAGAGAAATGCGATGAAGGTCTGGGATGAGATCCAGCAGGGCAAACCGACAACCAACGAAAAAGGCGAAAGTCTCTATCTCCAATATCTCCTCGAAGACAAAGAGCTGGGTGAAAAACTCAGCGAAGAGCAGATTCGTGAATGCTTCAACTACGATTACTACACCAAGAATGTTGACAAGATATTCCAGAGAGTTTTCAAATAAGTGGGCAGTGGGCAGTGGGCAGTGGGCAGTTTGACACAATCCTCCTGATTTGTCAAGGGCTTTGAAGTGTGCAAAAGAAAAGCCTGTCAAAACCCCTAATTCAAACCAAGTCCATAGATCCCGTGATAACTCTTCAGTGCGAAGCGGTCTGTCATCGAAGCGATATGATCGGCGATCACACGCTGCTCATTCCGTACTTTCAGTAGTTCTTTTTGATATTCCGGCAAGAGGTCATTATCGTCTCTAAATGCCGCATAAAGTCCTTTGATACACTGTTTTCCCGCATACATCTTCTCCACGATCTTTTGATGAAGATAGAGTTTCTGGCGCAGTAGTTTTTTGAGTTTTTTTAACTCTGTTGCTGTCCCAGAGCTGAATCCTACCGATAATTTTTCCATTGCATCAATCTTTGCACAAAGCGGACTGTCAGAATGATAATATTCCGCTCCCTCTCGCGAATTGGAGATGAAGTCCTCTACAAGCAGCTTAATCAGGGCTGCCACGAAACGGTGACGATAAAGCTTCTCTCCCCTCGATATACCTTCTTCCATTACCATCATATCAACACGCTGCACCAATTTATTCTCCATCAGATCATCAAAGCCGATCAAGCCATATTTGATACCATCATCGATATCATGACTGGTATAAGCGATCTCATCGGCATGGTCAACCACCATCGCTTCAAGTGAAGGATGTTTTCCCAGTTGGAAACGATTGTCAATATCTTCAAGAAAAGGTTTTTTGTAAGGGTAAGAGTGTTTCAGTACCCCTTCGAGTGTTGCAAAGGTCAAATTCAGCCCATTGAAATCTTTATACCGTTTTTCCAGCTGAGTCAAAACACGAAAAGACTGGAAATTGTGTTCAAAACCAAAAGGCCGTCCATCCTCCCGCAGCAATGCATCCAGTACATCCCCTCCGGTATGCCCAAAAGGTGTATGTCCCAGATCATGTGACAGTGCGATCACCTCCGATAGCGTCTCATTGAGCCCCAGCATCCGCGAAAGCGTTCGGGCGATCTGGCTTACCTCCAGGGAATGGGTCAGCCGAGTACGGAAATAATCCCCCTCATGATTCAGAAAGACCTGCGTCTTGTACTCCAGCCTCCGAAACGAACTGCAGTGCAGCACTCTGTCCCGATCCCTGGCAAAAGGCTCCCTGAAATCCTCCTCAAATCCGAAAAATCGTTCTGTTGCTTTCATTAAGATAATTCCCTTATATATAATGTATATAGAATTGTATCGAGAATTAGGTATAAGTAAAAATTAGTAATTAAAAATTAAGGTAGGTTTTTCTATGAAAAACTTTTATTATCTTGATAGTGGTGAAGAATTTTTTCTATGTACCAAGGATACTCTATAGTTCTGTAATAATAGTGTTGCAAAGCAACACATACTGACACTCTTCACTCTTCACTCTTCACTCTTCACTAAAAGAAGTAAACTTTTCTAAGCTATAATAATTCCCAAGTACCCAAAAGGATCTCCCCATGACAATCACCCTGATGCAATACACCCCACTGGAAGTCTGCGCCCATGCCATTCGTACCTGCTGGCAAAGTTTTGACAAGAGTGATGAGGGCGGCGAGAAGGATAAGGCGCTGATCGACCGGGTAGGGAACAAGTTCAAGCATGCCTCTACCATGGAACATTTGGTTTATACTTTCTATATCCAGGGTATCAGCCGTGCCCTGCTTCAGGAGTTGGCTCGCCACAGACTGGCAAGCCCAAGTGTCAAGAGTACGCGCTATACGCTCAAAGAGCTCAAAGAGGGTGAACCCTTTGCCGAAGATGACTACAAAGGCGCCGAGAGATTTATTGTATTGACGGGTAATGAACTGGTGGACAGTGCTTCCATCAAGGCCCTCAACAACCTGCAAAGCATTCTCAAAAGCGGCGTAAGCAACGATATCGCCAAATTCTGTCTGCCGGAGAGTTACAAAACCGAACTCACCTGGACCCTCAATGCACGATCACTGCAAAACTTCCTGACGCTCAGAACAAACAAAGCTGCCCTCTGGGAGATCAGAGAGTTGGCTTATACACTTTATGATACTTTGCCGGAAGATCATCAGTATCTGTTTGAGGATTGTCTATACAAGGAGTAATATCTGATATCATGGTTCTCATGTTCATTCAAACACTCAAAAATGTAACAATCCTCATCAATCTTTTGAGAATTTAGACAATACTTTCTTGATTTTTGGCATATATTTAGTAAAATAAAAACAATAAATTCTTCTTTATACTCAATTTTCCACTTTTTCAAAAATATTTTTTTCTCTTGTGAAGTCCGTATATACGGCCTTTGTTAATAAATTGTTAATAAATTGTTAACTTTTTCCTAAAAACCCTTGACATTTAGAAATATCATATGTTATAATTACGGCATCTAAACAAAACAAGGAGATATTATGAAAAATATCGTATTATCAGCAGCAGCTGTATTCGCAATGAGTTCTTTCGCAGTAGCAGGTGGAGATATCGCTCCAATCGAGGAGCCGATAGTTGAGGTTCCGGAAGTAGTCGTAACAGATTCAGGTTTTTATCTTGGTCTTGCTTATGGTCTTTTAAGTGCTGAAATTGATGGAGAATATGTTCAGTATCAGGGTGACTTCAACGAGCAGGGGTATTCTGCAGAAGTTGATTATGATACTATCATGCTTCAGGCTGGTTACAAATTCAACTCTTATGTAACAGTTGAAGGTAGATACTGGGGTAATTTCAGTGATGGTGATGCATCAGGATCTTATACAACAGGAAATGGCGATAGCGTAACTTTTACAGGACCAGAAGTTGATGGTTTTGACGTAGCAGCATGGGGAATCTATGTGAAGCCAATGTACCCGGTGACAGAAGCGTTTGATATCTATGCCTTGCTAGGTTATGGTGCTGTTGTGGTCAGTGATGCATACGAAGATGTATTTGACGAAGACGGTTTCCAGTGGGGTCTTGGTGCAGCATATAACTTCAATGACAATGTTTCTATCTTCGTAGACTATGTAAAACTCTATGATGACGATAACAACTATGACAATGGTACATTTGACGAAGTCAATGAAGATACAACAGTTGACACTGTTAACATCGGTGTAGCTTACAAGTTCTAGAAATCTTTTCTGCTGAGCCTCCGGGCTTGGTAGAACCTTTTTAAATTCCTCTTATTTATTCTATCCATATTTTTTACTTTACACTTCAATCTTATTTCACTATAATACTTTTCAATAAATTGACACTCTAAAAATTACTATTCATTAACGGAGAAATACTTGAAAACCCTCTTACTATACCTAATCCTTGCGTTCACCGCCTCCCTGAATGCAGCTCCTCTCTCAACTGAGGCGATCGGCAGCAGTATCCAAAACACTATTGATACCAAACTGAGCGGTCAAAACAAAGCGATCGTCAAGGGACTCTACGAAAAAAGCGGCTACAAGCCTCTCTGGGTAGGCTCTGCCAATGCCAAAAGGCAAAGTGAACTGATCACTGCTCTCAATGATCCGCTCTTCAACTATAAAAATAAGCCGATGGGGAGAAAAAATATCAAGCATCTCTTTTATCTTCTTGACAACAATGAAGTCTCAGGCGCCAAAAAAACGGAGGTCTATGCCCGTCTCGACATGATGCTCAGCAACAGCTATGTCAGCCTGGTGCGCTTCATGGTGCAGGGGGATGTCGACTGGGAACTGCTCAAAAGAAAGATGGTGGCACTCAAAGCCAGCGACGATATCCAGGCAAAGTGGGAAATTACCCCCAAAGGTTTCCCAAGCCAGGAAGGACTTTACCATGCTGTAGCAGGAGATCAGATCAATAGCTACCTTACTTCTCTCATCCCGATGGAAAAATACTACAGAGGTTTGGTAGAGATGCTCAGAGATTACCGGGTGATGTCCAAATTTCCCAAGATCAAATACACCAACGATGTATTGAAACTCGGAGACAGAGATAAAAGGGTTCTGGAGATCAAAAAGCGTTTGCAGATCTCGGGTGACTTACCCAAAAACGCTCCGCTTAACAAGAATTTCGATGCCGATCTCGAGCAGGCAGTTTTAACCTATCAAAAACGCTATAATCTCAAAGTGGACGGCAAGGTCGATAAAGTCATGACTTACTACCTCAATCTGCCGGCAAAGAAAAATATCCAGCAGATCATCGCCAATCTCGATAAGTGCAAACTCTATCCCAAACACTTCGAGAATGAGTATGTAGAGGTAAACATCCCAGACTTTAACCTTCGCTACTATCGAAATGGGCAACGCCTCTTCAAAACCGGTATCGTAGTAGGGCGGATCGACAGGCCGACACCGATCTTCAACGACCAGATCACCTATATGGTACTCAATCCTACCTGGACAGTACCGGACAACCTTGTAAAACGGGATCTGATCCATGTCATCAGAGAAAACCCCAACTATCTCGAAGAGCATAATATCCATGTCTTCTCCGGAGATAAAGAGGTGCAGGTCACCTCAGCCGAACTCGATCCTTATGAAAACAGCAGCAAAAATGTTCCTTACCGTTTTGTCCAGTATCCGGGAGACAGCAATGCCCTGGGACGCATCAAGTTTATATTCCCTAACAAATACTCAGTCTATCTGCATGATACTGACAATAAATCACTGTTGGAAAGACGTTACAAAATTTACAGTTCGGGCTGTATGCGTGTCGATAAACCTTTTGATCTTATGAATATTATGCTTATCCATGTCAAAGGAAACTACTCAGAAGCGCGCATCCAACAAATTCTGGACAGTATGAAAACCACCACTCTGAGGCTGAACAAGCCGATCCCGGTTCATATCGTTTATTTCACTGTTTTCAGGGAGGATGGCCTTGCCTACTTCAAAAATGATATCTATCTTTATGACCAGATGATCTGGGAATCCAGCGCCGGACACAAAAAAGCCACCTTCAAACTTCCTTCCAAACGTTTCATCGATGTAAAAAAGAATGCACAGACCAGAAATAAGCCGGTACAGAAGAAGCCGGTACAACAAAAAACAAAAAGTCTGCCCGTAATCAATAATGAGATGTTTTAATATTCCAAATCTTGTCATCCTGAATCGAGTTCAGGATGAATATCCAGGCATGACAGGATTGATTTTATTGATTAATTGATGCCACAATAACTATTTCTTTCTCAATTTGACTCTTTGTGCATGAGTTATCGCTATTGCCATTGCATCGGTGATATCCAGAGGTTTGATCTCTTTCTTTATTCTCAAAAGTTTTTTTACCATAAACGCTACCTGTTCTTTTCCTGCTTTCCCATTCCCTGTCAATGCTTTTTTGACCTGAAGAGGGGTATATTCATAGAAGTATCCGATCTCCTGCAGAATTTTTAGCGAGAGCGCTCCCCTGAACTGTGCGAGCTTCAGAACTGTCTTGGGATTATAAGCATAAAAGATGTCTTCGATCGCTGCTTCATCGATAGAATGGGACTTCAAAATCAGGTCAAGCCCCTCTATAAGCTCAACAATCTGCTCTTGCAGGCAATTTGTTTTGATTTTAAGCAAACCTGCTTCAAGCAATGCATAATTATTGCCGTCAAAAGAGAGGATGCAATAGCCTAAATTACGGCTTCCGGGGTCGATTCCCAAAATATTCATTCACACCTTTGTTCACATCGTGAATAAAATTATTCAACCAGAGTTTCTACCCGTATTTTAGCTAATTTTGGTTAAAATTGATAAAGTTATTCACATTAAGAAATAGAACTGTGTCTAAAATCAATTTTTATTCACATTGAGAAGGTTGAACCATGAATATTGGACAAAAAGTATTGGGAGAATTAAAAAAAGAGATCCCTCTGAATGATTATGAACGCTATATCAAGAAGCTGCATTATGATGCCCGGCGCTCACGAAGTAACATTGTCTACTATTCTGCATCCAACATGCTGGTCGCCAAGTGGGTCAAAACCAAATATAATGAAAAGATCGCCCATCTCTTTGAATTGGAAAATGGCATCAAGCCTGAGATTGAGATCACTGTCGGAAAATCCAAAAGAACCTCTGTTTCAACTCAAAAAGCAGCTGAACAGAAACAGAGTTCCAAAAGTACCAAACTTAATCCCTCTTTCACCTTTGAAAGTTTTATCGTCGGTGACTCCAACCAGTTTGCCTATACCACTGCCAAAAGTGCCGCTGAAAAACCGGGTGAACAGTATAATCCCCTCTTTATCTACGGTGGTGTAGGATTGGGGAAAACACATTTGCTCCAGGCTGTAGGAAATTACCATCTCGACCTTGGCAAAACAGTCATTTATACCACACTTGAACAGTTTATGAACAGTTTTACTTCCCATCTTCGAAGCCAGACTATGGATCGGTTCAGGGAGAAGTTCAGAGAGTGTGATCTCCTATTGATCGATGATATCCAGTTTCTCAGCCGGAAAGAGCAGACACAGGAGGAGTTTTTCCATACCTTCAACGAACTTCACCAAGCCAAAAAACAGATTGTTATGACTTCTGATCGGCAGCCCAATAAGATCGCCGGCCTGGTTGACAGGCTCAAGAGTCGGTTTGAATGGGGCTTGATGGCTGACATCCAGCCTCCGGGATTAGAAACAAAAATTGCTATTATCCAGAAAAAATGTGAACTTGACGGTATCAGGCTCGAAAAAGATATTATCAACTATATCGCCACCCATATGGGAGATAACATTCGGGAGATAGAGGGAACTATCATCAAACTCAATGCCCTCAGTTCCATGCTTAATCAGCCAATTACCATGGAATTTACACAAAATGCGATCAAAGATCAGCTCAAAGAGAAAAAAGAGAATATCACGATCGATGATATTGTCAAAATTATATCAAAAGAGTTGAATATCAAACCTTCTGACATCAAATCGAAAAAACGTACCAAAAATGTCGTCAATGCCCGAAGGATCGTCATCTATCTCGCACGTAATCTCACACCCAATTCAATGCCTCAGATTGCACTCTATTTTGGGATGAAAGATCATACAGCCATTAGTCATACTATGAAAAAAATCAATGAAATAATAGAAAATGATGAAAATTTCAAAGTACAGCTTGAAGAACTTTCCAACAAAGTCAATTCAAGTACCGCAAATATATAAGACACGTCTCCTTTATAAAAAAAAGATATAATTTTATCAGTGAACAAATGTGAATAAAACAGAGTGGAAAAGGTTTTTCAAAATCACCGAAAAATAAGGCTTCAGAGTCCTTTTTCACAGTTTCAATACAAACTACTACTATCTACTATTTATTAGTAAAGATAAAGGAGAATCGATGAAGATCAGAGCACCTAAACAGATTATAGAATCCATACTGATAAATCTGCAACCTTTTTTAGAAAAAAAAGATGCCAGTCAAATCACTTCCCATATCTATTTTCAATCACAAAATGGACAATGTATTATTAAAGCAACTGATTCTGAAATAGGATTACAGATTATTACTGATCATATTCAAATCGATCATGAAGGTTCTTTTACCGCCAATGGTAAAAAGCTGCTGGATATCATTCGTATTTTGAAAGATGATGAGATCACTCTTGAATTGTTTGATAATACACTCATTATCAAACAGCGTCATTCCAAATTTAAATTGCCCACATTTGATACTAATGCCTTTCCTTCTTTTCCAAATAATGAAGAGAAACCCCAAATCACACTTGATTCTCTCAGTTTGATCCAAAATCTAAAAAAGATTTCTCCTGCTATTGATACCAATAATCCGAAATTTGAACTGAATGGTGCTCTGATCAATATCAAATCGGATTCGACGGATCTCGTAGGGACAGATACCAGACGACTGGCTATCGCAACTATTCCCGGAAATTCTGCTGAGCAACTCTCTCTCATTGTGCCAAAAAAGGCGATTTTGGAAATTCAGAAACTTTTTCTGGATAAAATCACCATTTATTATGATGAAACAAACCTCATCATTACCAATAACAATTACTACTTTTATACCCGTCTGATCAATGGAAAATTTCCTGATTATGAAAGAATTGTTCCCAATACGATCAAACATCACATCACACTTCCCAAAAAAGGGATGGTTGATGCCATCAAAATGATCACAACAATATCACAAGAGATCAAAATGACATTAATGCCAGATAGAATTGTTTTTAATTCACTCGCGTCTGATAATGTGGAAGCAAAAACTGAATTGGAAATTAATACAGGTTTCCCCGAAAAATTTGAATTGAGTTTTAACAGCAGATATATTCTCGATTTTATTTCTCAGATAGAAAATGATGATTTTGAACTCGGTTTTAATGAACCCAGTTTGCCATTTGTTGCCAAAGATGATAATTTTATCACAATAATCATGCCGATCGTAGCGTAGATAGAGGTAAAAATGTGTAAATATATTTTTGTCACCGGCGGTGTTTTAAGTTCGTTGGGAAAAGGAATTACAGCTGCGAGCATCGGTACCCTTTTGAAACATTCAGGATTTAGAGTCGGCGTACTGAAACTTGATCCCTATATCAATGTTGATCCCGGTACGATGAGTCCTCTCGAGCATGGAGAAGTTTTTGTTACCAAGGATGGTGCAGAGACTGATCTGGATTTGGGACATTATGAGCGTTTTTTAGATACATCATTGACACAAAAAAACAATTTTACGACTGGTCTGGTTTATAAAACCGTAATTGAAAATGAACGAAAAGGGAAGTACTTGGGTAAAACGATTCAGGTCGTTCCTCATATTGTTAATGAGATCAAAGAGCGTATTATCGCTGCAGGTGAAGGAAGAGATATTCTGATCGTTGAATTGGGTGGAACGACTGGAGATATTGAAGGTTTGCCTTTCCTTGAATCAATTAGACAGATGAAGCATGAATTTGGCCGTGCCAGCGTGATGAATATACATGTGACACTGCTTCCCTATATCAAAGCGGCAGGAGAGCTCAAAACCAAACCGACACAGCATTCGGTACAGGAACTGCGTAGGATAGGTATTGCACCGCACATGCTGGTACTCAGAGCTGAAAGACCTGTCCCGAGTGACCTTAAGCGAAAAATTGCCTGGAGCTGTGATGTCGATGAAGAGAGTGTCATCGATGCGATTGATGCACCTACTATCTACCAGGTTCCTGTTAATTTTCTCGTGCAGGATATTTTAACACCGATCGCCAGGCAACTTGATCTGGGTGAACTCAAACCTGATATGGATGAGTGGAATGATCTGGTTCATAAAATCGTCCAGCCGAGCCATAAAACAACGATTGCTTTCGTAGGAAAATATCTGGATCTTAAAGAGTCTTATAAATCATTGACTGAAGCGTTGATCCATGCGGGTGCCCATTTTGACACTCATGTAAAGATCAAATGGGTTGACAGTGAAAAAGTTGAAGAAGATGGGGCTGAGAAATACCTTCAGGATTGTGACGGTATTCTGGTTCCCGGTGGTTTCGGCGTGAGAGGTATCGAGGGGAAGATCCAGGCAATCAAATTTGCCAGAGAAGAGAAGATCCCATTCCTGGGAATTTGTCTGGGGATGCAGCTTTCGATGGTTGAATTTGCAAGAAATGTACTGGGTTATGAAGATGCTAACTCTGTAGAATTCAATCCTGAGACCAAACACCCGATGATTTATCTGATCGATGAGTTTATTGATGCAAGCGGGGCACAACAGATAAGGACTTCTACTTCACCAATGGGCGGAACGTTGAGACTTGGCGAATATGAGTGTAATACCAAAGAGGGATCAAATCTGCGCAGTGCGTATGAAGCGAGTATCGTTTATGAAAGACACAGGCACCGCTATGAGGCTAATCCAAAGTTCAGAGAGGCATTGGAGTCAAATGGTATGGAGATTACCGGTGAGTCACATGGTTTGATAGAAGCGGTTGAAGTGAAAGATCATCCCTGGTTCTTAGGGGTACAGTTCCACCCGGAGTTCACTTCCAGATTGCAGAACCCCAATCCAGTTATCCTGGCTTTTGTCAAAGCCTCCATTGATAACCAATCCTCCGAAAACCAATAATTTTTTACGTTCTGATTTTTCGGAAATGGAGAGCTTGTTCCTCACTTCCGAAAACAGACTCCATTAGGTTGATTTATGTATAACTATCCGAAAATAACCCTCTCTTCACTCGAAAAACTTTTACAGCAACGTTTCAGCGAAGATGGTTTTCTCTCACTGAAAGATCTTCCCAATCCTTCACTTCTCAAAGATATGGACAGAGCAACCGAGCGCATTGCCAAAGCGATCGATCAGGGTGAAAAGATTGTATTGATCGGTGATTATGATGTGGATGGGGTTGTCTCTACGACTCTGATGAAACTCTTTTTTGATGAGATAGGGGTGGAATTGGAGTGGATCATTCCCAATCGATTCAGAGACGGATATGGCTTGAGCCCGACTATTATTCCGAGAATCGAAGGATTTGATCTTGCCATTACTGTCGACAATGGAATTTCTGCCGTTGATGCTGCTAAAATGTGCAGAAAAATGAAGATCGATCTGATCATCACTGATCACCATCTGCTACCGCCGGAAATTCCGGAAGCCTATGCCATCATCGATCAAAAACAGGAGACCTGTACCTTTCCCTATGAAGATATCTGTGGTGCACAGATCGCCTGGTATCTGATCGCTTCTTTGAAAAACAGATTGGGTGCAAAGGTAGATATCAAATCCTATCTTGAGTTGGTTGCCATTGCGATCGTGGCTGATATGATGCCTTTGAAACATATTAACAGGGCAATGGTACTCTCAGGTATCCATCGGCTCAATCAAAGCAATAGACCATCGATACGGGCCTTTAAAGAGCATTTGGACAAAGAGTTCTTTGCCGGGGATGATATCGGTTTTCAGCTTGCACCGATTATCAACAGTGCAGGGCGGATGGAGGATGCTTCTCTGGCAGTTGAATTTCTGTTAAGCAGAAATATTTATGATGCCAGAAGCAGTCTGCAAAAACTGGTTAAACTTAATACCCTGAGAAAAGAGATTGAATATTTGATCACGCAGCAGGCTCTGGTACAGGTTGATAAAAGGGATGAGGTACTGGTTGTATACGGTGAAGAGTGGCATGAGGGGGTGATAGGTATCGTTGCAGCGAGAGTGGCCCGTCATTTCGAAAAACCGGCAATTGCATTGACAAAAAGTGAAAATGGGGATTATAAAGGCAGTGGAAGAAGTTTTGGAGTCTGTGACCTTTTTGAAATTACCGGAAACTGTCGGGAGTATCTTATCAAATTTGGCGGTCATCAGGCTGCGATCGGATTGACTCTTCCTGAAGAGAATCTGGAGTTATTTAAAACAAAATTGCAGGAAAATTATCAAATGCAGGCATATGAGGAAAGTTCTTATGACCCTGATATAGTGGGAGAACTTGATTTTACGGAAATCTCTTTTGATTTAACATATTTGATGAAACAGTATGAACCTTACGGACAGCAGAATCAGAAGCCGAAATTCATCAGCAGAGAGGTGAAAATTCTACAATCCGATACGATAGGAAAAGAGAATGAACATCTGCGCTTTGCATTTGAACAAAATGGTATGATCCTCACGGGTGTCAAGTTTAAAAGCAGTGAACTGCTCAGTGCAGGGGAGAGAGTGACTCTCTCCTATACGATCAATGAAAATTATTTTAGAGGCAAAACATCATTACAACTACTTATTGATAAAATTAACATAAATTATAATCATAAGTAAAATATAATTTTTTGATTAATATCATCTTGATTTTATATAGTTTAAAGTAAAATCTAAGATGATAATTAAAAAACGTATAAAGGAGAAATTTTGGATAAAAAAATGCTAAAAGAGGGCATGGAACTTATCGATGCACATTTTAAAGAGGAGGGAATCTCCCGTCGTGATGCGATCAAAATGTTTGGTGTGGGCGGCGCGACGATGCTCATGGGTAGCGGTGCAGCCACAGAAGCAAAGGCGAGTGGCAGTGCTGCAAAAGGAAAGATCCTGATCATTGGCGGAGGACTTGCCGGTATGTCAACGGCAGCGAGATTGACCAATACATTGGATAATCCGGATATTACTGTGCTTGAACCGGGCGAATTTTCAACATCTTACCAGCCTGGACAAACACTTGTAGGTGCCGGAGTATGGGAAAATGCTGATACACAATATAGAAGAGACGATTTTGTTCCAAGCGGTGTTACACTGATCAAAGAGAAAGCAGTAGAGTTTGACCCTAAAAACAATACAGTTAAAACAAGCGGTGGAAAAACGATCAAATATGATTTTATGATCATTGCAGCCGGCCTCCAGCTGGACTATTCCAAGATCAAGGGACTTGGCATTGATGAATCGATCACTTCAAGAGGTGATGACAGCGCAGTAAGAAATGTTATCGGTAAAAACGGGATCACATCTATCTATTTTGCCAATGGTGCAACAGATACCTGGGCAGAGATGCAAAAGTTCATCGCTGATGCAAAAAGCGGCAAAAAAGTAACGGGTGTCTTTACACACCCTAATACACCGATCAAATGTGGTGGTGCTCCCAAAAAGATCATGTATCTTACGGATGCAAGATTGAGAGAGGCTGGTGCCAGAGACAATGCTGATCTCACTTTTTACCCCAATGGTAGTAAAATGTTCGGTGTCAAAGAGTACCATGATGCGATCGTCAATCAATTCGAAGCAAGAGATATGAAGTGGAACTATAGACACAATCTTGTTGGTGTAGATCCGGAGAAAAAGATTGCAACATTTACCAGACACTGGAAAGAGAAAGGTGAGTGGGATGAGGATCTGGAAGAGCATGGCATCGTGATGAAAGCAGAAACTGTGGAAAAACCGTTTGATTTCATTCATATTACACCCCCGATGTCAGCAGCCAAAGAGATCGCCAAGTCTCCGGTAGGTTCAGGAAAAGGATGGGTTCCAGTTAACAAAGAGACACTTCAGCATATTAAATTCCCTAATGTATTTGCATTGGGTGATATTGCCGCTGTCCCTATGGGAAAAACAGGGGGATCTGCCAGAAAGCAGTATAAAGTGGTAATAGATAACCTGATCTCAGTCATGGAAGGCAAAGAGCCTACAGCAAAATATGAGGGATATACTGTCTGTCCATTGATCACAAGTCTCAGTACAGTTATGCTTGCAGAGTTTAACTGGACGAAAAAGCCTACCCCTTCATTCCCTCTTGATCCTACGCAGGAGAGATATATCTGGTGGTTGCTGAAAGTCTATGCGCTGAAACCAATGACACAATATGGTATGCTTTCGGGCAGAGCATAAGAAAACAGAGGAAAAGGAGAATTTTATGAAGAAAACAAATATCGTAATACTATCAGCTGCTGCACTATTGGCATTGAGCGGATGTGGTAACGCCCCTGAAAGCTCATCAGAAGCGAAAACGTATGCCAAGTCACCAAAAGAGGTATGGGAAGGGTCATGTCATAAGTGCCATGGAGAGAATGCAGAGGGAAATACCAAGAAGAAGACGCCACCGATGAATGACAGACAGGCTGGTGAACTCGAACTTGATCTCTATGATGTCAAGAATGATGGACTTAATCAGTCATCAGGTACTGAACACGAGAAGATGGCACATAATATGAAAAAACTCTTGGAAAAGGGGTGGGACTATGATCCTAAAGCAATGGCGGTATTTATAGAAAAGAGTTTCTATAAAATGGATGCGCCAAAAGCAGCAGAAGTACCTGCAGAAGCACCTGCAGAAGCTCCAGCAGCTGAAACACCTGCGGCAGAGGCAGCCCCGGCAGAAACACCTGCGGCAGAGGCAGCCCCGGCAGAAACACCAGCCGCTCATTAATACTTCAAATCAGAGAAGAGTTTCTCTTCTCTGTTACTTTTTCAGAGATATACGATCATTCACTAATTTTCAAACCTGTTTATTTCTCTGCATTGCATAAAGTTATGATATACTTATAAAAGCTATCATTTTATATTATGGAATAATACAATGAATAAAAAAGCAGGATATGTATTTGTCTGGCCCATTGGCACAAGGATCATACATTGGATGATGGCGTTCTCTTTTACGGCGGCATTCATCACCTCTTTTTATGAACATCTGCTTCATGACCATGTTGCATTTGGATTTATCTTCCTTACGATCATCATTTATAGAATCATTTGGGGATTTATCGGCCCGGAGTATGCCAGATTCAAAACATTCAAACTGAAACCTTCACAGCTCAAAGAGTATTTTGTTATAAAAGTACAAAACAGATGGAGAAAGATACCCGCAGGGCATAATCCGGCATCAAGCTGGTTCACAGTGTGGGCAATGCTGGTCGGGTCTGTTATTGTCGTATCAGGATTGCTTCTCTATGGTGTACAGGAGGGAAAGGGCCTCTTTAGAGAGCTGAATAGTGATTATAGTGAAACGATGTTTCTTCTGGATATGATACATAAATATGCTTCCTATCTCTTTGCTGCCTGGGTTGTTATCCATATCACCGGAGTTTTAGTTGAACAGTTTTGGCATAAAACAGGCATGGTTTTTGCTATGGTTACGGGATATAAACGAACAGAGGGTAAAGATACCGAAGTGCGCAAAGGACTTACTGTATTCTCTTTCTTTATAATCGCTCTGGCAACGGCAACCTATTTTTTTATTGTCAGCAGTGATTATAATTTTTTGACTCTAAAAAAGCATTCACATATCGACTATGAGGCTGAACACCCCGTATTTTACAGAGATTGTGGCGATTGCCATAAGGTCTATCCGCCTCATATCCTGCCCGAGAAGTCTTGGAGACGGATCATGGCAGGATTGGACAATCACCGCGGTGAGGAGATCACTGAAGATAATATTTCCAAACCTGCACAAAGCTCCATACTGGAATACCTGGTAGCCAATAGTGCCGAACACTCCACCCGTGAAGTCTCTGTCAAAACAATGCATTCCCTGGGAGAACGCAGGCCAAAAGCGATCACCAAAACCCCATACTGGCGAGAGACACATAAAGATATTCCAAAATACGTCTATAAAGATAAAAAGATCAAAGATAAATCAAACTGCTTTGCCTGTCATAAAGATTTTGAATATGGAGAGCTGGATGATATGAAGATTATTTATCGACCTAAATAAGAGCATTTCTAAAAATCCCGGCTATTCAAAATAGTTTTTGAAAATTTGAGTTTTCAGGGGTATCCTTATGCTTTTGACGTAATAACTACACATATTTTATAAAAAAACACCAATTCTTGATGTAAATCATAATTCCATAAGACAAACTACTATAAACTATAATATAAACTTATAAATAAGAGAAATTTACTCCTATTTATAAGTGATGATATTATATAGAAGGAGGAGTGCTTATGCAAGTAGAGATGTCGAGACGAAAGTTTCTTCAGGGAACGGTTGCAATGAGTGTGATTGGTGGTACAGCAACGAGTGCTGTCAATCTTTTTGGCAGTGATAGTACACATGATAAAGAGCTGACTATTACGACCAAAACAGGTCCAGCCAAAGAGGTTGAAGAAATTCCTACACTTTGTGAAATGTGTGTAAACAAGTGTGCGGCTATTGCCAGAGTAGAAGATGGGGTGGTGACCAAACTGGATCCAAACCCCATGTTCCCCAAATCAAAAAATATGCTCTGTCCAAGAGGAAATGCCGGCATACAGGCACTTTATGACCCGGACAGACTTAAATTTCCGATGATCCGAGTGGGTGAAAAAGGGGAAGGCAAGTTCAAAAAGGTGACATGGGATGAAGCCTTTAAGTACATCACTGAAAAGACTACAAAGATCCTGGATGAAGAGAAAGATAACCGTTCTTCATTTCTTTTCTGTGCAGGTGAGGGTATGGCAGAACATACGTTCAAGACTTTTTTCCAGGCATTTGGTTCAGGGAACTGGCTTAACCATGCTTCGATCTGTCTACAGACCGTAGCCTCAGGTTATGGGGTAACTATCGGTGCCTATCCGCAGGCAGATTTGGATAATGCCGAGTATATCATTATGGCTGGTGCGAACAGAGCAGAAGCGATCGTGACACCGGATACGATGGACGCATTCAAGCGTACCAAAGGCAGAGGAGCGGAACTGATCTGTATCGATCCGAGATTCACCAATACAGCAGCCAAAGCCGATAAATGGCTGGCGATCAATCCCGGTACCGATCTGGCATTTGTTTTGGCGCTGACCTATGTAGTTTTGACAGAAGATCTTTATGACAAAGCGTATGTGGCTGAAAATTTCAATGGCTTTGAAGAATACAAAAACAGTGTCCTGTCCAATAAATATACACCTGAGTGGGCTGAAAAAATTACAGCTGTCAAAGCGAAAGATATTTATAAGATCGCCAGAGACTTTATGGCACATGCTCCCAAAGCAGTCTATTATCCTGGAAGAAGAAGTACTTTTGCACAAAATGATTTCCAATTGCGCCGCGCTATGGCGATCTTTCAGGGACTTGGCGGAGGTATCGATACCAAAGGTGGATTGATCTTTGGTTCAAAAGTGAAGCTTAAAGGGCATGAAGCTTTAGAGCCACTTTATGCCAGAGCTGAATCAAGAGCGGTTGAGAAGAAAACAGATGTCAAACAAGGTGAAGCCGGCTATGATGACTGTGCCGTTGTCAGTGGTGGCGGTTCCTGGCTTGGTTGGCGAAACCGATTCTTAGAGGGCAAGATGCCGTACAATGTACGTGGAATGTTCTGCTACAAGCACAATCCAATGATGAATATGCCAAACATTGCGAAAACAGCTGAAATGTTGAAGAAAATGGAGCTTGTAGTTACCATTGATACTATGCCAAGTGATACAGTGATGTATGCAGATGTGGTGCTTCCGGAGTGTACTTATCTGGAGCGAACAGATCCGGTGAAGACCTTTGGCGGTGTAGAGCCGTCTATTGCACAACGAAACAAAGTGGTTGATCCAATGTTTGAGTCCAAGCCGGTCAATGAAATTTTACGAGGGCTTACGGCACAACTTTCCAAACCACTTTTTGACATAACCAAGAAATATGATGAAGATGTGCAGGATGAGATCAAAGATTCAAGCGAAGAGGAAGTCTATGCAGAGTTTGATTTGACTAAAATCTATGCTCATGACCAGGAAGAGCTGAATGAACATGCGGTACATGACCATCATGGAGCGGCTGAAGCACTGAAAAAGTATGGTGTCTATTATCCCAAAATGGATGAGTATTATAAGCAACTCTCAGCCAATGTGCATCAGTACTATCCGGAAAAAGCGAAATCATACTCTGTACTTGGCGGCAAAGCCAAAACACCATCAGGCAAGATCGAGTGTAACCTTGTCAATATGGGTAAAAAAGGGATTGATCCCATGCCGATCTGGAGAGAGGAGTACAACTTCTCTGTTCCCAAGGGCAAGTTCAGGCTGATGACCGGGCGACACGCACAGTTTACTCAGAGCGGTACGGCGAATAACTCTGTCTTAAGAGACTTGATGCCGGAAAATTATATTTGGATCAATAAGCGTACAGCAAAAGAAAAAGGGATTGCTTTCGGTGACAAGCTTGAGGTAAAAAGCAGTACGGGCTCAACCATTATCCGAGCCTACCCAACTGAAAAAGTTGCGCCCAATCAACTCTTTTTTGTTCATGGTTTTGGTGAAGAGAGCTCTGCATTGACTTGGGCCTACAAGAATGGCGGAAATGACAATGCGGTGATTGAGGATATCCTTGAGCCGGTTTATGGTGCTGCAGCGATGCATGAAACCAATGTAGAAATAAGGAAGGTGTAATCATGGCAAGATATGGAATGGCTTTAGATTATAAAAATTGTATTAACTGTAAAGCGTGTGAAGTAGCCTGTAAAGAGGAGAACGGTGTTCTCCTGGGCGCTGACAAGCATAGGATCTGGGTAGGGGTCAAAGAGATAGAGGGAGAGTATCCATTCCTGGATATTGTTTCCAGCAGCTTTGAGCCAAGCCAGTGTCAACACTGTGACGATGCTCCGTGTCAATCCGTCTGTCCTACTAATGCTACCTATTATGGTGAGCAGGGACAGGTCAGGGTTGACCCGGATAAGTGTATTTTGTGTAGCTACTGTATGAATGCCTGTCCTTATGATGCACGATATGTGGATGACAGAACGATGACCGTTGATAAATGTACTTTCTGTACAGATACGAGACTGGCCCGTGGTGAAACTACCACAGCGTGTCAAAATACCTGTCCTACGAAGGTGCGAACCTTTGGTGACTTGGATGACCCTGAGAGTGAAATCAGCGAATTGCTTAGAACAAGAGAACACTTTTCTCTCAAAGCACATCTTGGTACCAAACCAAAACTTTTCTATCTAACATAAGGAGCGAATCATGGCAGAAACAGTAGAAAAAACAGAAGAAACAAGCATGATGGCCAAAGCGAAAGCTTTTGTCTCTACTATTCCTTATAATAAAATAGGGATTAAAGATTTATTGGATTTTGAGAAGACACCACGAAATAACCTGATAGCAGTGGTGACACTGGCATTTATCGCGATGTTCGTAGTTGGTGTTGCCATTTATCTGGGACAGGGGCATCATGCCTATAATGTCACCAGAGAACATCCCTGGGGATTGCTGATCGCGGTTTATATCTTCTTTGTTGTGAGTTCAACGGGATTATGTATCGTTGGGTCACTGGGGGATGTTTTTGGGTTTAAAGATTATGAACTGATCTCCAAGAGAGCGATCTTTGGCTCCATTGTTACCATCCTGGCAGGGTTTGCGGTGATCGCTTTTGAGATAGGGCACCCTGTAACGATGCTGATTTACAATGTGGCTTCTCCGGGATTAGCTTCCGCTATCTGGTGGATGGGTACACTTTATGGGCTCTATTTGACTTTTATGATCATCGAGTTTGTATTCCTGCTCAAGCATGATATGAAAATGGCGAAGATATTCGGTTTGACAGGGCTTCTGGTCGGTTTGGCAGCCCACTCCAACCTTGGATCTGTCTTTGGTTTTCTCAATGCCAGACCGATTTCTAACGGAGTCTTTTATCCGACCTATTTCATCCTGACGGCATTTATTACCGGAATATTTATCGCCTTTATTCTAATGGGCTTTAGATACAAGCTGGAGTTCCCTGAAGCAGTCAAGAAAATGTTGACAGGGTTGGCAAAGATGCAGGCATTGCTGATCTCTATCCTGATCTTCTTTGTGACGTGGAAAATGCTGACAGATATTTATGGCGGTATGCCGAACCGGGCTGAGGTTGCGATACATATTCTCGGTTCATGGACATTCTGGGCAGAGGTTATTTTGGCTATGGTGATCCCGCTCTATTTGATCTTGAAAGATATGGGAAAATCACCTGTTGTGCTCTTCTGGGCATCACTGAGCGGCATGGTCGGTATCTTCTTTATGCGATACAACCTCGTTCATGATACCCAGCTTAAACCGCTTCAGATGCTAAAGAAGACTGAGTATCAACTTCCACCGGAGTGGGTTCACTACATCCCAAGTTCAACTGAGATTATGATTTCTCTGGGTGGACTGGGGCTTTGTATAGCCATGTACTATGCAGGAACCAAGTTCTTCAATCTTGATGCGGATGAGCATCATTGATTTATAATTTCAGGAGGCGGCAGAGACACCGCATCCTGAAACAAAGCCTAAAAAATCGTAGGCTGAATCTCCTCATTATTAACTCCACCCTCTTCATTGACTTTAAGTACTGTTTTCCAAAGTTTGACGGCTATCTCCTGGTATCGTTTGGACGTTTCGCAATTGGGTGCCAGAACAGTGACAGGCAGGCCGCTGTCGCCTCCCTCTCTGATAGCAGGTTCGATAGGTATCTCTCCCAAAATTTGTGTATGGTATGCCTCTCCAAGAGGCTGGGTGGTTCCTTTGCCAAAAATATCATATTCTTTGCCGCTGTCAGGGCAGATGAAGCCACTCATATTTTCAACAATACCTGCGATAGGGATATGAAGCTGCGTAAACATATCCATACTGCGTATCGTATCATCCAGTGCTACTTTTTGAGGGGTTGTAACGCAGACCCCGGCAGTGACCGGTAAACTCTGAGCAAGGGCCAACTGTGCATCTCCTGTCCCTGGAGGCATATCAAAGAGCAAGACATCGAGCTTGTCCCACAGGATGTCCTCCAGCATCTGTTCTATCGCCTGGGTAACCATGGCTCCTTTCCAGATGAGGGAAGCACCTCTCTCTACCAGTGAACCGATAGACATAACCTGGACACCATGGGCCATGATAGGTTTAATGTTTTTGCCCAGAAAGACAGGCTGTTCTCCCTCTATGCCCATCATTCTTGGGATATTAGGGCCATAGATATCTACATCGAGAAGACCTACCCTTTTCCCTTGTTGTGCAAGTGCAATAGCAATGTTGACCGTGGTCGTTGATTTTCCGACACCGCCTTTTCCACTGCTGACCATCACAAAGTTTTGAATTTCAGGAAGTACATTTTTACCGTGAGAACTTGTCTCTCTGGGAATTTTGGGTTTTGCGATAATGATATCTATCTGCAAATCTTCCAAAAATGAGACTCTTTTGATGATCTCTTCACGGAGCTGCTCTTCAATCTCTGTTGCGGCAGAGGGAATATCGAGATGGATGGAAATCACACTGTTCCGGACAGTGATCTCTTTGACAAAGCCAAAATCTACAATACTTTTTGTAAAACCGGGATAGATGACTTTTGTGAGTTTTTCGTGAACAAGTTCTTTGTTTATCATAGCGGCTAAACCTTTTTAATTTATAATTGATTATATCTTTTATAAGTATGTATTTTGAACTATCTCTAAAAGAATTGCATTTATTTCGATATGATTATGCCATAGTTATTGTCTGGTGAGGCAACAAACAAGGAAGTTTATATGAAAAAAGAGTTTTTTATCTTTATCGGCATATTTCTGTTTTTAGCGATAGGAATGCATTTTAAAGAGTGGTTGAGTCATCCCATAGATCATATTACAGCCCTGCCTGAGGCTGGGGCATACGGTATCGGAGCAATACACCCATTGGTATTTACGCTTGTTGCATATCTCATCGTTTTGGTTTTCAGAGGTATTGTGAAGTTGTTTAGTTAACAATTCAAAAACTGAATGATATTTAAAACAAGCAATACAGCAAATCCAATGCGGGTAATGAGCAATGGGTTTTTCTCGATAATTGAAATATTTTTATCAAAATACGGCTTTACTTTTGAAGGGTTGTTCAGCTCATAAAGCATCTCAGAGTAGTTGTGGTAGCGTTTATTTGTATCTGTCTCAACTGCACGCAGGATAATACTTTCCAGCCAATCCGGTATTTTTGCATTGTATTTTGCAGGGTGTTTTGGATTTTTATCAAAAGAGGGATTCTGAAAAGGCTCTATCTCTCCAAAAGGAAATTTCTTGGTAAGTGCTTCATAGAGTGTCACACCTATAGCATAGAGTTCTGTCTGCTCTGTGACAGGTGCTTGAGTAAAGCGTTCCGGTGCCAGGTAGGAAGGTGTTCCGGCTCGTGTCACATCAGAATAGGCTTCTATGATGCTTCCAAAGTCCACCATCTTAAAGACCAGCTTCTCTTTACGCTTTGTGATGATTATATTTTCCGGCTTGATATCTCCATGCACCAGATCCAGTTTGGTTAAGAACTGTGACATTTTAAGTAAAAAGCTTGCCAACTCTACACCCATATCAACTGAAAGTGGTTTTTTAGCTGTAAATTCTTTGAGTGACGCCCCTTCGATGAAATTCATAATATAGTAACGATGCGTGCGTTTTTTGGGGATAGCTGCCTTGGGAAAGAAGCCTGCCTTAAGACGTTTTGCCATCCAGGCCTCTTTTACAAAAAGATCAAGCATTATCTCATCATCTTTAGCCTCAGGCAGGGCAAATTTTATGACATACTGCACTCCTTTGTTCTCACAAAGCCACGTACGGTTGTTCTGTATGAGAGGTTTAATAAGCCTATAACCATCTATCACTTCATCGACTTTATAGTACTCCTGAATGATCAGATCACTCTGCTTGAGTTTCAATCTTGGGTCAAGCTCTTTGATCTCAAGTACCACAGAAGTTGTATCATCAGGGAGCTTGTCATTATGAAGTTTAGAAGCCTTTTTAACTAAAAATGATGCACCTATCTTTATTCCATCAGCAAGTTCATCTTGTGTAAGTTCATTATAAAGTCCATCACTGCACAGAAGTATTTGATCTCCTGCCAAAAGATTATTTTCAAAATAGTACGGCTCTATACTCTCTTCCAGCCCCATAGCTGAAGTTAAAACATTATCCATACCCTCTTCATCCATAGCATGATCATCAGAGAGCTGTGCAAATTGCCCGTTCCTGGCCAAATAGATACGACTGTCACCCACATTTGCCCCATAGAGCCTATTACCTTCTATAACTACAATAGTCAGTGTAGTCACTAGTTCTTCACGCTCATAGTCTTCCATGGACTCTAAATAAAGCACCCTGTTAATGTTTTCAATGAAGTGTTTAATGGACTTCTCCATACTCCAAGACTTAGGTCTGTTTTTCAGTGAGTGTACCAAAAAGTTAGAGGTTCTCTTGGCAGCCTCAGCTCCTTGACTGGCAGACCCTACACCATCACAAACCACAGCCACAGTAATGTTCTCCATCACCTTCACTTCAAAAAAGTCATCGCCTTTGAGCTTAGTACCTTTTGCTAAAGTAAATCCAGATGTTTTAATGTTCTGTTTTGACATGGAGTGCCTTTAATAAGTATTCTAAATTATATGATAAAGATTATGACACAATTTAAAATATCTGAAGCATTTTCTGAACGCTCAGCACTAAACGCTGAACGCTTATAAAAAGGTGAGATCACCTTTTTATATCATACCACCGGCATTTACTCCCCAGGTTGTTCTCCATCTGGTTTTTACAAAACTTAATCCGGCTATGGCTGCGAGTACAACTACTGCAAATATCAGGAATCCTGCCGTATATCCATCAAGTGCACCTTTGGACCAACCAAGCGTTTTGATAAGAGCGGTACCGCCTAGCCCACCGGCACATCCGACGATACCTGTCATGATACCGATATCTTTGCCAAATCTTTGTGGTACTAGCTGGAAAACTGCACCATTTGCCATGCCCAGGTTAGCCATGATCAGGAAAAGAACAAAGATAGCTAAGAAAAATGGCAACTCAACTGTCGCACTAACCGTTACCAGCAGAGCAACCATCCCATAGAAAATGTATAGTGCTTTGATTCCACCAATTTTATCAGCAATCGCACCGCCAAATGGCCTTAAAACTGCACCTGCAAAGATACATAAAGCTCCAAAATAACCAGCAATTACCTTGACATTTCCCTCATCCAGGATATCCAGTCCAAATGCCTCCATATCGACACTGTATGTATTCATAAGATAGACTTTCATGTAACCGGCAAATCCTACAAACCCACCAAACGAGATAGCATAGAAGAGTGAGAACCACCACGTATCTTTATCTTTAAGCAGTTTGCCGTAGTCTTTAAGTTTTTTAGGCCTTGCTTTATAGACAGATTCAGGCGCATCTTTTGCCATAAAAGTGTAAGCAATAAAGACAACGATAGCCATTGCAGCACCTACGCCAAATACTGAGGACCACCCCCAAAGTTCTGCGATTTTAGGCGCAAACAGGAAGTCGATAACTACACCGATATTGCCCGCGCCTGCAATACCAAGAACGACCCCCTGGAGTTTGGGCGGATACCACTGCCCAGCCTGAGGAAGTGCTACGGCGAAAGAAGCTCCGGCAAACCCAAGTCCAAGCGCTACAATTAGAAGTTGATTGTAGGTAATGGTGTCGCCCAGGAAATATGCCATTAAAAGTGAACCGATAACGATCAGTTGAGATACCAGGGCGGTTTTCTTTGGCCCAAATTTATCAACACCAAACCCCAATACAATTCTCAAGATGGCTCCAGATAAAATAGGAAGTGAAAGCAAGGTCGCTTTTTCCCCTGCTGTCATCATGTGACCAGTTAAAGCCAGTGCCTCACTTATCTCTGTACTTAGTGGCCCAAGCATTGTCCATACCATAAAACTCATATCAAAATATAGAAAAGCCATAAATAATGTCGGTGTATTTCCTTGTCCTTTTAATGCTTTAAATCCTGCCATTCTTATTTCCTTTAAAATTTATGTTATGCGAATTATATACCGAAACTATACAAACAATAACCTACATAGTGATTAATATTTAATCAATCATACAAGGCTACTATTGGGGAACATAGAGAGTAAAATCAATAATACTATTACCGGATTGATTAAATTTTAATCACCAGGACAATTAAAAGCCTTTATCTCTCTGATACAATTAAAGGAAGATCATTGCAGGGGAAATATAGCATAAATGGAAGTATTGAAAAAAGCCTTGGAAGCCAGAAGCAACAAAGTCAATAAAGTAGAAAACATCAAAGAACTCAAAGCACCTATGGATGTGTATCGAGAGTTAGAAGAGATCGCTGCAGCCGGATATGAGGGCTTGGCAAAAGAGGATAGTGCGTACTTTTTAAAATGTTTTGGCCTTTTTGACAAAGGTGAAGACTTTATGCTTAGGGTGCGTGTTCCCATAGGGCAGCTGAACAATGCACAAGCCATTCGTATAGGTGAAGTGGCAAAAGAGTATGGCAATGACTATATAGATATCACGACACGTATGCAGATAGAGTTGCGTTATCTGCAGATAGCAGACATCACCAAAGTGCTGCAGGAACTAAAGGAAGTAGGTATTTCCACATTCCAGACCGGTGTAGATAATCCTCGTAATATCGTTGCTGATCCACTTGATGGCATTGCTTATGATAATATTGTTGAAACAAAACCCATTGTAGATAAACTTCAAGTCTTGACCATTGAAAACCCTGAATGGATCTCTGCTCTGCCCCGTAAATTTAACACTGGGATCCTGGGCTCACTCTCAAACTCTTGTAATATCTTTGGGCATGACTGCTGTTTTGTTCTTGCCAGCAGCAATGGAGAGTTTGGGTTCAATATCTACTTGGGTGCTCGGGTGGGAATACAATCCAGTGATGCAAACCTTTTTGTCAATGCAGAAGAGGTGCCGGCATTCTATACGGCTCTTTTAGAAGTCTTTAAAACCTACGGATACAGAGACAACCGTAATAAAAACCGCCTTCATTTTTTACTTAAAGATGTAGGGGTATCTGCTTTTGTAGAAGCTATCAGGAAGGAAGCTGGAATGGACTTTGCTCCTGCTGGTCAGACGCTGGTACAGTCACAAAACATTGCATTAGGAGCGAACCGTGTCCTGCAGCGTAATGGAAAGCTTGCCTATAAGCTCATCGTACCCTCAGGGATATTCTCCGGTACAGATATGATAGAACTTGCCAAATCTGCACAAACATTTGGTTCAGGTGATATTCGTCTCTCTTATGATCAAAACTGCTACATTGTTGATATAGGCACAGATCAATTCACTGCCTTTGAAGAAGAAGCCATTATCAAAAAGTATCAACCTTTTGATAATATTTACTTCAATGACATGATCGCTTGTGCAGGAACAAAAACCTGTAGTTTTGGCGTCATCCCCAATAAACCGGATGCCATAGAGATGGCAGAGTTTTTAAAGTCTGAAGTGAATATCAAAGGTGGAACGGTACGTATGAACTGGTCTGCTTGTCCTAAGGGATGTGGTGTGCATGGCATTGCTGACATTGGGTTTGAAGGATGTAAAGCCAAAGATGACGAAGGTAATCGTATAGATGGTGTCCATATCTTCCTGGGCGGGAAAATTACCCGTAGAGCAAAAGAGGCACGAATGCTGCACAAAACCCTACCTATCGCAGAAGCAAAACATCATGTGAAATATCTACTTAAAACCTATGCATTATTGAAGCAAAGAACAGAGACCTTTGAAGCTTTTGAAGAGAGATATTTGAATGCGAACTACAGTTATCAGGCTTTGGGGTTTTATACAAAAATTAATTATATTTTAAATGAGAAACTTGGATTGGATGTGAACTTTGAGCTTGAGAAAGAGCCCAAAACATATAAAAAAGAGGAGTTTGAACTCTTTGATTTTGGAATGAAACTCTTTAAACTTCTTACAAATGAGAATCGTTATGATGCAGTAGAGAACTTTGAACCTGTCAAAGTGCAGCCTCGAAATATCAAAAGAGATGAAGTAGCCAAGCTCAATCCAAAAGTGCCTGAAAAATTAAGTGAAGTGATTTATAATATGACATATCATGACAAAAAAGAGAGAGCTCAAGTCTTTTCAGAACTGCTTGTAGCACTGAAAGAGATTCATTAGATGTGTGAGACGGTATGTGCCTATTGTGGGGTGGGTTGTAAATTTGAAGCCAAAGAGCAAAAGCTTAAAGGCCTGAAACACTACCCTGTAAACCATGGTTTATCTTGTGCAAAAGGTATTTCACAAACAGAAACCATACATAGCAACAGACTTTTAGAAGTACAAATAAGAGATTCCGTAAACAATGATTTTACTGCTTCTTCTTATGAAGAAAGCCTAAAGTTCATTGCAGAAAAACTCAAACAAGCTGACCCAAAAAAAGTAGGATTTTACCTCTCCGGGCAGATGCTTAACGAAGACTATTATGTTGCCAATAAACTTGCAAAAGGGTTTGTAGGTACAGCAAACTGTGACACCAACTCCAGAACCTGTATGGCAAGTGCGGTTGTGGGCTACAAAAAGTCATTTGGTGTGGATTATGTACCGGTAAGAATGGAAGATTTGGAGCACTGTAGTCTCCTCATGCTTATGGGTGCCAATACTGCAGAAGCTCATATCGTACTACATAACAAGATCAAAAAAGCACAGAAAAAAGGGTTAAAAGTTGTAGTTATCGATCCCAGGTTTACACTTACTGCCAAAAATGCTGATCTATATATACCCCTAAAAGTCGGAACAGATATAGACCTTTTAAATCTACTTGCAATAAAGTTGATAAAGGCAGGACATATAGACAGTGGCTTCATAAAAGATCATAGCAATAACTATCATAGCTATAAAGAGAGTCTCTTGTCACTTGATGAGAAAGTACTCTTGGATAGTACGCATCTTAGTGCAGATATTTTTGAGGCTTTTTATATGCTTTTCAGACAAAGTAAAAATATCATCACAGCATGGACCATGGGTATAAATCAGTCTATTCAAGGAGTAGATAAAAATCTTGCTATCAATAATTTACATATACTTACAGGGCAGATAAATAAGGCAGGCTCCGGCCCATTGTCCCTGACTGGTCAACCTAATGCTATGGGAGGAAGAGAGGTGGGAGGTTTAAGCACCACTCTTGCTGTGCATTTAGATTATAATAGTGACAACTGTCAAAAAGTAGCAGACTTTTGGAAAAGTGGCAAATTACCACAAGCAAGCGGCTTTACTGCCTTTGAGATGATAAAAAAAGCTGATCAAAGCGAACTTGATGTGCTTATTATCTGTCATACAGACCCGGTCTACCACCTACCACACAGAAATTTCGTTGAAGAGGCTATGAAAAAAGTAGATTTAGTTGTAGAGATCAATGCATATGAAGGAAGCGAAACATCAAAGTTTGCCCATATACAAATACCTGCTGTGCCTTTTGGCCAAAAGGAAGGAACACAGACAAACCTGGATAGAACACTTACAAGAGCCATCGCTTTTGAAGAAAAAGATGGACTGCTGCAGGATTGGGAAGTCTTTGCCCAACTGGGTAAATATTTAGGCTATGAAAAATCATTTAGTTTTAAAAACTCCCAAGAAGTCTTTGAAGAGTATCAGGAGATGACCAGGCTAAGTAAAGATGGGCATCTTGACATTTACAAAGCTGACTATGTGGCTTTGGAAATATCACCTTTTGTGTGGGGAGACAAGCTCTTTTCTAAAAATATCTTTGCAACTCCAAACCAAAAGGCAAACCTCTTTTTTGTAGAAAACAAAAATCTATCCGAACAAACCTCTAAAAGTCACCCTTTTACACTCCTCACGGGGCGAACAAGAGATCAATGGCACTCAGGAAGTAAAACCAATCAGATTGACACTCTGTTAAAGCACAAGAGTTTGGAATTTGTGGAGATTCACCCCAATGATGCCAAAGCGCTTAATATAAATGAAGGTGAAAGTGTCAAAATTTCTTCACTTAGGGGCGAACTCATAGCAAATGTGGTGTTTGCCGATATAAACAGGGGTACGATTTTCATCCCCATCTCACATAGAGGCATTAATTATCTTACAGATGATAAATTAGACCCTCACTCCAAAGAGCCTGATTATAACCACAGTGCAGTAAAGATAAAGAAAATTTGCAGGGAAAAAGATAAGGTTGTTACAGTACATGGAGCTTTTGCTCCATGTGTGCAAGATTAGCAAGATTAGATAGGCAGTACTCTGATACCCTCGTCAAGTTTCTCTTTGAGGATATTTTCGATCGCAAAGAGTGTACCTGTGCTCGAGCTTGCACATCCGCTGCAGGCACCAAGATATCGGATATAGATGTCGATATTTGTACCATTCTCTTTGATGTCGAGGATCTCCATGTCTCCGCCATCCATGATCAGCATTTGACGGATATTGTCATCAATGACCTTGTCGACTGCTTTGATCTTTTGAACCAGTGTCATCTCAGCAAAGGAAATTGCTGCTCCCGAACCAGAAGCATCAGCCGCTTTGGCCATCTTCTCTTTTTCATACTCTTCAAGCAGGTCGACCAGATAGATATCTTTCTCTTCGTGGCCGCCGGGTCTGATACAGGATTTACAGAAAGCTCCCGCTTTGGTGTAGTCTGTGATCGCTTCAACTGTTGTCAAGTCATTGAGGCGGATCACCTCTCGAAGTGTAGAGAGAGATACGCGTGCACATTCGCAGACGATCACCTCCTCTTCGAAGCTCTCCATATCCACACCTTTGTATTGTCCTGCAGCTTTCTTAATAACATCATAAGCCATTACTGAACAATGCATCTTTTGCGGCGGAACTGCCGGTGTATCCGGATTGTCTCTCATCGCCATTTCTACGTCGATGTTAGTGATCTTGACAGCCTCGTCAACTGTTTTTCCTTTGCAGAGTTCTGCCATCGTATCTGAACTGGCGATCGCTGTACCGCAACCAAAACTCTTAAATTTTGATTCAAGAATTTTATCTGTTTTTGGGTCAACGGCCCAGTAAAGCCTTACAGCATCTCCACAGCTTTCTGCACCAAAATCAGCTACGATGAGTGTTGCACCCATCTCGTCTGCCCGCTCTTGCGTAATCTCACCCATATTTTGCGGGTTATTCATCAAATCAGTTACTTTTTGGCTGTATTCATCCCAGATGGTACCACCGATTAAACTATCCATTCCCATAATTTATCCTTTAAATCTTTTTCTCTAAATTTATTATTGTTCTTATAATTGACTATCGTGGCCCTCGGGAGCATAAGCGTATGAGCTGGAGATACCTCTCAGTCTCTCAACCGCCTCTTTGACAACCGCAAGCGTATAGTCGATCTCTTCTTTGGTCGTATAGCGGCTTAATGAAAACCTGATCGCTGTATGGGCCAGATCCGCTTCCGCACCGATCGCTTCCATGACCGGATTTGACTCCAGGTCTTCACTGGCACAGGCTGATCCTGTGCTTGCAGCGATAGCTGAACGGTTAAGATCCCAGAGCATTGATTCGCCCTCAATCCCTCTAAATGAGATCAGGATGGTGTTAGGCGTTCTTTTCTCTCTGGGCGTAACAACAAAGGTATCCTCTATTTTGAGCAGTTCGTCTTCGAAATCATCTCTGAGTTCTCTGACATCACTCATTTCAAAATCAAGCGCATCGATTGCCTGCTCCATTGCTTTGCCCATGCCTACGATCCCGGGAACATTGAGTGTCCCTGATCGGTAGCCGCCCATCTGTGATCCACCGTGAAGAAGCGGAGTAAGCTCTCTGCCTTTTTTCATATAAAGTGCGCCGACGCCTTTGGGTCCGTGAAACTTATGCGCAGATATCGTCAGGTAATCGACATTGAAACTCTGTACATCGACGGGTGTCTTGCCGATCGCCTGAACGGCATCGGTATGGAAAAGTACGCCCTTTTCTGTACAAATGTCACCGATCTCCTGGACGGGGAAGATGGCACCGGTTTCATTGTTTGCCCACATGATAGAAACAAGAGCAGTTTTATCCGTGATAAAGTCCCTGACCGTACGCGCTTCGATTATTCCTTCATGATTGATAGGAAGATAGGTCACTTTGCATCCCAGGGTTTCCAGAAACTTTGCTGCTGCAATAATTGAAGGGTGTTCAACCTCACTGACAATGATATGGTTTTTTCTACCAGTCAGGATATATTCAAAGTAGATACTCTTGAATACCCAGTTGTTACTCTCTGTCGCACAGGAGGTGATAACGACATTGTCCTCTTTGGGCGCATGGATACCTGCATAGATCTTTTCCATCGCTGTTTTGAGCGGTTCATGTGTCTCGCTCGCGACATAGTGAAGAGAGTTGGGGTTACCATATTTTTGTACAAAAAATGGCTCCATCGCTTCAAAGACATGCGGATCTACAATTGTTGTGGCATTGTTGTCTAAATAGACTTTCATCACTTTCCTTTTATTCTTAGCTGATAAGCCAGTTTCAACAGGCCCATTTTTAATTAAGACTAAAATTGTCCTAATTAGTTTTTTGCATACTACATTAAGCTTTCTTAAACCAACATAAAACATAATACAAAAGAGGATTAATATACTCCTAATTACGTTAAATCTGCTTTAAACAGGTCTATGTATTTAGGGGTGCCAATTGAGGTATAATACAAAGTATATCAAAAGAAGAGGATGGAGATGATGGAAAAAATCAAAGAGCATGGTATCGGTATCGCTATCAAGAGAAACAGGCAGCGGCTTTTTATAGAGTTGACGATGCTGGGCAAGCTGACTCATGAGGATTATCAGATCTTTGTCCCCATGATCGACAAAGCATTGAAAAAGGCAAAAGATTTGGAAACAGATCTGTTGGTAGACATGAGAGGATTTAAGGGCTGGGAGCTTTCAGCTGCCTGGGATGATATGAAGTTTGGCGTCAAGCATCGCAATGATTTTACCAGGATGGCAATTGTCGGTGACAAGAAGTGGGAAGAGGTGTCTATTGGGATGATGAAGCATTTGACGAAAGGCAAGATGAAATTCTTTAAGGAGAGAGACAAAGCCCTCTCCTGGCTGCTTCAAAAATAGTTTATCGGTAAGCAAAATTTAAAGATTTAGGTATTTGCACGGTCGATGCAATATACTTTCTCGCCAAGGGCGAAGCTTTTACGAGAAATCATTTAGTGATTAAAAATTAGAAGGTGCCGGCGTATTGATGATATTGTAAAATTCATTGCGCGTGCGCTGATCACTCTTGAAGAGACCTCGCAGAGCTGAGCTGACCGTGGTTGAATTGATCTTCTGCACACCCCTCATCTCCATGCACATATGTCTGGCGTGAATGACGACAGCGACACCTTTTGGCTTGATCGTTTCTGAGATGGCATCAGCGATCTGTTCTGTCATCTGTTCCTGGATCTGCAATCGTCTGGCAAAAACATTGACAATGCGCGGGATCTTTGAAAGGCCGACCACCTTGCCGTCGGGGATATAGGCGACATGGGCACGACCTATGATCGGGAGCATATGGTGTTCGCACATAGAGTAAAACTCGATATCCCTGACCACGACCATCTCGTCATTGGTACTGCTGAAGAGGGCCTGATTGAGTATCTCTTTCGGGTCCTGGTTGTAACCCTCAGTGAGAAACTTCAATGCTTTGGCTACACGCTTAGGTGTTTTAGCCAGCCCTTCCCTTTTTGGATCCTCGCCAAGAAGCTCCAGTACTTTAGTCACGGTTTCTTCAAATTCTTTTTCTTTATTCATTCCAAAATTGTAGCAGAAGTTTGATAATTTTCTCATCGACTTTGGAGATAGCGAGTTTGTCAATAGAATCAATGGAGAAATAATGTTCCTGTTTCGGGTTGGCTTCAGGATAGTGATAGACGGAGCATTTGAGTTTGAAATGGGTATATTGCTGTGTCACTTCTCCAACATATTCCGCACCGTAGGGAGCATTGTCCGTCGAAGGAAATCCCCAGAGTCCATGCAGCAATCTCTCTTTTCGCTGCTGCAGCGCATAACGATCGTTGTAACTGTAAACGATAATATCTTTTTCTCTTGTCGGGACAAGTTTTTTCTTTTTGATGGGATATCGTTGAGGTTTCTCTTTGCCCTTGCAAATCTCCGCTAAAGGGCAACTGCCGCACTTTGGTTCTTTGGGCAGGCAAACCATACTGCCAATATCCATCATCGCCTGGTTATAGTCATAGGCATTATTTGAATCAAGAAGTTCATAGGCTGCTTTCCACAGTATTTTGTGTGTCGGATTTTCCAATCGATGGATGCGGCACAGTATGCGCTTGACATTGGCTTCCATGATGGGTACGGCTTGATGAAAAGCAAAAATAGCGATGGCATGGGCAGTATTATCACCAATGCCGGGCAGCTTGAGCAGTTCCTCGAGCGTGGTCGGTAGTTTGCCGCCAGTCACTTGTGCTGTACGATGCAGGTTTTTTGCCCGTGTGTAATACCCCAGCCCCTCCCATTTTTTAAGAACATCATCAAGATTTGAATCAGCCAAATCCTGCAAAGTAGGAAATGCTTCAAGGAAAGGAAAATAGAATCGCTCGAGGACAGTCTTGACCTGTGTCTGTTGCAGCATCACTTCACTGAGATACACCTTATATGCGTCGTTTGTGAGCCTCCATGGCAAATCGTGCCGACCATTTATCCTATACCAATCCTGAATATTATTATGAGTATTTTTAAGGGTGTTTGACATGCAAAAGTGTATCTAAATGATTGAAAATAGTAAAGAATTGTTTGTCACAATAAGAAGAAAAATAACTTGATTAATTGAAGTCGTCAAAAAATGTCATAGGCATAGACAGCTTAACAGCTTTAAGCTCACTTTTATTCTTAGACAAGGTTATTTTGCTATAAATACACCAATAAAGAGAAAAGTAGTAAAAATTTTAAGGTTTTTCTGCTTTTACATTGATTGGAAAAGAATGAGAATACTAACTGTAGGTTTTGATGATAAATACGTTAAGGAACTTGAAAAAGAATTAGATGAATATTTTATTTGCATTGTAGATAATGCAAAAAGTATATATGACGCAACCAATTTTACAGATTTTAGACACTATGAACTTGTTATTATTGTGGATGAGGGTGTAATGTTTTCACTTGAGCATTACGTGAATGACGTAAAAAAGAAAAAGAGTGAAACGAAGATTATGTTAATTACAAGTAATTTGAAAGAACAATCTGCTTTTTACTCTATGGGTATGGATGATGTTATTTATCAGAACCGTGAATATCCAGACCTTGTAGCCGCAAGAGCCTTGGCAAATATGAGACATCTTTTTGGCACACAAGTCACAATTGATAAACTTATTATAGACATGGCAAATAAAAAGATAGAATACGATGACAAAATTGTTTCTCTTAATGGTAAGACATTTGATATTTTGGCATACCTTGCCCTTCGTAAGGAAAGAGTTTTTTCAAAAGATGAGATTATAAACGCACTTTGGGAAGAACCAGAGTATGTAAGTGATAATACTGTCGAAGTTGCAATTAATCAGATTAGAAAAAAACTTAAGGATATCCTCGGATTTCAGGTTATCCATACGGTTAGAAGACGTGGATATAAATTTTCACAAGCCTAAAAATATCTAAATTGTTCTAAAAAATTATATCAGATGGAAAAAGCAGGCAAGATGCAAGCAAATCAAAACTTGCATCTATAACTTTGTTTAAAAAAGGAAGTTACCGCTTAAATCAATGGGAAAAGCATGGAAAATCAAGCGGTATATTTGAACCTCGGTGGTTTAAAAGTGGTATAAACTGGAGAACTTCTTGGCAAAAGTGCCTATTTTAGGTGCTTTGCAAATGTTTTGTCTTGTGTGTAATAGCCCAGCCCCTCCCATTTTTTCAGAACATCATCAAGATTTGAATCAGCCAAATCCTGCAAAGTAGGGAATGCTTCAGGGAAGGGAAAATAGAATCGTTCAAGTACAGTTTTGACCTGTGTCTGCTGCAGCATGACTTCGCTGAGATAGATGTGGTAACTGTTATCGGTATTTCTCCAGGGTAGATCATGCCGGCCGTTGTCAGCATACCACTTTTGAATTTGTTAATAGAGAGATTTTTTCATGATTGGGATTATAGCTGTTTTTAATTTTTAACGATACCGCCTTTGAGCGAAAAATTATCTTTTTAACAATTTTTCGCTAAAATCACGGAATTATATATAAAAAGGATTGTAGTGGAAGTTACAGTAGAAAAAATTGATGATGCCAATGTATTGGTAGCTGCAAAAATTGCGAAAAGCGATCTTGAAGAGAAGATCAATAAGCTCGCAAAAAAGACTGGAACCCAGATAAAGGTTGATGGTTTTAGAAAAGGAAAAGTTCCTGCTCATGTCGTCAAACAAATGTATGGCGAAAAGCTGGAGCAGGATGCTGAAGCAGATGCTCTCAGAGAGCTTCTCGACAAAGGAAGCAATGAGCTTGGCATAAAGCCTGAAGCGATTATGGGGCAGCCGACATTTAAGAAATTTGACAAGACGGATGATGGTATCGATGTCGAGGTTGAGCTCTCTCTCAGACCGGAGTTTGACCCGGAAGGGTATGCTGAGGTAGCGCCGAAATATGAGGAGCCTGTTGTTGATGACAAAGAGAGAGACGAGAGACTTGATTCGCTGATCGAGGCACAGACGCCGTTCGAAAAAATAAAAAGAAAGAGAATGCTTCGCAAAGAGGATATGGTAGTGCTCGATTTTGCAGGAAGCATTGACGGAACGCCCTTTGAGGGCGGAACAGCAGAAGATTTCAGTCTCAGAGTCGGTTCCGGCCAATTCATCCCCGGATTTGAAGATCAGATCATTGGAATGAAACCGGAAGAGGAAAAAGTGATTACTGTAACGTTCCCTGAAGATTACCACTCAAAAGACCTAGCCGGCAAAGAAGCAGAATTTAAAGTAAAGATCAATGAGATACAGGAGAAGAAAACACCTGAACTTGATGATGAACTGGCAGCCAAACTGCTACAGGGAGAAGAGAACCCAACCGTTGATCTTCTGAAGGAGAAAGTGGCTGAGCAGATCAAATCAGAGAAGCTTTCAAAAATTTATAACGAAGAGTTAAAGCCGAAGATGGTTGAAGCCCTGGTCGCCAAATATGACTTCGCTCTTCCAAATAATATCGTTGAGCAGGAGATCGATGCCAAGGTTAATGAAAAAGCCAGAAGCATGAGCGAAGAAGAGCTCAATGAATACAAAGAGAATGTTGAAAAAGTCGAAGCACTGCGTGAAGAGCTCAGAGAAGATGCCAGGGCAAGCGTCAAAGCAACCTTTATCGTTGATGCAGTAGCCCGCAAAGAGCAGATTTCTGTATCGGATGAAGAGGTTTCTCAGGCGATCTACTATGAATCAATGATGGGCGGCCAGGATCCTCAGCAGGTGATAAAACATTATGAAGAGAACAATCTTCTTCCCGCAGTCAGAATGGGAATGATCGAAGACAAACTTTTTTCTAAAATCTTGGGTTTGGATAAATAAGTTTCTTTCTTTAAGCGATAGTGCCGTTGTCCTGAAAGCAAGTTCGGGATAGTGCATTTATCTATTTTTTACGCAACAATAACACAAAGGTATACTATGAGCTATATTCCATACGTTGTAGAGCAAACCGGCAGAGGTGAACGATCTTACGATATCTACTCCCGTCTTCTTAAAGACCGGATCATTATGCTGAGCGGAGAGGTGAACGATGCTGTCGCTTCGACTATCGTAGCGCAGCTTCTCTTTCTGGAGGCACAGGATCCTGACAAGGATATTTACTTCTACATTAACTCGCCGGGTGGTGTGATCACCAGCGGATTCTCGATTTATGATACGATGAATTATATCAAACCGGATGTGGTGACGATCTGTATCGGTCAGGCGGCCTCCATGGGTGCCTTCCTATTGGCCTGCGGGGCGGAGGGGAAGCGATATGCATTGCCAAGTTCCCGTATTATGATCCACCAGCCACTGGGCGGTGTACAGGGACAGGAGACTGATATTGCTATTCAGGCCAAGGAGATTCTCCGTATGAAAACCTACCTCAATGAGATTTTGGCCCAGAAAACAGGCAAGACGATCAAGCGTATCGAAAAAGACACAGAGAGAGATTTTTTCATGTCCGCCAAAGAGGCTGCCGAATACGGCTTGATCGATAAAGTATTGACCAAGAGCTTTAGCTAGACAGAGGGTTTACGGCAATGGTACGAGAGATCATCATTTATCCGGATAAGCGGCTCAAAAAAGTTTCCGAAGAGGTCAGGGCATTCGATAAGGCACTCCATGCACTTCTGGATGATATGTATGAGACGATGATCGCCAAAAATGGTGTCGGTCTGGCCGCTATTCAGATCGCTGTGCCCCAGAGAGTTCTTATCATCAATGTTCCTGTCGAGAGCGAAGAAGAACAGGCAGACCAACCCAAAGAGAATACGCTCGAGATGGTCAACCCGGAAATCATAGAGAAAAAAGGCTCAACCATGTATCAGGAAGGCTGTCTTAGTGTTCCAGGTATCTATGAAGATGTAGAGCGTTATGAATACGCCAAAGTGAACTATTTTGATCGGCATGGCAATCCTCATACGATAGAAAATGATGAGTTTCTTGCGATTGCTATTCAGCATGAAGTAGACCATTTGGATGGAAAGGTGTTTGTAGAAAAACTCTCCTATATTAAACGCAAGAAGTTCGAAAAAGAGTGGCGCAAAAGGCAAAAATCACCATAAGCGGCGATCTCGCACAATCTCACCACTTCTGATGATTTTTGCTCACTTCCCCGGTACTTTTAGATAAGAACATTGCAAAATGAAATATTATTCTCCTCTCTCGAAAGTCTATGCAACAATTACACTATGAATGCAACAGTAGATAGTGGTGCTACTCCACCGGAAGAAAAGAAAGAAGCAATTGTTAACAGATTGTCCTGTGCCACACTTGAAGGTGTTCAGGCCAAAGTGATCGAAGTAGAGGCCACTTTCACCAAGGGGCTTCCGGGATTTTCTGTAGTAGGGCTTGCCAGTAATGATATCCAGGAGGCAAAAGAGAGGGTCAAGTCGGCACTTTTGACCAATGATTTTGTCTTTCCTCCGCTGAAGATCACGATCAACCTTTCGCCCAGTGACATCAAGAAGAGTGGGACACATTTTGATCTTCCGATCGCTTTGCTGATCGCTTTGCACAAAGGGGCTATTGATGAGGAGGGCCTCTTTGTCTTTGGAGAACTGGGGCTTGATGGAAAAGTGAAGTCAAGTTCAATGCTCTTTCCGATCATTCTATCATTGAAAGAGCAGGGTGCGATCAAAAGGGCGATTGTTCCCAAAGAATCAATAGGGTATCTGAGCCATATCTCAGGTGTCGAGTTTATTACCGTAGAGAGCTTGAGTGAAGCGATAGCACTTGTCAGAAGCGGGATATTCAAGAACAATACCGAAACTTTTTCCTATGATGCCGAAAATTTTGTGATCGATGACCGTGCATACTTCTATGAAAGAGAGTATGAAAGCAATTTTTCTGATGTCAAGGGTCAGAGTGTGGCTAAGCGGGCTTCTTTGATCGCAGCAGCAGGGATGCATAATTATCTGATGGAGGGCAATCCCGGTTGCGGCAAGAGTATGGTCGCCAAGCGGATCAAAGATATTCTCCCGCCAGTCTATGAAGAGGAGATCCTGAGTATCGCCAAGCACCAGTTCCTGGATGGGGCAGATCCTGACTTCTCTGCACACCGGCCGATCCGTGCTCCGCATCATACGGCAACCTCGGCATCGATCTTTGGCGGCGGATCACAACAGGCGAGAATAGGGGAAGTGGCATTGGCGCACAAGGGGATACTCTTTTTCGATGAGTTGCCGCATTTTTCCAAAAATGTTCTTGAAGCATTGAGGGAACCTCTTCAGGACAAAAAAGTGCATATTGCACGGGTTAATGCCAAGGTGGAGTATGAGGCAGACATCATGTTCGTAGCAGCGATGAACCCCTGCCCCTGTGGCAATCTCCTCTCCAAAAGAAAAGCGTGCCGATGCAGCGAGATGGAGATCAAGCGTTATCAAAACAAACTGAGTGATCCCTTTCTTGACCGGGTAGATCTTTTTGTGGTCATGCAGGAAGTGAACAGTGAAGACAAGGGCGATATTACCTCAGAAGAGATGCACCTGGAAGTGATCAAAGCTTTTCAGCGCCAAAAAGTGAGAGGACAGGATCGTCTGAATGGAAAGCTGACAGAGGAGGAGATCGAAAAGTATTGTCTGCTGGAAGATGAAGCAATGAAGGTGATTGAGAGCGCTGTCCAAAGATTTGGACTCTCACACCGAAGCATCGCCAGTATCAAAAAAATTGCCAGAACCATAGCAGACCTGAATGGCAATGAAGTCATTGGCAAAAAAGAAATTTTGGAGGCATTGAGCTATCGCAGGAGAAAATAGGAGATATTATGAGAAGCAATATTCAGCTTTTTTAAAAAAATGCAATAAAGCTTGACAAATTGTCCCAATGATGTCAAATTGCTCACTGCTCACTGCTCACTGCTCACTGCTCACTGTTCACTGCCCACTGCTCACTGTTCACTGCCCACTATCTAAAAGTTACCACTTCATCAAATGACAATCGAATTTTTTCACTCTGTTCATTGACCCTGTATCCCAGAGCCACGACCAGTGCTACCTGCTCTTTGGTTGTATTGAGTTCAAGTACCTCTTCAAGTTTGTCTTTCTCAAATCCCTCAATAGGGCAGCTGTCCACACCGATCATGGCGGCATAGCTCATGATGTTCGCAGCGGCAATATAGCACTGCCTGGCAGACCATCCGTAGACAGAATGAAGACCATCAATGAACTGTTGATAGACACTGAGATATTTCTCAAGCATATCCTGAGGCATTTCCCGTCGGGTAAACATCTTTTCATAATACTCTTTGCGGGCAGGAGTATCGACTTTGGCAGTGATGATCAGAAGATCACTGCAGGTTGTGATCTGGGGCTGATTCCAGCAGGCCGGCCGGATCTTCTCCTTGAGCCCCTGATTCTGTACGACAATAAAGTGCCATGGCTCCATTCCAAAAGAGGAAGGGGAGAGCCTGCCGGCGTCAAGGATAAAGTGCAGATCCTCGGAAGGTATCTTTCTCTCTTCGTCAAAGAGCTTGCAGGCATGTCTGAAATACAGGGAACCGGTCAATTCTTCTCTGTTCATTTTAAATCCTTTTTGGTGCATTATAGGCTAAACAAGAGAGTATTTATCTTGATTTAATCTTTTTTGCTCTCTTTTTTGTTACAATCGCTAAAAATCGTAATGACTATCAAGGAAAAAGAATGGAAAAATTACACTATATTAAAGATGAGATGCTTGTGCATATTCCTGTGTGCACACATGCAGACCCCAGGAAAGTTCTGGTTATCGGCGGCTGTGACAACCTCTATTCCGAAGTGCAGAAGCACAAGACGATCGAAGAGATTGTCCGCCTGAGCGAAGAGGAAGCTGCGGACAAGATGAGCACACTGCCGGAGGGGGCTTTCGATATAGTGATCGTAGCATCAGAAAAGTTCAAGACCGACAGAGTATTCTGGGGATTGTTGAACCGCGTATTGAGTGCAAAGGGTGTGGTGGCAACTATGTCAAGCCTTCTGCTGACAGAAGAGCAGGCCGTCGAGTCTGAGTTGACAACGATTGGTGAACTCTTTAAGATCGTTATGCCATACCGTTACGAGTCTTTGGCCGAGGATGGCCATTTGACCTGCAAAAATTTGATACTGGCAAGTCACACCTATCATCCGACTGCCGATATCAATCTTCAAAGGGCCGATTTGACAGAGGGGTTCAACTACTACAACTCTGATATTGCGATCGGCACGTTTCATCTGCCGACTGTGGTACGAAAAAGATTTGCAGGATTGATCAAACTCTAATGGCTTTTGAATATGCGGTAGCTTTGACCGGGGGGATTGCTACAGGGAAGAGTTCGGCGACAGTCATTCTCTCCCTTTTTGGTTTTCGCTTTATCGATGCGGACAAGATAGCGCATGCGATGCTTGACCAGCAGCATGAGAAGATTGCCGAACTGTTCGGGTCGGAGTATGTCGTCGACGGCAAAGTCGATCGTGTCAAACTGGGGCAATTGGTTTTTGCAGACAAAGAGAAACGAAAAGTGCTTGAAGCACTGCTGCATCCTCTGATCTACGATGAGATCGCCCGGCAATCCGAAGAGCAGGACCGATTTAAAAAACCCTATATCATTGATATCCCCCTTTTCTTTGAAGGAGGCCGTTATCCGATCGAAAAATCGATAGTGATCTATGCTTCCAAAGCGAAACAGCTGGAGCGCTTGATAAAGCGTGACGGCTACAGCGAAGAGGAAGCATTGAGACGAATTGAGAGTCAGATGGATATCACAGAGAAGCGTCAACGAGCCACCTATGTTGTCGACAACAGTGGAGATCTCAAACAGCTACAGAACGAATGTGAACGGGTAAGAGAAGAGATCCTGGCAGATTTCCCCTCCTGACCTCGTCTTTAGGGGTGCCCTTAATTTAAACTATTCTATAATTTCCTACTTATCTACAAAAGAGGCGACCATGACAGTCACAAAATACAGTGCAAACGGCAATGATTTTATTATTTTTCATGCCCAGCAGAAAGAGGACCGCAGTGCTTTGGCACAGAAGCTTTGTCACCGTCAGAATGGCGTGGGGGCAGATGGGATGGTGGTCCTCATCCCTCATCCGGAATATGATTTCGAGTGGGAGTTCTATAATTCTGACGGCAGTGTTGCAGCCATGTGCGGCAATGCTACCAGGGCAGCAGCTCATTATGCCCACGAAAAGGGAATATCCAAAGAGAACAAAGCAGTATTCCTCACCGGTGCCGGCGTCATCCGTGCCACGATCAACGGTCTCTATGTGGTCAGTGATATGGTTGAGCCCAGGATACTCGATCAGGAGATTGAAGAATTTGGTGAGCACTGGTGGCTGGTTGACAGCGGAGTGCCTCATCTTGTCACTCTGCGTGACAATATTGACAACTTTGACATTGAGCAGGCAAGAGAACTGAGACATAAGTACAATGCCAATGTCAATATCGCCATGATCAAAGAGGGGGATCTCCATGTTCGCACTTATGAGAGAGGGGTCGAAGATGAGACCCTCGCCTGCGGTACAGGGATGGTCGCCTGCTATGTGAGGGCCCACAAAGAGGAGCTTTTGGGGGACAGGGTACGCACCTTCCCAAAAAGCGGAGATGAGCTCTGGGTCAGTTATGAAGATGGCATCTATCGCTTCGGCGGTCAGGTCACCAAAACATTCATCGCCGAGACTCTTATTTAAGGCGCTCTCGTTGCCACAATAGATAACTAATCTAATTATTAGAGGTATCTTAAGCATTTGTGGAGTATAATTCTCCTCCATAAAATGATCGCGTAGCTCAGTTGGTAGAGCACTACCTTGACATGGTAGGGGTCGTTGGTTCAAGTCCAATCGTGATCACCACTCTTAATCCCTAAAAATAGCGTACTTTCAAGCCTTTTTCAAAATATTTCAAACTTTTAAATTACCCGAAGATTCAGTTGGTGCGGCAATAGCTGCCTCGATCGCCTTCCTGTCATCATGTGCAGGTGAATTGACATAGGTAGATACTTCGTAGATACTCATCAGTTTTGAATCGCTGGGCTCAAGCAGCGGAATGAGTGCCCCGCTCTCCTGAATATCTGGATCAAGCCAAAGCTTCCATGCATCAGGTTTCAGGATGACTGGCATGCGATCATGGATGGGCTTCATTATTTTGTTAGGTTCCGTTGTGATGATCGCAGATGATGTAATGATCTCTCCACTCTCTTTATCTACCCATTGATCCCATAGTCCTGCCAGTGCAAAATAATCACCATCGCTCGGATAGAACCAGTATGGCACTTTTGTATTTCCTTCTTTCTTCCATTCGTAAAAGCCATTGACAGGTATCAGGCAACGTTTACGTTTGAACGGATCACGGAAACTTGGCTTCTGGGAAAGTGTTTCACTTCTGGCATTGATGGCTACTGTTTTTTTCTCTTTCATCCAGTGCGGGATTAGACCAAAATGTGTAAAGGTGTAGTTACCGTTATTCAAAAGCGCTACAAGAGATTGTGAGGGTGCAATATTGTAGTGGGGAACAAGCATGCCTATCTTATCATTGAAACGACCATAATAATTATTGACCGCTTTCTTCCATGCAATATCGTCAAAAAATCCTACTCTTCCGCACATAGGTATATTATAGATTAAAGTGGCTAATAGTGTTCTTGGATGTTCTATGCGTTTTGTTGGGCAGTGTTTGTCTCGTCCCTTACAATAATTTTGTTTCGGTCAGCATTGGGATAAATATCCATCGAAACGTTTTTGCACATCTTCAACGGTTGGACGGGCCAATGATGACAATGCGTTCTCCCTCATCGATTTCAAGTGAGATGTTCTCCACAATCTTTGTCGTGTTGTAGAACTTGGTGACGGAATTTAGGGCGACGGTCTTCATCTGCTTGCCTTTCTTGCAATAAAATTAGGTAACATCCACAGCATTCCTGCCGGAAGTAAAGTGGCCACACAAAGAACGTCTATCAACTCCGGAGATCCGTTTGCCATAAGCGTGAAGATGCGTACGGGCAGGGCTTCATGTCCCGCAGGATAAACAAGCATCGTGACCCCGGTATCCCGCAGCGAAAAAATATAACCGGCCAGCCAACCGGCGAGCAGGCCGTGCCTGGCCAGTGGCGTGATGATAAATGCCATCCTGCGGAACCATCCCGCCAAAACTTCAATGCCCTGGTCTGTATCAGATAGCCTATGAAAAAACCCAGAAAGGTGAGCAGTGTTGTAATATGGCTGCCAGTGTCTTTGCTTCTTTTCTTGTTTGCAGCATGATCATTAGCTCCTTTTTTCGTGTTGAAAATTGTCAAATAACTGTTGGCAGGCCCTGTGCATAACTATTTATAAAGGAATAAAGTGCCCTTTTATTGCGGTGATAAGAGTATATTAAAATTGTCTTGTTTCAATACCTTATAAAATATGGGCACCTCAAAAAAAATAATGCAAAAAGTTATAGCGGGGATATTTATCACTCTAATGATATTTATGGGGAGCAGTAAAAGATTCAGTGCAGAGATTCCGCACTGAAGATGATTATAGTGTTACGCTTGTTGTCCATATGCCATGTTGATTGCAACCGGCTTTTGCTTTGAGTGTTTTGACATTATCAAGCTTCACTGCAAAAGAAGCTGCTCCGCGCGATATTTCCGGCTCCAGTGTACTTTTACCTACCAGATTATCATCAGCATAGAGTTCGATAAAATCGATCCAGTGATCTGGTGTGCTTGGGTGAATGATCCCGCCTTGACCTACAGTGATCTCTATAAGGGTATAACCTTTGGCATCTTTCTCTTTGATCGTTACCAGCGGAGAGTGCTTGAGTTCACCTTTGTCCATCTTTGCCGGATCTTTTGGTTTCATATCCATACGATTCATATGCTCTACTGCCATTTTTGCTTCAGCACCTACGGCTGCTACCATTGCAGCTACACCTGCTACTTTTAATGCTTTTCTCCTATCCATTCTTTCCCCTTTCTGCTTATTGGTTTAAATTATATGAAAAACTTCCTTAAGTTCTTGCAAATTATATTTTTTATCAAGTAAGTATTTCTATAAAATAATAATAATTATCTTTTAAGGGCTCCTATTGTATAATTTCATATATTAATTATAAGAGGAAAATATAATGAAAATTTCTAAATTACTTGTGGCTTCAGCAGTGGCATCTTCGTTTTTGCTGGGAAATGTTGCAGTAGAAGCTGCATCTGTGGCTGAGCAAGCAAAAAAAGCGGGTCTTGTTGCCATTCCTGAGAGTCAAACAGAGCTTTTGAAGCTGACAGATCCAAAAGGTACGATCACTCCTGAAAAAGTTGAATTGGGTAAAAAGCTCTTCTTTGAGCCAAGACTATCAAAAAGTGCTATTATCTCATGTAACACTTGTCATAACCTTGGACTTGGCGGTGTAGACGGTGTTCCTGCTGCGGTTGGACATCAGTGGACTCCAAACCCGCATCACTTGAACTCACCAACTGTGTATAACTCAGTATTCTTTACTGCACAGTTTTGGGATGGTAGAAGCCCTCACCTTGAAGACCAGGCACAGGGTCCTATGCAGGCAGCTCCGGAGATGGCTGCACCAAAGTCACTTGTTGAAGAGAGAATCAACTCTATTCCTGCCTATGTAGAAGAGTTTAAAAAAGCTTATGGTAAAGATGTGAAAGTTGATTTTGAAACGATCACAGCTACGATCGGCATCTTTGAGAGAACACTGGTTACTCCGTCAAGATTTGATGATTTCCTTAATGGGAAAGAAGATGCATTGAGTGATGCAGAAAAAGAAGGTCTAAAAACTTTTATGGACAAAGGCTGTGTAAGCTGTCATACAGGTATCGCTCTTGGTGGTACAATGCAACCGTTTGAACTTGCTGCAAAATACAAATTTGCAAATGTAGGTGACTTTAAAGGTGATGCAAAAGGTATGGTAAAAACACCAACACTCAGAAACATCACCGAAACTGCTCCATATTTCCACAATGGTGCCATTTGGAACCTGGCAGAGGCGGTCAAAGAGATGGGAAGTACACAACTTGGTGTCAAGATCTCAGATGAGGAAGCAGCTAAAATTGTCACCTTCTTTAATGCCTTAGAGGGAAGAAAACCTGCGGTAGCATATCCGCAACTACCAAAAAGTACAGACAAAACACCAAAACCTGATTTTAACTAATCATACTTCAAGACCCCATTTTGGGGTCATACCTTATTATCTATATTAACCATCAAAGAAAAAAGAAATGAAAAAGCTAATGCTATCAATATTATTGTTAATAGGATTATTGCTTACAGGCGTCAACGCTATGCACCAAATCACAGAAAAGTTCAAAATCCCTACATATGAATGCAAGCAGACGCATGAATTTGTAGGTACTGAGTGGATACCCAAACAATCATCAGAGCGGTACTTTGTGAGCAAGTATGAAAATAACGAAATCATCATAGCTGACATACTATTTACATTTATGCGAACAGTAGATGGCCATGATGAGTATGAAAACGATATAGGTGTAAGCCTGGGTATCCCCCATGATGAGCCCTATACTTTTATTCTGGTGTCCAGTGCAAAGGCAACAACGCTGCACTGTGAGGAAGCTACTCGTTAAGATGAGGCCCATGCGTTCCAGTCCTCGAATTATTACCAACCCGACAAATAGTCTGAATTTTTGATGCAGTGATTTCGTTCATAATCAAGGCAGATTTTTGAAGGACTCGCCAAAGCGAATTCAAAAAAATCTAACACAGAGTATGGGCGAAAGCACTGCACCCTTCGGGGAGAGCGCAAAGAAGCAACCTGCAAGCAAAAAAATCTTTGAATTAGCCAGCTAGTCCTGCAGATTTTTTCACTCACATCTCACTCCTTTGCACTCTCTCAAAAGTTCAGACTATTTGTCGGGTTGGTAATAAGCTTATGGTTTGATCCTACCCTTCAGATAACCTATGAAATAGGCCTTTATTAAATCTTTTTCAAACTGACAAACTTGTGGTATATCCATGAAGATATTGTGCAGCGATATTACACAAAACCATGCTATAGTAATAAAGTAACAAAAATCAAACAAAACCAAAAAGGTATGTGCGATGGATCGAAGGGTATTCCTGGCAGCCGGATTTATGAGCGGCGTCTCAACTTTGCTTATGTCCGAAGAGAGTCCTGCGGGGAAAGGACTCTCGGAAGATAACTATTTTTTGATTGAAGCAGTGCAGCAGCATATGTTCCCTGGCGGAAACGGTGCGCCCAGTGCAAAAGAATTTCAGGCAACACGGTTTTTGGAAGAGGCTATTGTGCACCCGAGCTATGATAGGGATATCAGAGAGTTTATATTCAGAGGAGCAGAAAAATTGCGCCAAAGAGAAAAAGGACTTTTTCTCACTTATGACAAAAAAGAAAAAGAACAGGCATTGCGTGCATTTGAACAAACATCTCTGGGCAGCGGATGGCTTGATCGCATTATGATCCTTTCGCTGGAGGGACTTTTGAGTGATCCGATCTATGGTGGAAATGTTCGCCAATCAGGCTGGAAAGCGTTGCAGACAAAAGGTGGCGAGCCCCGTCCGTCGACAAGGTATATTGAATTATGAGTATCGAGTATGATGCGATAATCATCGGCTCCGGTGCAAGCGGCGGCGCGGCAGCCTATATGCTTTGCAAGGCAGGCTATAAGGTAGCCCTGCTGGAGAAGGGGCGACTGATCCGAAGAGAAGAGTTTTCCAAAGATGAATTGGCTTACTGTCGCAGGGATATTGTCACACCCAGTCTCTTTGATGAGTATCATACCATTGAGGAATTCAAAGATGGGAAGTGGATAGAGACTCCAACCTATGATTCCGGCTGGAGTTTCTGGAATGGTAATATCGTAGGAGGTTCCTCCAATCTGATGAGCGGTATGTTGCACCGCATGCATCCGGATGATTTCAGACTGCTCAGCAAGTATGGAGAAATAGAGGGTGCCAATATTGTTGACTGGCCTATCGGATATGAGGAGATGGAGCCTTATTATGCATTGGCTGAAGAGCTTGTAGGTATTTCAGGCAAGGCAGAAAAGCATCCTTTTAAACCGCCGCGAAGTACCATAGATTTCCCCCAGCCGCCAACACGTGAAAACTCTGTCGTCAAACTGTTTGACAAAAGCTGTAAAGCATTGGGGATTGTACCGTTGGTAACTCCACGGGCCGTTCTTTCTCAAGACAGAGGTGATCGAAATGCCTGTTACTACTCTAATTTTTGCGGTAGTTACGGGTGCAGTTCAGGAGCCAAGGGCAGTTCACGGGAAGCACTGATCAGGCCGGTACTGGCAACAGGGAATCTTGCATTGATGAGCAATACCCATGTCAAGCGACTGGAGAGTGACAAAGAGCGTGTCACCTCAGTAGAAACGGTCGATACGGTGACCGGCAAAACCAAAAAACTCTCGGCACGCATTTTTGTTGTCGCTGCACAGGCGCATGAGAGCTCACGGCTGCTGCTCAATTCCGCCAATAAATTTCATCCTGATGGATTGGGAAACAGCAGCGGAGAGCTCGGGAAAAATCTGATCTTCTCGGCAGGGGGGTCAGGACAGGGTGTGTTGCACAAAAAGAATCTCAAAGAGATATCTTTTGAGTCCCTGATGGATCGCGGACTCTTTATCAACCGTTCGGTTCTGGATTGGTACTTTGTCGACCACTGGTGGAAAGGGAAAATGAAGGGCGGTCTGGTGGAGTTTATGTTTGAGCATCAGAATAATATTTCCCGAGCCGTCAAGACCCGTCACGATGGAGAGAAACTTCGCTGGGGTAAAGATCTGGGGGAGACATTGAAGGATGCTTTTATTGAAGCCAAGAGTATCCGCTTCGAAATCTTCAATGACTGGCTGCCGACAGACAACTGTTTTGTTTCGCTGGATACAAAAAGAAAAGATAAATTTGGCATGCCGGTAGGAAAACTGCGCATCAATGGCCATCCCCGGGATCTAAAGGTGGCCTCAATGATTGCAGTGAAGTGTGAGGATATCCTCAGGGAGATGGGTGCAGAAAAAGTATATAGTTCTGTTTCTGCCACTCCGCCACAGAATCTTGTTGCAGGCGGATGTCGCTTTGGCAATGATCCGAAAAAATCGGTATTGAACAAATATTGCCAATCTCATGATATCCCCAATCTTTTTGTGGCAGATGCCAGCTTTATGCCTACGGGAGGCAGCACTCCTTACACCTGGACGATCTATGCCAATGCCCTGCGTATTGCCGACCATATGGTCAGGGAACTTCAAAAAGGGCATTTGGTCAAGAAGCATTATGGGAGCAAATAAAAAATAAAGCAGATAAAAATAATTATTTTTGTAGCATAATAGACACGCATTAGCTATTTTTATTTAGTAACGATTCGGTTAAATTTAATGTTTTGTTCATTATTGGTTAATGATGATGTGTTAAAATTCTATTGTATAATTATCGGTAAAACAAGAGCCCATATAGGTTTGTATCTTATTTTTTAATGAGAATAATAAGAGCCCGGATAGTTTAAAGCCCAATTTTCTCCATTATAAAAGGAAATATTTAATGAAAAAAATCTCTATAGTGTTATTCAGCATTTCACTGATCTCTTCTTGTAGCTTTGCAAAGCCATCGCAAAAAACAGCCACCTATAAAATTCAAAATGGCGACACACTCTTCACCATTGCGAGAAAACACCATACTACTATCGAAGAGGTGCGCCAGTCAAATGGCATGAAGAAAGGAGATAATCTCAAAATCGGAAGAGCACTGAAGGTGCCAACCAATACCTATTTCCCTGATAAAAAGAGTAAGAATACCAAAGTGGCAACAGTAAAGAAAACAGAGAAGCCAAAGGTAGTTTCGGCGAAGAAAAGCACTAAATCGGAAAATTACAAGATCCAGAGCGGTGATACACTTTTTACCATTGCAAGAAAACACCATACTACTATTGAAGAGGTCCGTAAGGCCAATAGTATAAAGAAGGGTGAAAATCTGAAGGTTGGAAGAGCACTGAAGGTGCCAACCAATACCTATTTCCCTGATAAAAAGAAGAGTGAAGCGGTCAAGTTGGCTTCCAATGCAAAAAAAGAAAAAAAAGCAGCAATACAAAAGAATACTTCTCCCCGAAAAACTGCTTCGCACAAAGTAAAGAAGGGTGAGTCACTCTACTCAATTGCCAAAAGTAACCACACTACAGTCAAAAAGCTGAAAAAAGCCAATAATATTAAAACAAATAAAAGCCTCAAGATCGGGCAAGTCCTTGCTATCCCGGGAGCAGCAAAGAGTCCAGATGCAAGTGTGAAAGTAGCGAAGAACAGTAAAAAAGTCCAAACAAAAAAAGCGTCATCCAAAAAGATTGTGCTGGAGCCAAAACCGGCGAAGAAGGGTTTCTTGACACTTGTAGGTGGATCGGGTAAGCAGAAGGCTCTTCCTAAAGATGCAAAAAAACATTTAGGAAAGCGTTATGTCTGGGGTGCGACGGGACCTTACAAGTTTGACTGTTCCGGTTTTACCTCTTATGTCTGTAAGAAAAACGGGGTATGCCTTCCCAGAACATCGATCAAGCAATCCAAAGTGGGAAAACGCGTCAACCGAAGCCATCTGAAACCGGGAGATCTGGTTTTCTTTGATACGTCAAAGAGACGCAGAGGGTATGTCAATCATGTCGGTATCTATATAGGTAACAACAAGTTCATCCATGCAAGTTCTGCGAAGAAGAAAGTGGTTGTAACAAGCCTGAGCAAGCCTTTTTATAAGTCGCGATTCAAATGGGGAAGACGCCTTAGTATGTAGGCAGGATAAAAACTCTATAAGCCTTGACAACACCGCTCGGGTGTGTCAAAATAACCAATAACCAATAACCAATAACCAACTAACTCTTATTCCGCTTCCAGAATCGCCCCATTACTGGCATTGGTCACCAAGGCTCTATATTGTTTTAGCCATGAGCTGCTGAGCGGTTTTACCAGCGGTGCGAATTTGGCTTTTCGTTTGGCGATCTCTTCATCGCTGAGTTTTACCTCGAGGATATACCGGTCGACATCGATGTGGATCTCGTCCCCATCTTTGACTAGACCGATCATACCTCCCTCTGCTGCTTCGGGGCTGACGTGTCCAATACTGGCTCCCCTGGTAGCTCCGGAAAATCGTCCGTCAGTGATCAGGGCCACTTTGTCGCCAAGCCCCATACCCATGATCAGACTGGTGGGCGAGAGCATCTCCTGCATTCCCGGACCGCCTTTGGGACCTTCATATCGGATGACGACAACATTGCCGGCTTTGACTTTACCGTTAATGATCCCTTTGATAGCTTCATCTTGAGAATTAAAACATACTGCGGTTCCAGTAAAGACCCTGTCTCCAATGATCCCCGCAGTTTTAATAACCGCACCCTGTTCTGCAAGGTTTCCATAAAGAATTGCCAGTCCCCCTACTTCTGAGTAGGGATTATCAATGGTGTGGATAATGTTGGTATCAAGGATTCTTGCATCTTTGATTTTCTCATAAAGCGTCTCTCCGGTAATGGAAAGATTGTCGATGAGGATATTGTCTCCACGCTTTTTCATTTCATGCATCACGGCATTGACACCACCGGCCTTATTGACATCTTCCATATGCACAGTGGTCAATGATGGAGAGATCTTGGCAATATGAGAAACTCTTTTGGAGATAGCATTGATATCACTGAGGTTAAAGTCCACATCCGCCTCTTTTGCAATGGCGAGCATATGCAGTACAGTATTGGAGCTGCCACCCATTGCCATATCTACCGCAAAAGCATTGCGTACAGCATTTTCATTGAGGATATTTTTCAGTCTGAATTTTTCACGTTCTGCCGCATCAGATTTAGCGATCTCACAAACTCTTTTTGCTGCTTGTTTATAAAGTTCTGTCCTCTCCGGTGTTAATGCAAGGATCGTTCCGTTGCCCGGGAGGGCGATACCCATTGCCTCCATCAGGGTGTTCATGGAGTTAGCCGTAAACATTCCCGAACAGCTTCCACCGCTTGGACAGGCATTGCACTCAATTTCGGTCAATTTTGCCTCATTGATCTCGCCGGCTTCAAACTGCCCGACCGCTTCAAAAGCGGTAGCCAGGTCGATAGGTGTACCGTCATGCATATGTCCCGCAGCCATCGGCCCGCCAGAAACAAATACCGTCGGTACATTGACGCGCAGTGCCCCCATGATCATTCCTGGCACGATCTTGTCGCAGTTAGGGATAGCGATCATCGCATCGAGTTTATGGGCATTCATCACCGTTTCGATAGAGTTGGCGATAATTTCTCGGCTTGGCAGGGAGTAGAGCATTCCGTCATGTCCCATAGCGATCCCGTCATCAACACCAATGGTGTTAAACTCAAAAGGAATACAGCCATTGGCACGGATCTCCTCTTTGATAACTTCTGATACCTTGTTGAGGAAAAAGTGCCCAGGTATGATCTCTATAAACGAGTTGGCTACACCGATAAATGGCTTTTCAAAATCTTCATCTTTCAATCCGGTTGCCCTGAGCAAACTTCTGTGCGGGGCTCGACTAAACCCCTGTTTTATTTCATCACTTCTCATTTTTTATCCTGAAAATAATTTTTTTGATTATAACACATAACAGACCTATCGTGCTTACTCTTTACATTTAAAGTTTTACTGGGTATAATTGCACTCCATTTTTATAATGGAAATGGATTTGCGGGCGTAGCTCAGCGGTAGAGCATAACCTTGCCAAGGTTAGGGTCGACGGTTCGATCCCGTTCGCCCGCTCCATAAAAATGATCTTTAAGATAGAAACAACATAATAAAATATCATAATGCCCGGATGGTGGAATTGGTAGACACAGGGGACTTAAAATCCCCCGGTCATTGCGACTGTGCCGGTTCAAGTCCGGCTCCGGGCACCAGTGGTAATATTTATGGAGTCATAGCCAAGTGATAAGGCCGCAGCCTGCAAAGCTGCTATCCCCCGGTTTGAATCCAGGGTGACTCCTCCATTTTTCAATTATTTTAAGTATACGGAGCCATCGCCAAGCGGTAAGGCCGCAGCCTGCAAAGCTGCTATCCCCGGTTCAAATCCGGGTGGCTCCTCCATCAATGAGGGTCTTCTTGATAACAAGCAGAGCTCATTATCAATTCATCTCACTAAAGCTTCGTCCTTGACGAGAAGTTTTAAGAATGACTTATTTTCTTTTATCGTATTTATGATAAAATCTTTTCATTGTCGGGAGATGTCAGAGCGGTTGAATGTGCCAGTCTTGAAAACTGGTGAAGGTAACACTTCCGGGGGTTCGAATCCCCCTCTCCCGGCCACTACTTTTAAACAATCTAATCTAGCTACCAATACAACGTGCTTTGAAAGCATTTTTAGTATATTTTAGAAACCTGAAATACCACCTATGTACCACCACAGGTCTATTTTTTAGACGTATCGATTCTTTTTAGTATTCAAACTACGTTCCAACTTTTCAAAAGCCTCTAAACGTTTAGCCTTATCCATTTTTTCAAGATTTAGCATTTTCCATTTTACTGATGGAAGCTGATCAATATTCTCGAACGGCAATAGACCCCAATCAGGATCTCCTTTTTTGAAGCCTAATAAAAACGCTTTATGTTCTTCTGTCAATTTCTGATGCAGGAGCTTGATCAGTTCTTCTCTTGTATCTGTCAAAAGTTCTAGCTCTATAGGTTCCGTAGTCATACCTATAAATTGTTCTTCAAAGGTATGGCTAATATCTATGAGGTTAGGCTGTAGCAGTTTAGATATAGGCTGACTGGAACTGATAAGATAAACGATGAATACATCCATGAGGGAATCACTGATACCTTCATTGTCAAGCAGTCCTCTTGCATCAAAAAAGTCTCTTGGGTGTTGACGGTCAAGTGCTGCACATATTTTACCTGCATAGAGGTCATCATGATGTGCTACCAATGTTTCTGCAAATCCAAATGCTTCTTCAACTTTTGGACTGACCATTTCAAGAGTTGGCTCTTTAACAGTTCCTCTCATTACAGGTGATGTCTCTATTTTAATACGTACACCATCCTTCTCAACTTGCAGTTTAGAGAGTGTGCCATCTCCTCTTTGTTCCAGTCGATATACTTTTGAACCTTTCATACTCTTCTCAATATCCTGTGCAATTCTCTCAAGTGACTCAGCAATATGTTTCAGACTGCTTGTTCTGTCCTCAATAGGTAGATACATCAAGTCAATATCTACAGAGAGTCTTGGCATATCTCTAACGAACATATTAATGGCTGTTCCGCCTTTGAGGGCAAAGCACTCTTCATTGTTGATGTATGGCAGTACTTCTAAAAGTAGCTGTACCTGTTTGTAGTAAATATTTGAACTCTCAAGCATTAAATTCCTTTGGTACTGTAATCATATAGGTTTTATGATAATTTCCATCTTTAACAATTTGCAGTTTTCCTGAGCCTATTTCTATATCTTTACTGATATGCTTAGTCCAGGGAAAGTTATAGTAGTTTGCGAAGAAGAGAAGCAATCGTTTTATTTTTCTACTGCTACAGTTTAGAAGTAATTCATTTAGAACTCTTGGGCTTAGTGTTGTTAGTCCTTCAAATATCTCTGCAACAAACCTAAAACTGATTCCTTTATCTCCCACCTGGTAGAGAAGCTCAAGTATAGCTCTTTCGGGTGAAGAGATGTTTATTTGCCAATCTCGTATAGAGGTATCCTGTTTCTTTAGTCCCAGATCTCCAAAGAGTGGTTTTTTATAGAAGGTGAAGGAGAGAGACTCTATCTGCCTGATCCATGAAGGAGGTGTTTTCTTTCCATACAGCGCAATAGACTTCTCTCCCCCTATAGGTAAGTAATGTGCATAACCCAAAAGGTTAAGTGCGGAAAGTCCTCCCACATAAAAAGGCAGTCCTGCAAGCTTCTGAAGTCCCAGGACAGCTCCCTGCCACTCCAGTATTGATGCAGGTCTTATGTAGGCTCCGTTCCCAAGTTTGGTCAGCCATCCGTTTTTAACATACTTGTAGATTAGCTGTGAGGAATAGCCATTGTCAGTGAACCATGAACTTGGTGCTACAACACCTTCGGGCAACAATCGATACAGTTGTTTTAATTTTAACTCTTTTTCTAAACTCATAGTTTATATTCTATCATATTTTAGAACGGATTACTATACGCTAGTTCTAAATATTTAAAATAAATAAACTGTAGGTTTGTATTTTAATATATATCGGAACTAGTATATGAACGTGAGGGAACATACTTTCAGTCTCTCAACGGACTAACATTACCTTTTATACATTATCGTTATTGTAGCCGCAGGTGAAGAGTTCAATAGATTTTTGGTAACATTGTTACCAAACTCACTCGAAAATATGGATAATTATTTAGTATCTCAACTTTCGCACATAAACTCAAGCTCTTTTTGCGTATAAGCCCTTAGCGCAGCGATAATAGTGAGTATATCTTTATTCTCCTTGACAACATTTTCAATTTCAGAGATTTTTGTCAATATTTCCAGGAAGAGTTGCATCGATATGACAAGTGTTTCCAGCTCACACTCTAAATCTCTGAAGAGTTCTCCGAGTGTTTGTGGTTCGTTTTGCATACGGTTGATATAGCTGACAAGATTGTAGCTAAACATTGAGAGTGTAATTTTAGGAAATGTTACGAAAATCGAGTTAAAAAAGTAGAGATTTTTTTAAAAACTTAGTTTTGTGCGTTTGCTACATAATATCGAGATTATCTGCGGTCACCACGATAAAGGTCTGTGAGTAACCATATGAATGATGAAATAAATAAAAAGCTTAAATTTCATTAACTCTCCAATGCACTGGTTTCAAACCTAATTATAGATTTCACAACTATCCCCAAAAATTTCAAATACTCAACAAGCTGATTTAAACAAATATCTGTTATTCTATTATTTCTAGAAAATGGAAGCCGGGAGGAGAACCGAAAGTCAGAATTCCCTTAGGCGTAGTCGTGTTATGTTCTATCCAAAAGATAAAACTTTCAGGATGGTTAAAATTTATAAACATTAAAGGATATAGAGTGTCATATAAACAACCGGAATTTAAAGAGCAGTATGAAAACTTCATTGGCGGAGAGTGGGTGGCACCCGTGGATGGAAAATATTTTGAAGCGATTTCTCCAATAGATAACAAAGTAATGGCAATGGTACCGCAGTCTAACAAAAAAGATGTTCAACTTGCAGTAGATGCAGGTTGGAAAGCTTTTGAGATTTGGGGTAAGACTTCCGTAACTGAGAGAAGTGCTGTTCTAAATAAAATAGCAGATGCAATGGAAGCTAATCTTGAAATGCTCGCTATCGCCGAAACATGGGATAATGGAAAAGCTGTTCGTGAAACAATCAATGCTGATTTGCCTCTTATGATCGACCACTTTCGTTATTTCGCCAGTGTTATTCGTGCTGAATCCGGAACGGTATCTGATTTGGATGCCAACACTGTTTCTCAAGAGATTCATGAGCCTTTAGGTGTTGTTGGCCAGATTATCCCCTGGAACTTCCCGCTGCTGATGGCTGCATGGAAATTGGCACCAGCAATGGCAGCAGGAAACTGTGTTGTGCTCAAGCCAGCCGAACAAACACCTGTTTCTATACTTTTAATGATGGAAGTGATCGCTGATGTTGTCCCTGCCGGTGTCATCAATATCGTCAATGGTTTTGGTCCGGAAGCAGGCAAGCCGCTCGCACTGAATCCGGGTATCCGGAAAATCGGGTTTACCGGTGAGACAACAACCGGTAAACTCATCATGCAATATGCATCTGAAAATATAATCCCTGTGACACTCGAGCTTGGTGGGAAATCTCCAAATATTTTCATGGAAAGTATCATGGATAAAGATGATGCATTTTTTGACAAGGCTATTGAGGGTCTGGTTCTTTTTGCATTCAACTCAGGTGAGGTTTGCACATGTCCATCTCGTGCATTGATCCAAGAGAGTATTTATGAGCCGTTTATGGCTAGAGTTATGGAAAGGGTCAAAGCGATCAAGCGCGGGAATCCACTGGATCCTGGCTGTATGATGGGGGCACAGGCATCAACAGACCAGTATGAAAAGATCCTTAACTACATAGATATTGGTAAAGCTGAGGGCGCTGAATTGCTTATAGGTGGAGAAGTAGAGGCAGTTGAAGAGTATCCCGAGGGCTGTTTCATTCAGCCGACTATCTTCAAAGGTAACAATAAAATGAGAATTTTCCAGGAAGAGATTTTTGGTCCGGTTCTAAGTGTTACAACATTTAAGGATATAGATGAGGCATTAGAGATTGCAAATGATACCATCTATGGACTTGGTGCCGGTGTATGGACCAGAGATGTGCATGAGATGCAAAAACTTACTCGTGGTATAGAAGCAGGCCGTGTTTGGGCTAACTGTTATCATGCTTATCCATCCCATGCTTCATTCGGTGGATACAAAAAATCAGGAATTGGACGAGAAACTCACATGATGATGTTAAGCAACTATCGCCATACTAAAAATATTTTAACTTCTTATGATGAAAATCCGCTAGGTTTCTTTTAAAATGAGTACCGAAAGAGTAACGTCCACAGATGCTGCCAACAAGATCATAGACCAGCTCCGAGAGGAGCATGGTACAGAGTTGATGTTTCACCAAAGTGGTGGATGTTGTGATGGTTCTGCTCCTATGTGTTTTGAAGTTGGCGATTTCATGGTTGGAAGCCGCGATGTTAAAATGGGCGAAATTCATGGATGTGAATTTTTTATGTCACCTGAACAATTTGAATATATGAAAGGCACTCACTTGACTATAGATATTGTAGAAGGAAGAGGCTCCAGTTTTTCACTTGAAATCCCATTGGGATTGAGGTTTATCGCAGTATCAAGACTTTTCACCGATGAAGAGTATAAAAATCTTGAGCCTATTGAAGTAGACTGATAGGGAGAGTGCTTTAGCACTTCCGCATGCAGGGCAAAAAACTATTGCAAAAAACTATCGCTGCTTTGCTTGCCGGACTTCTGTATCTGCACTCCAAATGCGGTAGTGTACCTCATATCCTTTGGGCACATAGGTGACGATGGGAGAGCGGCTGTTGTATCTTCTGAAACTTTCCTCTGAAGGCGCAAGAGTGACAAATTTGTCACTCTTTGGTTCTTGGCATGCCATGCGTGTCGAAGCTCTCATACCATTGATATTGCTCGCCTCCAGATAGGTGTACCCCCAGCCTTTGAGCGACTTGGCTTCGAGTTTTCCCATCAGCACATGGCGGTTACAGTCTACATTTATGGTTTTTCCGATGAGCAGTTCGACTTTATGGTCATTCTCATTTTTCAGTGCCGGTACTTCAATCACGTGGCGCTCAAAACCTTCTTGTGCCTGTGGGAACATATGGATATTGTCCTTTTTGCCAGGTTCCGCGCAGAGTACTGATGCAGCTACTGTCATGGCGAGTGAAATCGTTATTTTTCTGATCATAAAAATCCTTCCTTTTTGATAGTAAACTATAGCATATTTTTACTACAGCTCATCCTACACACTGGGTACACACAAAGAGTCTATACTTCACTCAACAGGTTATTCTTTCACGAGAGCCTGGGATGGGCCGGTTCGGTTTTCATCTACGCAATTTATAGGAGGTGAGTCATGGTGCAGTTTGTCTATTCGTTCGCGAAAGAGATATTGGAAAAGGGACAGAGTCTCGCTTTGCTTCTGTCAAGAATAGCGGTGGCTTATGGTTTTTATGAGCCGGCGATGCAGAAGTGGTCGGATATCGGTGCAGTTGCAACATGGTTCGGGTCGATAGGAATTCCTCTCCCTGCACTCAATGCTTACATGGCAGCCACTACAGAGATAGTCGGTGTCATTCTACTGACACTGGGGCTCTTTACCCGCTTGATCTCTCTTCCTCTTATCGTGGTGATGATCGTGGCGATAGTGACAGTGCATCTTCCAAATGGATTCAGTGCAGGAGATAACGGGTACGAAATACCACTCTACTATATGCTGTTTCTGGGCATATTCGCCTCCTTTGGCGCAGGAAAATTCAGTCTGGATCATCTCATTTTTGGGGATGACCAGTAAATAAACCTCGGGAGTTTTCCCCGACAATAAAAACCAAAAGGACAAAAAATGAAAAAGATTCTTATGATAGCGCTGATTGCGGCAGGGGCACTCGGACTTACAATGACAACAGCCAGTGCAAAATGTGCCGGAGATAAACCGACGACTGAAAAACCGGCTCCATCTGATGGAAATGGTACTAAAGGAAAGTGCGGTCAAGGCAAGTGCGGAGGGAAATAACCTCCAAAGAGTACTCCCTCCGAGTACTTTTCTCTGTAAACAATTCACTCATTCCACAACTCTTACACAAATCCATGTATAATGCTAAATAATGTAACTTTTCTATTTCAGGATTTGAGATCATTGTAACTTCTCTAAAGGAATACTTTATGAAACAGATAGTACTGGCATTTTTGATAATAGGGTTGATGGCTGGTTGTGAAAGCAAAGAAGAAAGAGAACAGGCAAAACAGGCTGAGCTTTTCAAGCAGGAGCAGGTACAGAAGCTCAAGGAAGAGGAGCTGGCCAGACAAAGGGCCAAAGAGGAGGCCGAGAGAGCGGCCAAAGAGTCACCGACACTATCAAAAATGGGCGTGACGATGAGTGAAGGAAAACTTGTAATTGATACTAATAAAGCCAAAGAGTTTTTTGGAACTCTCCACAAACGTCTTGATAACACTTCCAAAGAGATTGATAAAGAGCTGAAAGAGGGAAACCTGACTGTCGCCAAGTCAATAGGCATTGAAGTGACACAGGATAAGATGAGTATCGATCTCAATAAAACGAAAAGTTTTCTTGATAGATGGGGAGAACAGATGGAGTCTTTTGCCAAAGAATTTGATAAATTGACGAAAACGCTTCATGATGATGAGAATATAACCGAACCAGGCAAATAAGGAGTATAGATGCAGCAAATAGATATGAATTCACCTGAATTTCAGGCTGAACTGGAGAAAACATGGGACTTTGTGGAGAAGGTGAATAAGCAGTTCGGTCTTGTCCAAAATCCCCATGATGAGGTCAATGAGGGAGTCGCAATGGGATTGGCTCGTAACCGTTTGATCTATGGGAAGAGATTTTGTCCCTGTTTTATGGTTATTGGTGAAACCAAAGAGGAGCAGAAAGCAGGAGATAACCGTATCTGCCCCTGCAAGCCGGCTCTGGAGAAAGAGATCCCGGAAGATGGGCTTTGTCACTGTGGGATCTTCTGTACTTCTGAATATGCTGAGTCCCAAAAGATGAAGGATGAGATAGAAGAGGTTGTGCATCAGCACTCGAAAGGATTGAACCGGGAGCAGGCGGAGATGCTCCTGAAGCAAGAGCAGCTTGACGGCGATGAGCTTGAAGCTCTTCTGGAGGCCCGGGAAATGAAGATGATTGATTTTGAGCTGATCGATGTGCGGGAACATATGGAGTTTCGGATGGGCCACATCACAGGGACAGACCTTCTGATGCCGACTTCTCAGTTTTATGCCAAAGTCGAAGAGATCTCTGCAAAGAAACAAATACCGCTGATTCTCTACTGTCACACCGGAAGCCGAAGCTTTCAAGTCCAGCATGCGATGAAATCACTCGGTTTTGAACAGATCGGTAATCTGAAGTATGGTATTGTCAGCTTCAACGGAGGGACACAAAGAGGCTAAAGATATGTTTTTATAAAAATGTATTAAAATGAATGTTTAAAAAATGAAGGAACCGGAAGGAGAGAAGAGAAAGAGTCTCTCCTCTGTTTGGTAGTGTTATTTTGCCAGTGCGGCTTTTGAAGCATCTGCAAGTTTTACAAAACTTTCAGGTGCATTCATCGCCATGTCGGCAAGGATCTTTCTGTCCAGTTCAATGTTTGCCAGTTTAAGACCATGCATGAATCTGGAATAGTTCATATCATTGAGTCTTGCTGCTGCATTGATTCTGATGATCCAGAGTTTTCTGAAATCTCTTTTTTTCTGTCTTCTGTCTCTGTAGGCATATACCAGTGAACGCTCGAGCTGTTCTTTCGCTTTTCTGAAGTGTTTTCTTCTACCGCTGTAGAATCCTCTGGCTTGTTTCAGTAGTTTTTTGTGTCGTCGTCTTCTGACAATCCCGGTTTTTACTCTCATGGTTTTCCTTTACCTTGCACCAAAACCCATTCAAATGGTTCGGTTATTGTAGGTGTCAGACATTATCTCTGTCTGAACTTGCCCCTTAGCGGGGGAATTTGTTCAATCTCTCTTTTGTTGTTAGAAAAAGAGGCTTAGTTGATCATCTCTTTGATGTTCTTCGCGTCCGCAGCATCAACATGCTTTGGTGATCTCATTTGTCTATGGTGTTTACCGTCGACTTTGGTAAGGATGTGGCTTCTAAAAGCTGTTCCTCTCTTGATCTTGCCGCTTTTTTTGACTTTAAAACGCTTGACAGCGCCTTTTACGCTTTTCATTTTTGGCATATGCTTACTCCTTTTATAGATATTTTTTCACTCTTGGATGACTCCAGAAATACAGAAAATGGGATGAATTATACCCAAATAAGTTTAATACTTGATGCAATACCAAAAAAATAAGAAGCAAATCGCTATAATCACAGTTTTATTTTATTAGGTGCCCTTACATACGAAAGTGATATAATTTTACAGAAATGCTTTGATAAAAGCTGATGCAGTGTAATAATGTGTATCCGCAATAATCAATAACGGTTGTAAAACAGATGGAGGAAGCCAGACAGTGAATATCATTATTGCAGGTGCCGGAAAAGTGGGATTTCGTTTGGCCAAAACGCTCTCCATAGGACATCATGTAACGGTTATCGATCGTAATTTGGATACGTTGAATCGTTTGCAGGAAAATTTGGATGTTTTGTTTATTCATGGAGATATTGAAGATCCTGCCACTTATCAGAAACTGACTGATCAATCATTTAACCTCTTTATTGCAGTGACGGATGTCGATGAAGTTAACTTGATTTCCACACTGATTGTCGAAGATGTAGTCAACGTAGAACGAAAATTCATTCGTTTAGTCAACTCCAATTTTGCCAAAAGCACTATCAAAGAAAAACTCGGGATTACTGAGATCTTTTTTCCTTTTGAGTTGACATCAAAAACAGTGGAGCTGTTACTGAAGTATCCCAAAGCCAACAATATCAAGCACTTTAAACATACTGATTTCAAACTCATCTCTGTTCATGCTTCAAAAACAGTAGAAGTAGAGAGTCTGGATTCCGATAACTTCTCTGTAGTAGGTATCGAACGGGAGAAGCAGTTTTTCGTACCGGGCAGCACTGAAACAATACTTCAAAATGATCTTGTCTATCTTTTTGGAGCCGAGAAACCGATACTCAAATTATGCGACGAGCTGGAAACCGATGTGCCCAAACGTATCGAACGATGTATCGTATTCGGTGCGGGAGACCTTGGGGTTTCGATCGCGAGGGTTCTGACAGAAGGCGGCAAGGAAGTAAGGCTGGTTGATAAAGATATTAAACTCTGCGAAAGTGCAGAAGAGAAGCTTGAAGGAGGGGTGTTGGCCGTCAGCTGCAAATACGGTACGACAAGCATTTTTCAAGAAGAAGGATTCGACTACGCAGATATGGCAATCGCTGCAACGGATAACGACGAATACAATATCATCAAATGTCTTGAAGCCAAAGAACATGGTATCCGGAAAGTCGTGGCTGTTAACAATGAACTGGAATATTACAACCTGATGCATGCGCTTGGAATCATTGTTGTGCGTGGACCGAAGATAAGTGCCTATAATGCAATAATAGAACACATTTACTCCTCTGCAGTGATAACAGAGAGGATATTTTGCGGAGGCAAAGGGAATATATTCTTACGCATGATTCTCCCTCAATCCCTTTTGATCGGCAAAATGCTTAAGCCGCCCAAAACAGAGGTGAATGAAGCAGTCTTTCTTATATGCGAAGGCAGGCTGAAGGCACTTGATAATAAAGCTGAGGGACATGAAGGAGATATTATTGTCGCCATCGGGCCCAAAGAGAGCGAGGCTAAAGTAAAGAACTGGATCTATGGATTATAAAAGTATTTTCAAACTGCTCAGCATGATCGGCATGACACTGGGACTCCTTTTTTTGTTAAATATTCTTATCGCCATCATTTATGATGAATCATATAGTGAAATGGCACTTTTTGATAGTTTCTTTTTCCTTACCAATCTGGCAGTATGGCTATCGCTGAAAAAACATCCTGTTACTTTGAAAATCAAGGAGAGTATCCTTGCTGTGAATATGATTTGGATTTTACTGGGGATTTCCGGAGCGATACCGCTTTATCTTTATACGCATATCTCTTTTGCTTCGGCATTTTTTGAGGCAATCAGCGGATTTACGACCACGGGAGCAACAATCTATAGTGATATTGAGGGATTGCCCCACCTTATCCTCTTTCACCGAAGCTTGATGCACTGGCTTGGCGGTATGGGAATCATCGTGTTGGGAGTCGGTTTGCTCTCGATGATCAATCCTACAGGCAGCCTCAGTCTGTTCAGGGCGGAATCAACAGGCATACAGATGGAGAAATTCACACCGAAGATCAAAGATATGGCACTTCGTCTGTGGGGCGTATACCTTGCCCTGACAATAGCGGATGCCTTGTTGCTCATGTTCTTTGGACTCAACTGGTTCGATGCTGTTAACCATGCCTTCTCAACTATTGCAACCGGTGGGTTTTCGACAAAGAATGACTCTTTGGGCTACTTTGGCGGTGATGGGATCATTTGGGTGACGATACTGTTTATGGTCCTGTCCGGCATCAACTTTCTGGCACACCTGAAACTTTTTTACCGGGATACCAGCGGGTACAAAAGAGAAGAGGTGAAGTGGTATCTGCTGGTCATTATGGGGCTCTCTTTGATTTTGACTCTGGCCCATACGCTAATGAGCAGTGATTCACTCTACTTTTCACTCAAACATTCTTTTTTTACCATTGCATCCGTCACGACCGGGACAGGGTTCTCTACACTTGATTACGAACAGTGGGGTAGTGTTGCCATCGCCATTGTTCTTCTTGCCATGCTTGTTGGGGGCAACGCGGGATCAACTGCGGGCGGCGTGAAAGTGATCCGTTATATCATTATTTTCAAGACGATCTTTTCTGAGTTCAGGCGTATCCTTCACCCCAATGCACTGATCTCGGTATTTGTTGATGGTGTCAAAATAAAAGAGCGTATTTTAAGCGCGACATTTGGATTCTTTTTCCTTTATGTCTTTACAGCTTTTGTCGTTATGCTTTATATTTATGCCAGAGGCTTCGATGTGATGACGGCAGTTTCCGGATCGCTTGCTACCGTTGGAAATATCGGACCTGGCTTTTCCCTGGTAGGGCCGACACAAAACTTTGGTTTTTTCAGCGATATTGACAAATATGTTCTTTCTGTTGCTATGATTGTCGGAAGATTGGAGTGCTATACGGTTTTTATTCTATTGAGCCGATCATTCTGGAAGAAGTTTTAAAACTTCATATGACTATGAAAGACTAAAGGGCGCCTTTTAGAGAGAGATGAGCGTCAGGTAGGTGAGCAGTTCCTCATACTCTTTTTCAATCGTTTGCATCGTTTTTATCATCCTCTGCTCTTCAATCTCCGGATTGTCTTTGAGAAACTGGGATTTCCAGGCGATATCACTCTTGAGCTGTTTCTGGGATGTTTTGACATAGTCGACCATATCTTCAAGCATCTTTTTGTCAAGCGTCCCCTCGACATCGGCAGCATAAAAAAGCTGTGCGTACTTTTCATGTTCGCCCGAAAAACGGAAATCTTCGGCAATATTGTGAATAATCGCTTCAATTCTCGGGTTGTCAATCGTTATTTTCATGCAATCTCCTTCTTGTCGCCATTGTACAATTTTTGTCTTTAGAGGTGCCCTTAATGGCATTTTGGATAAAATCCCGCTTATTATATGAAAGAAGAGAGAAAATGCCGGTTACAATCAAACTACAGAAAATGGTCGAAGAGATCGAAAAGGAGTTTCCTTTGGATCCGCATGTGCGGGATGCTTTTCTCCATATCAATCGTGAAGCCTTTGTCCCCCGCGGTTTTAGACATCTTGCCTACAAGCTGGATGCGCTTCCTATGGCGGCAAGTCAGTGGATCAGCTCTCCGTTAACCGTTGCAAAAATGACGCAGCATCTTGAATTAAAAAAGGTTGACAGTGTTTTGGAAGTAGGATGCGGCAGTGGCTATCAGGCTGCTATTTTGAGTCAGATATGCCGGCGTGTTTTTACGATCGAACGTATTGATACATTGCTCAAAGAAACCAGAGCGCGTTTTTCCGAATTGGAGATCAACAATATATTTACCCGTTTTGATGATGGTCAGCGAGGTTGGAAAGAGTATGCACCCTATGAGCGGATTATTTTTTCAGCTACAGCAAAAGAGATACCGGAAGTACTTTTTGATCAGCTTGCAGAAGGAGGTATTCTGGTTGCCCCGGTACAGGAGGGGCCGATGGAGATTATTACCCGATACTATAAGCGCAAGGGACGTATCAGCAGTGAAGCGATCGAAACCTGCAGATTTGTCCCCGTACTTGATGGGACAGAAAAACAGTAGAGATGAAAATTCTTTTTGTCTGCTTGGGGAATATCTGCCGTTCTCCGCTGGCTGAGGGGATCGCGCGTCACTACACTGTATCACAGGGATCGGATATCGTCATCGATTCGGCGGGAACCGGTAGTTGGCATGTCGGTGAACAGCCCTGTGACCATTCGATCGCGGTGGGGTTACAGCATGGTGTGGATATCTCAGGTCAGCGGGCACGTCAGATCAGGGGAGATGATTTCATCATATTTGATCATATTGTTGCCCTGGACAGCAGTAATATGGACACGCTCAAAGAGATGGGTGCAAAAAGGATCCTCAAGCTCGGAGATTTTGGTGCAGGAGGAGAAGATGTTCCCGATCCGTACTTCTTTGAAGGTTTTGAAGGCTTTGATCATGTTTACACAATGATTGAGCATTGTGTCCAGGCGTTGCTTGCAGAACTTGACCGGAATAGAGGCTCCTAAGAGCTCTCCAGACTCCTAGAGCATCTGGTACTCCTTTCATGGCCTGATATATTTTTTCCGCCATCATCCTGTATCCCCGGGCATTGGGGTGGATGCGGTCACTTTTGAGTGAAGAATCGCTCAATATCTCTTCGAGTAGTGAATCAAGCAATGGTATGTTTTCTTCTTTGGCGATTTCCTTGTAAAGAGAGAGTGCTGACAATCCGATAAGTGTAATATCCGGTACGCCGATCAGAAGAACCTGCATCCCTTTGCTTTTTGCCATTCTGATCATGGCAATGAGGTTTTTCTGAAGCGTTTCTCGTGATTTCCCCTGAACTATGTCATTGCCGCCAAAGCAGAGGATCATTAATTCTACTTGGTTTTTTTTCAATACTGAGGGGAGTCGCTTGAGTCCCTGGGCTGAAGTTTCTCCCGGTACTCCTGCGTTGACAACAGAGTGTCCGGAAAGCTGTGACAAGATTGCCGGATAGCTCTCTGACGGGTTGACACCATACCCAAAGGTGATACTGTCCCCGAAGGCAAGGATCCTGTCACTGGGCGCAAGCTGCTGTACGGGAGGTGCTGACTCTCTCATCATAATTGCCAATGTCAGCATGATAAGTATGGCTCCTATCAGGTATTTCATCGTATCACTTTTGTTAATTTTCGTCAAGCATTATAGCACAGAGTGTAAACCTGAAATAGATTTTGCTCAGTTTTTCAATAAATTATGTTATGATTGACAAAATAGAGGTGCCCTAAAGGCCCTAAGTAAGGTGGCAACGTGGAAAAATTGATCAAGCCCGTGGAATATGCACAGGAGCTGGGTATCTCCAGGCAGGCAGTTTACGCCAAGATCAAGAGAGGCATTCTTCAGTCAAAAAGTGTTGACGGAAAGCTTTACATCGTGGTTGATGAGAAGAGTCATCCATCCGAGAAGCCCGAACCGAAAAACAGGGAGATGGATAAAGGCAAAAGGATTAAGGCAGAATCTGCTGCAATAAAAGAAGTGAACACTCTCCCTGACTATGAGACTCTTTTGAGGGCAAAGGATGAGACGATCAGCGTTCTTAAAGGGACGGTAAAAGATTTGAAAAAGAGTAACAAGCAGATGTCAACAACATTGAGAGGTGAAGTTGACTTACTCAAAGAGGCATTTCATGAGATGCGCACCATGTATGTAACGCAGATCGAACATATACGCCAGGAGGAGATGCAGGCTACAGAGAGTCCTATTGATGTTTCCACGGTTGAGCAGGGGAGTGCTAACTGGACCAGTCTCAATAAGTTTTTCAAAAAGCACAAAATTGACAAGACAAAAAAGCAGGAAGGGCTGCTCAGGAAGATCAAGAAAGCTTACAAAAAGGGTGATGTGAGAATCCTCAAAGAAAAAGGAAAACTCAAACTCAATATGAATAAGCAGTTCAAGGATATTCTAGGATGAGCCCGCTTCTCAAACAGTTCAGCAAAGAGTATAGTCTTTTTTTGGCCATCATCACTTTTTTCGTCATAGGAAATTTTGAGCATACGCTTGCAGAGAACGTGATTGGGAACCTGATCGGTTTTACAATACTTTTTGCTGTGATTATCTATTCCGCTTTGAGTGTGGCATATCATGCTGAGAAGCTGGCAGAGAAGTTTGGAGAGCCATACGGCACGCTGATCCTGACTATATCGGCGGTTGTTGTTGAAATCGTTATCATTGTTATCATGATGACGCATGCACACAGCCCGACTCTGGCGCGTGATACGATCTACTCTGCGATCATGCTGGATATCAATGGCTTACTGGGGCTGGCCGCGATCATCGGCGGGATCAAACATGGAGAGCAGCCTTACAATGTCGACTCTTCCAACTCCTATCTCTCTATGCTGCTGGTGGCCATAGGGATTGCGATGGTGCTTCCGCACTTTGTCGGAGATGCGCACCATTCGATGTTTATGACCTTTAATGTGATACTTTTTGTTCTCCTCTATGTAACCTTCACCCGGATACAAGTCGTTTCGCACAAATACTTCTTTAAGTATGAGGGTGATGAAGTCCTGGAAGCCCATCATACTGAAGAGATCAACGCATGGTATCACTCTATCAATTTGATTCTCTCCATAGTGGTGATCGGTATGCTTTCGGAGATCCTGGCGGTCTTCATGGGAAATACGCTGGCACATTACGGTATGCCGTTAGCGATCGGTGCTGTCGGGGTAGCCGTTATTTCGGCCGCACCTGAGTTGATCACGGCAGTTCGTGCGGCAGTGGATAACCGCATGCAGACAGTTGTCAATATAGCACTGGGCGCGAGTTTGGCTACAGTGCTGCTCACAATTCCTGCCGTCATTGTTGTTACGAGGATCATAGGAATGGAGCTGGAACTTGAGTTGACTCCGATACAGGGCGTGATGCTTGTCTTGACACTTCTTGTCAGTATCGTCAACTTCAATGATGGAGAGACAAATGTACTTGAAGGCTTTCTGCATGTGATCCTCTTTGTTGTCTTTGCCTTTTTACTCTTTGTGTAGAGCTGCCATATTTCAATAGTGACTCTCATTTTAAATGGTAATTAAGCAAAGAAGTATTATACTCCGCACAAGAAAGTAAATCGATAATAATTATCATTTTACTATTTTGAACCATAAGGATTGTTTGTGGAAAAAATCGCCATAGCACTGGCCGGACAACCCAATGTCGGTAAAAGTTCATTGATCAATGCTATTTCGGATGCAAAACTCAAAGTGGGTAACTTTTCAGGCGTTACTGTGGATAAAACAGAAGTTGAATTCAATATCTGCGATGAAGTGACATGCAAGGATTATGAAGTCCATATCATAGACCTCCCGGGTGCCTATTCGCTGACAGAGTATACGATCGAAGAGAAAGTGACCAAGAGCTTTTTGAAAAGTGATGAGTATGATGTGATCGTCAACGTGGTCGATGCGACCAACTTGCAGAGGAATCTTCTCTTTACGACACAGATACTTGAAACAGGCAAGAAGGTGATCGTTGCACTCAATATGATCGATGAAGCTGAAAAAGAGGGCATTGAGATCGATGAGAAGCAGTTGACCAAGATCCTGGGGGTTCCCTGTATCAAGACAAGTGCTTCGCAAAAGCGGGGGATAGATGAGCTTAAAAGTGCAATTATTGAGGTTTACGAACAAGAAGAGACTTCCGCAAAAGTAGTCTATAGCGATCCTATAGAAGAAGAAATTGATGAAATTACCACATTTTTAAGAGAGAAAAAGTATCAAAGCACCATCCCTTACCGTCAACTTGCTGTAAAACTTTTGCAGGAAGATGTGGACACGTATAAACAGATGCATGATGAGCCGATATGGATAGAGCTATTACCCATTATCAGAGAAGCGTTAAACCATCTCTATTTACATAACGGTACAAAAGATCTCGATCAAATATTTGCTGATGAGCATTTTGCCTTTGCAAAAGGTGCAAAGATGGAGGTAATGTCTATCAAATCCATGCGTGCGAAAAATATGACACAAAAGATAGATAATCTTTTGATCAACAAATTTTTGGGAATCCCTCTTTTCCTCTTTTTTATGTGGGCACTTTTTCAGCTTACCTTTGAGCTGGGCGCAATTCCGATGGATTACATCGATATTGCCTTTGGATGGCTTGGGGATCAGGTCAAGGCTGTTCTGGGAGAGAGTGAACTGGGCTCTCTTGTCGCAGATGGAATGATAGCAGGTATCGGTGCTGTCGTGATGTTTCTGCCCAATATCATCATCCTCTTTATCGGCATTGCTTTGCTGGAGACGACGGGGTATATGAGTCGTGTGGCATTCCTGCTGGATGGTTTTTTCCATAAGTTTGGCTTGCATGGTAAGAGTTTTATCCCGTTGGTTACAGGGTTCGGCTGTTCTGTGCCTGCCTACATGGCGGCAAGAACCCTCAAAAATGAGAAAGACAGGCTGATCACACTCTTCATTATCGGATTTATGAGTTGCGGAGCCAAATTGCCTATTTATGTATTGTTTGCCGGGGCATTCTTCCCACAAGAACAAGCAGGAAATATCCTCTTTGTCATCTATATCTCCGGTGCCCTCCTGGGATTGTTCGCCGCAAAAGTACTGAAAGTATTTGTTTTCAAAGGCGAGGATGAGCCTTTTGTTATGGAGATGCCGAAATATCGTATGCCATCATTCAAATTGATTTGGCACACTGTTTATGGACAGGCAAAAAGTTATATGAAAAAAGCCGGTACCTTTATTCTGATGGCATCAGTGCTTATCTGGTTTGCCAGCAATTATCCCAAATATCCTGCACTGGAAGAGAGTTATCAGGCCAAGATCGAGCAGGCTGTAAATGATGAGGCCAAGGGAGAGCTTGAAAATGAATTGTCATTGCAGCTTCTGGAACAGAGTTACCTGGGAAAGATCGGTCATGCCTCAGAACCATTTTTTGAACCACTCGGATTTGACTGGCGGATGAGTGTGGCACTGGAGGCTGGACTGGCAGCCAAAGAGGTGGTGGTTTCTACGCTTGGAGTACTCTATGCTCTTGGGGATGAAGTAGATGAAGAAAATGAGGGGCTTATTGCACAGATTAAAGCAAATATACCTTTTGCTTCAGCCATAGCCTTTATTGTATTTGTCATGATCTATCTGCCGTGCTTTGCGGCATCGATGGTCTTTGCCAAAGAGGCAGGCGGTTGGAAGTATCTGGCTTACCTCTTCCTCTTCACAACGACGACGGCATGGATTTTGAGTTTTATCGCTTACCGTGTAACACTATTAATTGTTTAGGAGAAAATAATGTTATTGAGTGAATTACGCAAAGGCGATCGGGCAGAAGTGATTAAATTACTTGCCGATAAGGCACTTCGGGATCGCTTCAGCTCTTTTGGCATCCTGCCGGGCGAAGAGCTTCTTGTCAAGGGATGTTCTTTGGCAAAACAAACCATGGAGATAGAGATAGGTTCCACGTTGATCGCCCTGAGGGCAGATGAAGCAAGCAAGATAGAAGTGGTGAAAATAGGGTAGTTCGGTAGTTCAGTACCAAAAAGTGAATTTCTCCAAAGTTTCGATATAATAAGCAAAATATTTTCTTTGGACAGGAAGACATATCATTATGAAACAAATCAAAATCTTTATAGTAGCAATGTTGCTTGTTGCAGGAGTATTTACCTCTCCTCTTTCGGCTAATCCGGGCAGCAGCTTTGACAGTTCTGCGACAGCGATCATCACCAAAGTACTCAAGTCACAGCCCGAAGACAGCTCTCTTCGGAAGATTTACCAAGTCACCGGCAACCATCCGATCTGGGTTACCCAGAATGGGTTGACAAGCCTGGGTAAGCAGTTGTTGAAAAAAGTCGGTTCGGATCCTATGGTAGACCATAATACCAAATTTTACAGTAATTATAAAAAACTGAACAAGCATCCATCATCGGTTTTTGGTGGTAAACCGTCGATGTCCAAGCAGGTTAGTTTGGAATTTAAGATGAGTAAGCTCTATAGGGATTACGCCAACTACACGATTTATGGACTGATCCATTGGGATCATTTTAAAATACTTTTCAAGAGGCAGGCAGGCCTTCATGATGTCTATGCCGACTGGGAGATTTATCCTCAATATACCACCTATTCTCTCTTGCGTACGATTATTGCCAATGGGCATCTTGATAGTTATTTTGATGCAGTGACGCCACATACGAAACTTTACATCAACCTGCAGAAGAAACTGTATGAGTACAGCAAGATGGCCTCCAGAGGAGGCTGGCCTGCTATTCCAAGCTTTAATAAACTCGAACCGGGGAATAGCTATAAAGTCATACCTTTGATCCGTAAACGCCTCTATCTGAGTGGTGATTTGATAGGGTGTCCGGCCAGCTCTTCTCTGGCTTATGACGGTTGCCTGGTTGATGCTGTCAAGCGATTTCAGAAACGTCATGGGCTGAAAGCGGACGGTGTGATCGGCAGCGGTACCAGCGCTTTCCTGCGTCAGAGTCTCGGAGAGATTATGGTCAAGATGCAACTCAATCTTGACCGCATGAAGATGATGAAGCGTTATGACAGCGGACGGCATATTATGATCAACATCCCTGCTTTCAGACTCTACTTTTTCGAGAATGGGAAAGTGAGACAGACGATGAAGGTGATCACGGGAAGTAAAAAGCACCCGACACCGATCTTCAGCAATTCAGTCAAAACCATTGTCCTTAATCCCTACTGGAATGTCCCAACAAGCATTATCCAAAAAGAGATGATCCCTAAACTGCTGCGTAATTCAAATGCCATGAATAAGCAGAATATTGAGATCCGTAACGGATGGGGGCCGGATGCACAGAAGGTTTCCGCCAGTTCTGTGAACTGGAGCCAATACCGCTACAGTAAATCAGTACCGTACCGGTTTGCACAGGTTCCCGGAAATGGAAATGCACTGGGAAAAGTGAAGTTTCTCTTCCCGAACAAATTTTCGGTCTATATGCATGATACGCCGACAAAACATCTCTTTAACCGTAATGTTCGGGCCTACAGTCACGGATGTATACGTTTGGAGAAACCAAGAGAACTTATGCAGACATTTTCAACTTTCAGCTCAAGTGTTGACTATGAACAGGCAACAAATATTCTCAAAGGTAAAAAGCAGACTTATCATCAGCTCGAAGAGCAGGTTCCTGTCGATGTCGTTTACCTGACAGCATGGGTCGACCCGGATGGTGTTTTGCAGATCCGTAATGATATCTATAGCTATGACAAGATGCAGCTGAAGTATCGGAGACGGTATTAAGCATTCAGCGATGAGCGTTGAGATCTGTAGTTTTGGAAGTTTTTACAGATATTGACGGTACTCTTTGGCTTTGATCTGGCTGCGGCGTTTGGCGGGGCCAAACCTATGGAAATGATGCATCAATTGTTTGATATTTTTTGCAGGAATGCACCCACGGGTATACACTCCGATAAAGTCCCGAAAAAAGGGGATTGGACTTTTAGTCCAATAAAGCATGTTTGCGTTTTTTGCGGGACTACACCCGCTTCTTTCTCAACGCTCATTGCTCAGCGCTTCAACGTGCTTTCGCGTTCCTACTTCGCGTTTTTCTTATCTCTTGCGGCTCTTTTTCTGACTATAGGATCGAGTGATTTTTTACGGATTCTGATAGAAATGGGTGTAATCTCTACCAATTCATCATCTTCGATCCACTCCATGGCAGATTCGAGAGAGATCGGTCTGGGTGGAACAAGTTTGATCGCATCATCTGCGCCGGAGGTTCGCATGTTGGTGAGCTGCTTTCCCTTGAGGGGATTAACATCGAGGTCTCCCGGCCTGGAAGATTCACCGATGACCATTCCACTATAGACTTTGTCCTGTGGTTTGATGAACATTGTCCCTCTGGATTGAAGGTTAAAGATAGAGAAGGCTACTGCTTCACCATTATCCATGGATACAAGTGCACCCGGTGTACGGCTTTCAACTGTACCGGAATAGGGTCTATATTCAAGGTAAGAGTGATTCATGATGCCTTCACCTTTGGTATCGGTCAGGAACTCATTTCTAAATCCGATAAGCCCACGTGCAGGAATTTCAAATTCGATTCGGACTGTGCCATCAGGCATAGGGATCAGTGAAGTCATCTCTGCCTTCCGCTTTCCGAGTTTTTCGATCGCAACTCCCTGGAACTCTTCAGGAACATCAACCACAAGATGTTCGAAAGGTTCCATGCGGACACCCTCTTCTTCCCTGATGACGACCTCGGGACGCGCAAGAAGAAATTCAAATCCTTCTCTTCTCATATTTTCAGCCAAAATGCCGATTTGAAGCTCACCGCGGCCGGAGACCTTAAAGGATGCATCACCCATAGGCTCCATGCGCATGGCGATATTCGTTTCCATCTCTTTGTCAAGTCTGTCTCTGATTTTGTTAGAAGTGACATGCTTGCCTTCTGTTCCGGCCAAAGGCCCATCATTGACCGAGAAGATTACAGAAAGTGTCGGCTCTTCAACATGCATAGGGTCTAGCGCTACCGGGTTACTGGGGTCACATACGCTATCGCCTACATCAATATCGTTAAATCCTGCGATCGCTACGATATCGCCTGCCTCTGCCTCTTCGATATCCATTCTCTCAAGGCCTTTAAATCCGATCAGTTTGGAAACACGGCTCTTGGTCTTTTCCCCTGAAGCTTTTACAAGGATATACTCATCACCTTTTCTGACTTTACCGTTAAAGATACGGGTGATACCGATACGACCTACGAAGCTATCATTGTCCAGTGTAAAGACCTGTGCCTGCGTGTCATTGTCTGCTGAACCTTCCGGAGAAGGTACTTTTTCCAAAATGGCTTCAAAGAGCGGCGTCATATCCTTGTTTTCATCTTCCATCTCCCACTTCGCATAGCCATCTCTTGCTGCCGCATAAAGGACCGGGAAGTCAAGCTGCTCTTCACTTGCGTCAAGTGCAACAAGCAGGTCAAAGACTTCATCCATCACCCTGTCAGGCTCTGCCGCATCTTTGTCGATCTTGTTGATCACGACAACAGGTATAAGCCCAAGCTCAATCGCTTTTTTCAATACGAATTTGGTCTGAGGCATAACCCCTTCCTGCGCATCGACAAGAAGCAGTACGCCATCAACCATCTTCAAGACCCGTTCAACTTCCCCGCCGAAATCAGCGTGGCCCGGGGTATCGATAATGTTGATCTTGTAATCGCCATAAGTAATGGCAGTATTTTTAGAAAGGATCGTGATCCCCCTCTCTTTCTCGATATCATTGCTGTCCATCGCTCTCTCTTCGACTTCCTGGTGAGCAGCGAATGTCCCGCTCTGCTGGAGAAGTTCATCAACGAGTGTGGTTTTACCGTGGTCGACGTGTGCGATTACGGCGATATTTTTGATTTTTTGCATGGAAATTTCCTAATGTTGTGTCTATAATTTCGCGCATTATATCCAAATATTATTAGAATAGGTATTTTTGCAAATGAAATTGATCCAGAATAAAGTCTAAAAAGGTCCAATATATTTTTAGTGAAAAATAGGCCTACTTCACTTCAAAGTGAAGGAATCTTGCCGGATATTTATCCTTGAGCAGAATTTCATTGAGTCTGAGAGGAAGAGCATCGCCTTCTGTCAGTTCGATCGGTTCGGAGATGAAAATGTCACGATAAGTCTTTTTAAGGATCTCCCTGCTTTCAAAGTCGGATATTTTGAAGCTTTGTTCAATCAGTGAATAAGCATCTTTTTTATCTTTGTGATAGCGCATCACCTCTTTCCCGAGGAAGAGGGTGTTGGAGAGTTCTATTTTGCTTCTGTCAGAGAGATAGAGAGCCATCGAGCGGCTCTCCTGCTGCAGTTTGATGGCTCCCAGCACCACAATGGAGATCAATACTACCGAGATCAACACTTCGATAATGGTAAAGGCCTGCATCCTGTTCATCAGTAATAATCTCCGTTATTGGCAAGCAGAGGTGTGTGTTGAAGCCATAGTTCTTTGGCTTTGGCAAGTGATTCTACCTCAACTGCTTCACCGAAAAAAGCGGGAAGAAAATAGAATTTTCCCTTGCTTTCGATCACCATTTGTGAAGAGCTGCCGTTGTGGTGAAGTCCAAAGCGAAGGCAGACCGGGTGATCCTGGTATCGGCCGAAATCGATCTGATAGAGATTGTCGTTCTGATCAAGTGTATAGGCTTTGATATCGCCAAATGCAACTTCCCCCTCATAACTACCGGTTTCGTCATCTTGGTAGAGATAACAGCTCTGACACTTGTCAAGACAAAAGAATTCGCTGTCGGTATGGAAAAGCCCCTGATCCAAAAGAGTTGATTTAAGTGTCATCGGAGTCAGAGATTTTGGCTTTTTAGCCGACTTCTTATAGGTAGAGAAGACAAGAACATAGGAGAGTGATATGATCAAAATAACGATCATCAGTTCGAGAAGGGAGAAGGCGGGACGTGATCCCGTCTGTGAGCTCTTCTCCATCGTATTGTCTCCTAAAACTATTTTTTACACTGGCTGAAGAAGATATCGGCAGCATCTCCGCTGCCACCCTCTTTGCGATCTGCTCCGAAACTTATCAGTTCAAAACCATTCTCGTTTTTGAGGTACCCGAAAGCATTTTGCCATGAATCCTTCGGCTCCTGCTCGATATAGGATGTATTGGGATAGTTTGGATATTTGTCACTGTCCGGGTTGCTGATCAGGGCCTGTAGACCCTCTTCTGTCTCAGGATAGAGGCCATTGTCCAGCTTAAACATTTTCAACGCCTGGCCGACATTGCTCATTTGGACACAGACAAGGTCCCTCTTTGCCTGTTCGCCTTTGCCGATAAGATTCGGGGCTACGAAAGCCGCGAGGATGCCCAGGATGAGAATGACGACGAGAAGCTCAAGGAGACTGAATCCTCTTCTGAAATAATGGTTATTTTTAGCCGTTGATGATAGTTGCATAAGCACCTTTCTTTTATTAGTTTAATATGTTATAATATGGCGCATCTGAGGTTTAGCTTAGATATGCCTTGGCAATTTTACTTGAATAGAGCTTTTAGATGGATAAAATGAGAAAAGGGGTTGTCCTTTTTATAACCTTGTCAGTGATTGCAGCGATGCTGGCATTGGTAGGGGTTATTTTCTCTTATCTGGAGAAGAGCAAAGGGGATGCCTCGTATACGGCGGCACTGATACAGGCAGATCTTTTATTTCGTGATACCAATGATGCGATCAAGGTACTTCTGGGTAAAGCCGGGAAAGATGAGGAGATGAGAAAAACAGTTCTCAGTACACTTTATCTTGCTCCGATGACCCTGCAGCCAAAAGAGGGAGATATGTTTACAACAATTGATTGTCAACCCCTTGATAATGGTGTCAATATCAACTGGTTGGGATATGAGAACAATGATTCGGCTCAGGTACGGTTTTCGACAGTGCAAAGTATTTTTGATGATCTGGTAGAACAATATGCCCTTCAGGATGCCGCTCTTCTGTTGGGAATGATACAGGCAGAGATCGATACAGAGAAGAGTGTAGCGGCAGAAAACCAAAGTAGACTGGAGCAAAAAAAAGGTATGATAACTCGATCATTATTCAGGAAGATTGTCAGAGATTATCAGTTCAGGGCAGATGATCCTGCCGTAGAACAAATTGCCTGGGAGAAGTTTTTTTCTTTTGACAGAAAAGAGATACCGATGGATGGGAATTATCTCTCTGCGGAACTGATTGCAATCCTTTTTGGAATGGAGCTTGCAACTGTCAAAGAGGAATGGTTTGAGGGGGATGATCTGCAGGATTTTGTTGCAGAGAATGGCGGAGATCTTTCACGCTACAACAAGGAACTCTTTTCGGAAAAGCCTACTGAGCGGATGCAGTGCCGGATCAGCTACGGATATCAGAGTAATACTTACGCTTTTGGATTTGACTATTTAGAAGGAAAGGCAGAGAAATTTGAATTTTACGGGAAGCAGTAAAAGATTGTTGCTGGTGCACAAAGCCATGCAGCCTCTTGAGGGCAATGAAGCGTTCAATATCATGCTGACACCGCAGTTCTATACGATCAAGAGAGAGGAGCTGCCTGTTCAGTACCTTTATCAAGCGAAGAGACTCGCCCCTTCTGTTATGGAAAATCTTCTCTCAGAGGGGAAGATATATGATTACTATGTTTTCAAAGAAGAAGATGAGTGGATATTTATCGCTTATAATTCCGAAGAGATTTCAAAATTTCTACAATCAAAAGGTATTGAAGTGGAGCAGGTGTCGAAACTATTTTTTGCGCAGCAGGTTGCAGAAATGTTTTTCAAACCTGTCCTCCTCAATGACAACGAGGCATTGGTAGCGGAACAGGGAACAGTTGTAATGGTTCCGAAAATTCTGATGCAGGAGGAGACAGGCTATCAGCGGTTTGATGAGACCTTCACGCCAAAAAACGGTGTATCTTTCGGAGCTGGTATCAGCTCTGTGATAGGCCGGAAAGAGACATGGATACTGAGTACCATTTTTGTGCTTTTTGCCCTGATGTTCGCAACAGAAGGGTTGCGCTACAAACAGGTTATTACGACTATGCAGGAAACTGTGGCAACACTCCTGGTAGATCATCCTGCTCTGCAGAGTCAATATGCAAGAGAGAATATTTCCAAGAAGTATCGCAAGATCGACCAGGAGGAACGGCATAAGCGTGAAATCCTAAAGGATCTTTCCCATCTGGTGCTTCCCGGTGTGGAAGTAGAAAGCCTGCTGATGGACAGTAAACGTTTTGTGACAGAACTCAAGTGTCCCGACGAGAAGACGGTGACAAGGATCAAAGCATTGGCAAAGGGTAAACAGTATAAGTTCAGCAGAAGTGGCGGAGAGAACGTTGTGAAAGTCGAGGGCACACTATGATCTGGAAACGGTATCAGCATGAGCTGATCGTACTTGCCGCACTGCTGCTGATGATCATAGCCTACTTCTATAAGAGCAGCAGCGCAAACCGTCTGGGCAGTGTCAAGATGGAAGTATCCCAATCAGTTATGGAAGTGGGCGAAATCATTGCGCTGAAAAAACAGTGGGGGGCTTCGGATCTCACCAAGCGGGTAGAGAAGGTCAAGAAAGGGATCGCCCCTGAGAAAATCAAAAAATTTACTGTCAAGAGCAAAAAACTGACAGCTTCATTCAAAGGATTGAGCGACAAAGAGATGAACCTCATCATGACCAAGCTGGAAAATATCGCTGTGCAGATCAGTAAAATCAATGTGAAGCGCCAAAACGGCGGGTATACGATGGAGTTCACATGCAAATGGTAAAAAAAATTATCCTCGCTCTCTTTGTGATTCTGCTCTCATTGATGATCTTCGCTCCCAAACGGGAACTGTATTATCTGCTGGAAGCTCAGCTGATGCAGCAGGATATCATCATTCATAATGAGGAGATTGATGCCGGTCTCTTTTCTCTGACACTGAAGCATCCTGAACTCTATGTCAAGGGGATCAGGGTTGCACAGGTTGACGAGGCTACTTTGAGGCCACTGCTTTTTTATACAGTTGCGACCGTTAAAGGCGTACAGTTTGATCGTACCCTTGAGAGATGGGTTTCCGGTGGGTTAACGAAGATCACCGCATCGCATCTCTTTGCAGACCCTATGCATGTCAACTTGTCACTGTCAGGGGCATTCGGCAAAGCAGAAGGGTCTATTGATTTGGATAGTCGAAGTATTCACCTTGATCTGACCGAAGAGCAGAAAATCGGAAAACTCAAGTCCATGCTGAAAAAAGGTGAAGAAGGATGGTATTATGAAACATCTTTTTAAGCCTGAAACCATGAAAATGGTGATCTTTGTTTTTGGGTTGATGCTGATAGTCAAATTGGGATGGTTTATCGTAGAGATGACACTTCTGAGTGCTCAGGGTGTTGAATATACGAAACCCTCAGAGTCAAAGGCACTCTATTACCGGACACGATTTGCTACACAGAAACTGAAGCAGGAGAGAGTCGCCAGGGAGAAAAAGCCGGTCAGCGATATTCGCAGTATCAAGCTTCTTGCTGTTTATCATTCTCAGGATCATGTGGTGGTCACTGTCTCTAAAAATGGCAAGAGTTCGGTTTTGGTCAGGGGTGACGAAATAGACGGATATGTTTTGGATGACGCTACTGCAAAAGAAGCGATCTTTCTGCGCGATGGCAAAAATTATCGTGTCACGCTGATCGAGTCCAAACAGAGCCCCGAAAGCAAAAGCAGCGTGAAGTATGTTTTCGGGGATAAAAAAGTGAAAGAGACTGCAAGATCTTCTTCGGAAGGGATATCAGAAGAAGATGGACGTACCGTAGTCGACAAGAATCTCTTGCAGCACTACACCAAAAACATGGATGATATTTGGAAAAATATCGGGATCAAAGAGGTGAAAGAGGGTGGCCAGATCAAAGGATTTAAAGTGAACTTTGTCAAACGCGGCAGTGATTTTGCCAAGCTTGGATTGAAACGGGGTGATGTGATCAAATCGATCAACGGCCAGGAGCTCAACAGTTACAACAGTGCATTGGAAATTTACAAAAATATTGATACAATGGAAGATTTGACATTGACAATTAAACGAGGAAAAGAAGAAATGGAGTTGGAATATGAAATTCACTAAATTATTATTGGTATTAATGCTGGTGCTGACGCTTGGATTACAGGCGGAGGAAGAGAAGGTCGATGTCAACTTCAGGGATTTGAATGTCAAAGATTTTATCGAGATGGTGGGGAAGATCACACAAAAGAATATTTTGATCAGCAGTGATCTGAAAGGCAAAGTCAACTTTGTTTCTACGACACCGATCAGCAAGAGTTCCCTGATCCCGCTTGCCAACTCCATTTTGGCCGGCAAAGGATTGACACTGGTGGATCAGGGCGATTTCTATCAGGTAGTGAAAGCCAATGAAGCGGCAGGAGAGGGGCTTAGTGTCAGTCAGGAGATCGGTGATGGAGAAACGATGCAGACTGTCATGTTCCCACTGAAAAGCACCAATGCCTCTGTGATCCGTGCCAAGATCAAACCTTTGCTCCACAAAAATGCGAAGGTGATCTCTTTCAAAGACAACAACCTCCTCTCTGTAACGGCTTACCCAAAGACGTTGAGGTCTATTGAAAAGATCATCAACGCAATCGAAGAAAAAGGACATAAAAATTCTGCTTTCGTCAAATTAAAATATGCCAATATCAAAGATGTCTATCCCAATGTAGTCAGCATGTCAAAGAAGCTCTTTCCCAAGGCAATAGTGAGTGAACAGGTGGATATCTTCAAAGATGATGCGACCAATACGATCATCCTGGTGGGCAAAAATGTCAATATGCATAAAATGCTCAACTATATCAAGCGTTTGGACATTCGGGGAGACAGCACTACCCAGCAGATGTATGTGATCCCGCTGAAAAACTCCAATGTCGAAGATATGCAAAAGATACTGAGTCAACTGGTGAGCCAGATGAACAGCATGACACCGGCAAAAGCAGGCAAGGATGGGAAGCCGCCGCAAAAAGCAATGGTGGTCAGTGACGTGGAACGAAATGCATTGGTTATTCTGGCAGATGGAGACCAGATCAAAAATATCCGTAGTACCATCAACCGTCTGGATGTACCCAAGCCGCAGGTCTATGTCAAAGCAAAGATTGTTGAGATCAATACTGACTTGGCTTCACAGGTCGGAGTCCGCTGGGGCTTTGAAGGCGGGAAAATCACCAGTAAGGGACTCTTTACCCTGGCTGCCAATGCAGGTGCTGCCTCTATTATGGTTTCTCCGGCACTTCAAAGTTTTTTAAATACTGAAACGTCACAATATGATCAAAGTGGCAATATCATAACAACCCAAAATCGTCCATTCTCCTTTGATTCAGACATCAGTGAAATGTTTGCTGTAGGGGCCAAGCTTGATCTTATGAAGCAAAATGGTGCAGTGCATGTCCTGAGTGAACCTTCGGTACTTTGCATCAACAATAAAGAGGCAGAGATTTATATCGGACGGACCCAGTCTATTTTGACGCAGGCACAGCAGTCGACTGTGGGGCAGGGCAATATCATCAATAACTACGCCAGAGAAGATATCGGGATTACACTCAAGGTAAAGCCAAGACTCTCAAGCAACAATAAGGTTTCATTGGAGGTATCTACGGTCATTGAGGATGTCCTGCAGCAGGCGACCGTAGAAGCAGACCGTCCTACAACGACAAAGCGTAAAGTAGTGACCAATGCGATTGTCAACAATGGGCAAACTATTATTCTGGGAGGCTTGATCAAAAATGCAGGTGGAAAAAGTGTCACCTCTGTCCCTATACTGGGTGATATCCCTGTATTGGGTGTTTTTTTCAGATCGAAAGGCAACGTAGTACGAAAGATCAATGTTGTCATCTATTTGACACCGTATATTGTCAGAAAAAGCGGTGATCTCAAACGTTTACGTTCAACTCTTTCAGAGCTGGAAGATGTTCAGAACAGATACAATGCCTTTATCCGAGAGGCATTGGAGGAGAAAAACAAACCAAAGTGGTATGAGAAATCTCTTTTTGGAAATTCGTCTCATCCGGCAAGCAACCGTGTCCGTTCCAGTAGTTCGGACGGTGTCTATATTCCGAGGTAAAAGATGAAATTACCACTTTTACAGGATGTCGATCTCGAACCACTCTGGGAAGAGGAGATCGATCATAAGCTGGCAACGAGGCATTCATTGCTCTTTTCCACCGTGGAGGGGGAAAGGTCGGCAATCGTAGAAGAGAAGACGCTGGCAGATGCACTGAACCATCTCGTAAAGTTGGATCTGGATTATCGGCTCTATCTGGCGGATCATGAGAGTTTTGAGCGTCTTCAAAACAAGTTTCTGGAGATCCAGACGGGCAGTGATTTCGAAAAGATGTCAACCGCTTCGGATGAGTTGATAGAAGTAGAGTCAGACCTGCTGGAGTTTATCCGGAATTCTCAGGACCTCCTCTCCAGCGAAGAGTCAGCACCGATTATCAAACTGGTCAATTCTCTCTTTTTCCAGGCGATCCAAAAGGGCGCCAGTGATATCCACGTGGAAACAGGAGAGCGCAAAGGAGAAGTGCGTCTGCGTATCGATGGTGCACTTAAGAAACATATCGATCTGGAAAAAAGCATCATTGCGCTGGTGATCAACCGTATTAAAGTTATCTCCAGTCTCGATATTTCAGAGAAGCGAATACCGCAGGACGGACGTACGCAGATCAGTATTGCAGGGAAGACCCTGGATGTCAGGGTTTCTGTTCTCCCGACCTATTACGGGGAACGGGTCGTGATGAGGATTTTGATGCAGAGTGAAAGCATCCCGACGCTTGAAGAACTCGGGTTCCGCAAAGAATTGACAGAGCAGTTTTTCAAACTTCTCAATCACTCTCATGGGATGATTCTGGTGACCGGACCGACGGGTTCGGGAAAATCGACAACCCTGCACTCCTTTTTGCAGCATATTGCCACTCCGGACAAGAATATCATCACCGTGGAAGATCCGGTCGAGTACAATGCGGAAAATATCAACCAGATACAGGTGAATGCCAAAGTTGGATTGACTTTTGCTTCCGGGCTTCGTTCGATCCTGCGTCAGGATCCTGATGTCATTATGGTGGGGGAGATCCGTGACAGCGAAACAGCAGAGATCGCTTTACAATCCTCGTTGACAGGACACCTGCTCCTCTCTACGCTGCATACCAATGATGCGACCTCCTCGTTGACCCGCTTGATGGATATGGGAATTGCAGATTATCTGCTCTCTTCTACCCTATTGGGTGTTCTGGCACAGCGTTTGACACGAAAACTCTGCTTTCACTGTAAAGTGCCAACCATACTCTCTGTTGAGACGATGAAAGATATTGATCTTCCGCTAGATGGTACCTATTATGAGGCAAAAGGCTGCAAAGAGTGTGATTTTACCGGCTATAAAGGCCGTCAGGCAGTCGGTGAACTCTTTATTGTAGATGATCAAGTCAAGGAGATGGTCAAAGAGGGACTCAATGATCATCAGATAAGGGAGTCGATGAAGAGGCTTGGGATGAGGACGATCTCGGATAAACTCAAAGATATGATGGTGGAGGGTATGACAAGTTATGAAGAGGCACTGCGTGTCGGCTTGATGGATGGATAGACTCCTTATGCCGAAGCGAAGTGCCTTTACTCTGATCGAAGTCCTGATCTCGATCGCTTTACTCTCTCTCGTGCTGCTGGCACTCTACAAGAGTGTCGAAATGCTGCGCAATTCCAATATTCAGCTTTTTACCTATCTGGAGAAAGCCAAGTCTGAAAAAAAAGGTACGGAGACACTTTTTCTGGATATCCTTGGTTCTGATGGAAATCTTACGATCAAAGGAGATGAATTTTCCCGTCTCTGTATAGAAAATACGGTCAATTCACTTTACGATCTCTCTACAGCAAAAGTCTGCTGGGTAATTGCCAAAAAGGAGAATATCCTCATCAGAAGCGAAGGAAACGGTTACCGCCTGCCTTTGAACAGTGATGATAGAGTGGCTGTCGACGAGGTGATGAAAAATATCGATGTTTTCCGTGTCTACAGGCAAAAGGGGCAGGTGTTGGTTCTGCTGCGCCAAAAAGGCAAAGAGTCTATCAGTTTTATGGTGCATGGTGTACCGGAGATACCAAAAAAGAAGAAGGTCAAAAAGGTCAAGAAGAAGAAAAAAAAGCCTAAGAAAAATAAATTACCTGATAAAACAAAGCCAGGCACTCCGCCTGGCCAAAAACCGGCAAATAATGTTCCCGGAGAGGAGAGTGCTCCTCCAGGGGAGGCTTCCAACTTATCTCAATTTTAGAAGAGTATTATGGGCACCTCTAATAACCAAAAACAATTGTACTAAACCTATTTCCTGATATTCTCTGCTAGAATAATAAGAATTGAATAACAAGGGGTACATCATGAGTAAAGCAGTCTATGAAAAACTGGGTCTCTTCTATCTGGGAAAAGATGTTGACAAGGAGACGATGGCACCGACAGATGTGTTGACACTGATGAAAAACAAAAACTTCACCACGCATGCTGCTATTATCGGCATGACAGGAAGCGGCAAAACCGGTCTGGGGATCGGGATCATCGAAGAAGCGGCAATAGACAATATTCCTTCGATCGTGATCGACCCCAAAGGGGATATGGGAGATCTCTGCCTGACTGATCCGACCTTTTCTTCAGACCATTTTGAGCCCTGGGTCAGGGATGAAGCAAATGCCAAAGGAGAAGAGCCTGAAAGTTATGCGGAAAAGATAGCAGCAACATGGCAAGAGGGATTGGAGAGCTGGGGACAAGATGCTGCCCGAGTCGAAAAGTTTGCCAAAGTCAAAAAGACTATCTATACGCCGGGAAGCAGTGCGGGGCTGAGCATCAATATTATGGCTTCTCTGGAAGCTCCTCCTGCCGAGATCATGGATGAGAGTGATACCCTTGCTTCTTTTTTGAAATCAACTGTCTCGAGCCTGCTTTCCCTGATAGGCATTGAAGCAGACCCCATTGATTCCAAAGAGTATATTTTGCTTGCCCGGATTATTATAAGCAACTGGACAGAAGGAAAGAATGTCACGATCGAAGAGTTGATTGGCAGTATCATCAACCCGCCATTTAAAAAATTGGGTATCTTGCCGCTGAACAGCTACTATCCTCAGGATGACCGTTTCAAATTTGCCAGCAAATTCAATGCGGTTATTGCTTCACCCGGCTTCAGTACTTGGTTACAGGGAGAAAATCTCGATATCCAGCGGCTTCTCTATGATGAAGAGGGGAAGGCGAAGATCGCTATCTTTTCGATCGCTCATCTGAATGATGATGAACGCATGTTTTTTGTCACACTGCTGCTGAATAAATATATCGCCTGGATGCGCCAACAGAGCGGAACGTCAGCACTCAAGACGCTGCTCTATATGGATGAGATCTTCGGCTTTTTCCCGCCGACAAAAAATCCTCCGAGCAAAGAGCCGATGCTGCTGCTTCTCAAACAGGCAAGAGCTTATGGCGTAGGTGTCATTTTGAGCACCCAAAATCCTGTTGATCTGGATTATAAGGGTTTATCGAATATCGGGACCTGGTTTATCGGCCGGCTCCAGACCACACAGGATATCGAACGGGTGATCGATGGGCTTGGCGGGAAAGTCGGATCGAGTTTCGACAGAGGTGAAATCAAAAATCTTTTAGCCAATCTGCAGAAGCGTACCTTTTTCCTCAAAAGCGCCCATTTGGAAGACATTCGCCTTTTTACGACACGTTGGGTAATGAGTTATCTCAAAGGACCACTGAAGAAACGGGAAATATCCGAGTTGATGAAAGATCAGAAGGGAGATATGGAGAAAAAAGAGATATCTCCGCAGGAAGAGAGAGTGCCTGAAGAAGATCCGGAGAGTTATGAAAGCTATAACATGCTTGACAGTTCAATCCCCCAATACTATGAGATAGATACAAACGGCCGGAATCGATACCTGCCGACCCTGGGGGCAGAAGCAAGTGTCGGATTCTTTAATCAAAGCAGAGATATCGATGAAAAAGAGGAGGAGAGGCTCACTCTTACCATAAAGCCGTCAGACACGTTTCCGGCATGGGAAAAGGCAGAGAGCGATGAGAGTGATTTCAGCCGCTTTCCTACGCAGCCGGCTGACAATGTCAAGCTTGGGCGGCTTCCGGATTTTATCCACAGAGACAAAGGGTTGAAACAGGCAAAACGGGCGCTGGAAGAGATACTCTATCGGGAGAAAAAACTGGAACTCTATAGAGTCAAATCTCCAAAAATGGAATCAAAACCCTATGAAAGCCTGGGTGATTTTAAAGTACGGCTTCAAGACAGGCTTAACGAGGAGAAAGAAGAAGAGATCGATACACTCAAAGAGCGCTACGAGAAGAAAGAGCGTGTTCTTCTGGATCGTATTCAGCGGGCCAAAGTGAGGCTGTCCAAAGAGGAATCTGATGTAGCCAGCAAGACAACCGATACAGTGATCTCGGCAGGGATCGCGGTCCTTGGAGCCCTGTTCGGGCGCAGCAGCACATCCAAAATAGGCTCAACACTCACCAAGGGTTCACGTATCCTTAAGGAGCAAGGTGATGTCAGCAGAGCAGAACAGCGGGTGCAGGAGGTACAGCGAAAGATCGATGAGTTGGGGTATGAACTGGAGGATAAAATAGATGCGTTTGAGGAAGCCTTTGATATTGATCAGTGCGTGATTGAAACTTTCGCAATCAAGCCTAGAAAAATCGATATCGATATCGGCCAGGTCGCGTTGGTATGGAGAGCAGGATAAGAGCCTTTATCTTCTGCTGCCTGGCTTGATCGCTTGACTCCCCCCCGCGCAGAGCGGACAGGTGTCAGGTGAATACATAGCAAATTCAAAATCATCCAGGGCGAAAAAGGGTACTTCCTGTGGAAGTTTGCACTCAGGTTTCGCCTGGGTTTTATTTCCCTCTCTCTGGCAGAATCCACGATTGGCAAGTGCAGCAAAGGCGACAACCTCAGCGCCGAGTTCCTCGATAATCGCTGCTGCTTCCATGGCTGATCCGCCTGTAGTGATAATATCTTCACAGATGAGGATTTTTTCACCTTCGGAAACTTCAAATCCCCGTCGCAGTTCCATTTTGCCCTCTTTACGTTCTACAAAAATGCTTCTGATGCCGAGAGCTCTGGCCAATTCGTAACCGGCCAACACACCGCCCAGGGCAGGGGCGCAAACCGTATCGACCTCAATATCGCTCTTTGCGATCATCCTGGCGAGTTCTGTTGCCAGAAGCTCTGCGCGTTTGGGGTCCTCAAGTACCTTGGCACTCTGGAGGTATCTATTGGAGTGGTTTCCGCTGCTGAGGATAAAATGCCCCTCCAGAAGTGCACCGGAGTCTTTATAAATCTGCTCTACATTCATCATTATACTTTCAGGATATCTGCTTCTTTGGTTTTAAGTATCTCATCGATTTTGGCGATATGCTCATCGGTACTTTTCTGTACATGGTCAAGGCCTTTTTTCATCTCGTCTTCGCTGATCTCTTTCTCTTTTTCCAGTTTTTTGACTTTGTCATTGCTGTCTTTTCTGATATTCCGGATCGCAATTTTGGCTTTTTCGCTCATTGCTTTGGCCTGCTTGACGATCTCCTGTCTCTGCTCACTGGTCATTGGAGGGAAGAAGAGCTTGATGAAGTCACCGTCATTATTCGGATTGACACCGATATTGGCTTCCTGGATCGCTTTCTCTATGTCGCCAAGCAATGATTTTTCCCATGGGGTAATTGAGATCGTTGTCGCATCAGTCGCAATGACATTCCCCACCTGATTAAGTGCGGTCGGTGTACCGTAATAATCTACTTTGATATTGTCCACGATCGTGGTGGTGACTTTTCCTGTTCTGAGTGTAGCAAAATCGCGCTTCATTGCATCGATACTCTTTTGCATATGCTCTTCTGTATGATCATAAATTTCATTTAGCATGGTATTTTTCTCCTGAAGTTTCTTTGAGGCAATTTTACCCTTTTTTTCCTAAAAGTGGTCAATCGGAACAGCGCTAAGCAGGGGGAATAAGCAGTAAGCAGATTATTTAGAGCAAGTGTGGAGATTTTGATAGGAAGCCCCTTTTGGGCATCCCATTTTGTTAATGTGTAGCCGGTTTTGGCGCCTCTTCGCTTTGCGGGCTATCTACTTGTGGAGGAGCAGGAATCGTTGACTCTGCACCTGTAGCCGGTGCTGATGGTGCGGCTGGCGCAGTTGGTGCAGGTACTTTTGCCGCTTCCGGCGAAACGGGCACAGCTGATGTGATGGTATCTACAACAGATTTGTTATTCTCTGATGTATAGAGATAGCCCAGTACCAAGGTGTTGAGTACAAAAAGCAGTGCCAGGGTAAATGTCACTTTGGCCAGGAAGCCCATCGGACCTTTTGCTCCGAACATTGATTCATTGCTTCCGCTGTAGGCACCCAGTCCGATACTTGAACTTTTCTGGAGCAATACAGCGATGGTAATCGCCAGTGCCAAGACAATCTGTACGATTAATAGTGTTGATGTCATAGATTCCTCTTTCAAACCAGGCGCTATCCGCTTCAAACCTAATTTGGGTATAATTTTGGGGATTATACCCAAAAAAAAATGAAACTCAGTTAAATGGTATTTTGTCGGGAGTTTTGTCAGTGAAAAAGAGAGAAATAATGAAAGTTGCCAAAGAGTTTTCCCGGTTTGCCAAGGCTTACAACAGGCATAATATTATTCAGGCAGAGGTGGCGAAAAAACTTGTCGCGATGTTGCCGGGAAAGTACTATGAGAGGATTTTTGATCTGGGTTGCGGGAGAGGAGAAGTCTACCGAAACCTGAATGGTCAGGGAGTGGCTTTTGGGCATTTGACAGCCATGGATATCTCCTCCGAGATGCTCGCACTCCATCCTGATACGCCAAAAATAGCACGGATCAGGGGCGACTTCAATCAGCCGGAGACCTTTGATGCGCTGCCTTTCTCCCACTATGATCTGCTACTATCAGCTTCGGCATTGCAGTGGAGCAGTGATTTGGATGTGACCCTGCAGGCACTCTGCCCGCTGTCAAAAAGAAGCTGCTTTGCTATTTTTACCGCAGGGACATTTCGAACACTTCATACTCATGCAGGTATCACCTCCCCGATATTCGACGAGGATTTTCTCAAAGAGAAACTCAGAGGGTATTTTGACGCAGAGTTTGAAACAGTTCGTTACAAACTTCATTTTGATACAGTCTATGAGATGCTGCGGTATATCAAAGAGAGTGGAACCAGCGGGGGAGAGCGCCACCTTGGTTATAGGCAGACGAAACAGTTGCTGGATGAATATCCTCTTGATTATCTGGAGTTTGAAGTCTTGTTCGTGGAGGCAATACCCTATGTTTATTAGAAATTATGATATACTATTTGAAAATATAAATTTATGGACATCCAGGGTTTTTAGAGGTATCCATATTGTATAGACACAATAATAAGGAGTGTGGAATGAAATGGTTTCAAAAGATGGTGATTGTGGTATCCGGAGCAGTGCTGTTCACTTCTCTTTCGTATGCAGAACATATCTGGGTCGGTCTCTATGCCAAAGGGACCAAGATGACAGCACAGTCAATGGTTAGCAGGGAGAATATAAGTGATATGGGCGATGCCATAGAATCAGAATGGAGAAAGGGCTTTTATCTGGTTGATCTGGTGCAGGGGCGTCGTACGTGGATGGGTATTTTTGCCAAGGGTACAGGATATACAGCTCAGGCTTATCTGCATGATGACAACTGGAAAAAGTTTCAAAAAGGCATCGAACAGAAAAAAAGTGAAGGCTTTTCGTTAATCGATGTAGAGTATGGTGATGGTGAATGGGTGGGGATCCTTGCCAAGGGAGCCGGATTTACAGACCAGGTACTTACTGTCAATCGTTCATGGGAAGATTTCCGCAAAACGATCAAAGGATACTGGGACAGTGGATATTCCCTGACTGAAGTTGAGGCCGGTGGTGGTCAATGGGTTGGTCTTTTTGCCAAAAATACCGGATTTGCAGATCAGAGCTATGTCAGTCTGGATGATTGGAGCGGTATGAGAAAAGTGATCCGTAACCGATGGGATGAGGGCTATCATTTGATTAAGCTTGACTATGGAGAGGGGCGATGGTTTGCACTTTTTGTCAAGGGGACAGGATGGAGTGAAGAAGCATACAGCAGTCTTTATGGATGGGATCGCTTTCGTGTAAATATCAAAAAGTACTGGAAAGAGGGCTTCGATGTGGTTGGTCTCGCCAGTGGATGGAATGATTAGAGTTATTGCATTAGGTATTTAAAGAGTGGAACAGTAAGCTAGTGATAACCGGTTTTAGGAATTTTTTAATGAGATTTATTATATTTTGCCTGATAAATATATCGGCATATGCCGATATCGTCACTATGGATGACGGGAAATGTTATGAGCGGAAAGGCAGCATGAGCTATATCGTTCCCTGCCCACAGGAAGAAACCGTTAAGCAAAAGCCTAAAGCGGACAAAAAAGAGAATTGTATTTTCAAGATAGGGAAATATAGTATACAGTACTTGGAATCCAAATCAAAAAATGATAACAATGTCTCTTGTGACGATTCACTTCAATACATTAAAACCATGCATTTAGTCTATGATAAATCACTAAGTACGAACAAAACAAAAATTGGTGATCTCGTTGTCAAGAAGGGCTTGTCAGAGTGCAATATCCAACTGTATTACGGAGATTTTTTGACGATAGGCTTGATGTCCGGCGACAGACTGTCGTGTGATGATTTTATGATTTATCATTCACGAGCCGGGAAATAAAGCTCTACTATTCAGCTGGTGGCGTAATAATTCCAAACTCCTAAAGTTTACTCTATTTGGGTAGTGTGGTGATAAGGAGGTAAAACTATATGCATAATCCTATTTTAATCACCTCTTTTTCGACATGGAAATCGCATCACATCACCAACTCGTCAGATGATCTGCTGCATCTGCTCAGTAAAAGAGAACCCGGAGCGTTCAATTTTCTTAGAAAACTTCCTGTGGATTTTGAGTTGGCTCCCCAACATGTTCTTGAGCGGTTTAATGAGTTTCGACCCAAAGTGTTGATCTGCTGCGGTATGGCGGAAGAGCGTGCAAAACTTAATATAGAATCCAGAGCCGTTCTTGACGAACAGATCCTTCAAACCAGTGTGGACTTGGACACATTGACTGCTGATCTGCCGATGACGGAGGTCAGTCATGATGCCGGCCGATTCGTTTGCAACACACTCTATTACAAGATGCTCGAGCACCTCTCTTCGCAAGAGGAGAAGTGTCACTCTATTTTTGTTCATGTTCCGATCATTACAGAAGAGAACAAGAGCTTTCTTGTGGCAGATTTTGTATCGATCATAGAACGGTTATCTGTGATGTCATTTGAACAATGAAAAGGTAAGTCATGTTATATCAAATATTAAAAGATGCGAGTGAACGGCACCCTGACAACATCGCAGCAGTTTATGACAACAGAGAGTACTCCTACCAGGAACTTCTTCATTTAACGGACCGGATGGCAAACTCTCTTTTGGATATTGATCTGAAAAAAGGGGATCGACTGGCATTTTATCTGTATAATTCTCCAGAGATCATTGTCTGCTATTTTGCCTGCTTTAAGATCGGTGTGACAGTTATCCCTATTAATTACCGCCTCAAAGAGGATGAAGCCCATTATATCATTGACCATAGCAAACCAACCATTTTGATCAGCCAGAAAAGTCTGTTTTCCCAGATCGCTGACAATATGCCTGAGTTGCCGAGTGTCGAACATTGTTATCTTATTGACTCGGAGGGGGAGTTCGCCGATACCCTGCCTTTTTCGGATCTGCTGAATCCGCTGAACTTGCAGAACTTGCAGAACTTGATAGAAAGCTCAACGGCTTATGATGAAATTTCGGGCGATACGGATGCTGCTGTCCTTTACACATCAGGAACGACCGGAAAACCAAAAGGTGCAATACTGGCACATGACCAAATGATGACCCACACCATCAATCATTGCAAACTGGTCAACTATCAAAGTGATGACAAGACACTGGTGTGTCTGGCGTTCTCCA